>JAWKIR010000003.1:300000-600000 GCA_041394245.1 Acidimicrobiales bacterium
AGAGGATGACGATCGCGCCGGCGTAGACGACGACCTGCACGGCGGCGAGGAAGTGCGCCTCCTGCACGATGAACAGCAGCGCGACACCCATGAGGGTCTGCACCAGGAAGAGCGCGGAGTGCACCGGGTTCTTCGACGCGACGACACCGATGCCGCCGGTGAGCACGATGATCGCGCCAACGATGAAGGTGATCGTCTGGGCGGTCACGAGTCCCCCTCCGCCGCCGCGCCGCCGGACTGGCCCGTCTCGGGGGCCCGCACGCCGTAGCCGAGCTCGCCGGCCCAGTGCACGATGCCTTCGTAGCGGTGATCACCGGCGGGCGAGGTGGCCCGCATCCAGCCGGAGGTCATCTCGTCGTCGCCTTCGCGCCAGTCTTCCCAGGGCAGCTTCTGGGGCTTGCCGTCGTCGCCGACGACCAGCTCGTTCTTGGTGTAGATCGCGTCGTCGCGGTTGGTGAAGGAGAACTCGAAGAGCTTCGTCTCGGTGATCGCCTGCGTGGGGCACGCCTCGACGCACAGATCGCAGTGGATGCAACGCAGATAGTTGATCTCGTAGACGTAGCCGAACCGCTCCCCCGGCGAGGTCGGGGCTTCGGGGTCGTTGTCGGCGCCGCGCACATAGATGCATTTCGCGGGGCAGACCCCGGCGCACAGCTCGCAGCCGATGCACTTCTCCATGCCGTCTTCGTAGCGATTGAGGACATGGCGTCCGTGGAGCCGCTCGGTCTTCTCGCGCTTCTCGTCGAGCTTGCCCTCGGGGGCCTTGCCGCCGCGGTACTCGACGGTCATCGTCTTGCCGGTGTCGGTCGACTTGAAGAGCTTCTTGAAGGTGACGGCGAAGCCGCGGAAGTAGTCGGAGACGTCAGCCATGATCGGCCCCCTCTCGTTCGAGGCGTTCCTGTCGCGCCGTGCGTACGGCCGCCATCAGGAGACTGGCCATGACCATGCAGACGGCCATGAAACCGACCACGAAACCGGCGGTCTGCTCCCAGCCCCACCCACGGTCGTCGCCGACCTGGAGACCGGCGAGCAGGAGGAACCAGCCGAGGGCCAGCGGGATCAGCAGCTTCCAGCCGAGGTCCATGAGCTGGTCGTAGCGGAAGCGGGGCAGCGTGGCCCGGACCCACACCAGGGCGGTGAGGAACACCATGGTCTTGGCGAAGAACCAGACGATGCCCCAGATCCAGTCGGGACCGAAGAGCACCGGGCCGGCCGGGCCGCCCAGGAAGAGGGTGACCGCGATCGCCGACATCGTGATCTGGTTCATGAACTCGGCCAGGAAGAAGAGGGCGAACCGGATCGAGGAGTACTCGGTGTGGAAGCCACCGACGAGCTCCTGCTCGGCTTCGACGAGGTCGAAGGGCGGATGGTTGAGCTCGGCGGTGCCGGCGATCAGGAAGATCACGAAGGGCACGAAGCCGGTGATGATCAGGTTCCAGTTGGGCACGAAGCCCCAGAACCCCTCACCGGCCTGCTGGGCCACGATCTCGTTGGTCGAGAGCGAGCCGCTCATGAGCACGACGGCGGCGATGGCCAGGCCGAGGGCGGCCTCGTAGGACACCATCTGGGCCGAGGCCCGCACCGATCCGAGCAGCGGGTACTTCGAGCCCGACGACCAGCCGGCCAGCATGATGCCGTAGATGGCGAGCGACGACATGGCCAGGAAGAACAGGATGCCGACGGGCGGATCGGCCACCTGCAGGAAGGTGACGTTGTCACCCCAACCGAATGCGCCGGTCACGACGGTGCCGTCGTCGAGCACCCGACTCTCGTTGAAGTTGCCGCCGAGAGGAACGATGGCGAAAACGAGGAACGCGGGGACGAGCGACAGATAGGGCGCGAGCTTGAAGACGAACCGGTCCGACTTCTCGGGGATCAGGTCTTCCTTCATGAAGAGCTTGATGCCGTCGGCCAGGCTCTGGAGGATGCCCCACGGGCCGGCCACGCTCGGGCCGATGCGGTTCTGGAAATCGGCGATCACCTTGCGCAGGAACCAGATGTTGAGCATCACGGCCACGAGCAGGAACACGAAGGCGACCACGACCTTCAGCAGCACGAACCCGAAGTCGCCGAGATCGACGCCGTCGGTGAAGAGCGGATCGAGTGCGAGGATCATGGCCGCTCCACCCTGACGTCGGTGACCGCAGCAGAACTGTCGATAAGGGTGTTGGCCGCCCAACCGTCGACCGAGAACGGGATTGCGGCGGAGCCGGCGGGCACACCAGCGTCGCATGCGACCGGCGTCAAGAGGTGACCTCGGGCCGACTCGACCTTGACGACCGTGCCGGGTTCGACACCGAGCTTGTCGAAGTCGACCGGGTTGAGCCGGACCTGGATCGAGCGGGCGAGGCCGGCGCTGGCCGGGCTGTGGCGCAGGAGCACGCCGTCGTCGTACATCTTGCGAGTGGCGACGAGACGCAACGAGTAGGCGTCGTTGGCGGGGCCGTCACCGCTCGGCGCGGCCGGCGCGGCGATGTCGCCGGCCCCGGAGATCAGCACACCGTCGATACGGCCCTCGTCGAGCGCCGCCTCGGTGAGACCACCATGGACGGCGGAGACGGCGGCCAGCTCGGCCCGGATCGCCTCGGGGGAATCGACGCCGAGGTCGCTGCCCAAGCGCAGGGCGATCTCTGCCGCGATCATCCAGTCGGGGCGGGAGGTACCGGCCGGCGTGACCTTCTGCTCGCACACGCTCACGCGACCCTCGAGGTTGGTGAACGTGCCGCTCGACTCCGTGGGAGCGGCGGCGGCGAGGACCACACTGGCGAAACGCGTCGCCGAATCGTTGGGCAACATGTCGACGGCGATCACGAGGCCGGCGCCGGCCAGCCCGGCTTCGGCGAGCGCGTGATCGGGCACGTCGTTGATCGGATCGCACCCGAGGAGCACGAGGACCTCGACGTCACCGGCCTGCGCGGCCGCGAGGATGCCTGCGGCATCGTTGCCCACCGACGTGGGTGTCGACGGCCACGCGTCGGCGAAGCGCGACGCGCCCGCCGTGAGCGTGGTGCGACCGGGGAGCAGACCCGGCGAGAGCCCGTTGTCGAGCGCGCCGTGGATGTTGCCCCGGCGCAGCGCCGACAGGAACGAGACGTCGGGGAGGGCGGCGAGGGCGAGGGCGGCCGACACGGCGGCATCGGCCGATTCGGCCAGCGACGCACGGCCGAGTACGACCGTGACCGGGCCGGCGATCGCGGCGGCTGCGGCGGCGATGGCGTCGGCCTCGACCCCGCCGGCCGCGGAAGCGGCACCGGTGGTCGCGGCGACCAGCGCGGCGGCGACGTCGCCGACCTCGCCGGGACGCGGGTGCAGGGAGTGGGCGGCGATCCCGCTGAGACCGCTGCGGTGCGGGGTCAGCTCGATGAGGGTGGCGCCGTCTTCGACGACCGCGTGACGCAGGCGCAGATACAGCGCCCCGAGCTCTTCCTTGGGGTCGGGACCGACCAGGATCACGGTGCCACCGGCGCGGCAGGCATCGTCGATGGTGGCGCGGGGCAGACCGAGTACGACCTCGGGAGGGAGACCGTCGGCCAGCTGGGCGTCGACATGGTCGGTACCCACCACGCCCTTCATCAGCTTGGCCCAGGCGTATTGCGCCTCGTTGGTCATGCGGGCGCCGCCGAGGACGGCGACCCGGTTCGGATCGGCGTCGCGCAACGCCTCGACGACTCGGGTGAGGGCGTCGGCCCAGCCGGTCGGCACGAGGTCGCCGGTCACCGGGTGCGTCACCATCGGTGAATGGAGTCGGGCCTCGGAGTTGATCGCCTCGAACCCGAAGCGCTCCTTGTCGGACAACCAGCCCCAGTTGACGGGATCGGCGTCGACACCGAGAACCCGCAGCACCTGGTTGCGCGACGACTGGACGGTGATACGGGAGCCGACCGAGTCGACCCACGCCGTCGAGATCGTCTCCTCGAGGTCCCACGGGCGGGCCTTGAAACGGTAGGGCTTGGCGGTGAGCGCGCCCACCGGGCAGATCTGCACGGTGTTGCCCGAGAAGTAGGAGGCGAAGGGCTCGTCGGGGAAGGTGTTGACCTGGGTGTTGTTGCCCCGGTCCATGAAGTGGATCAGCGTGTCGCCGGCGACCTCGTCGGCGAAGCGGGTGCAACGATCACACAGGATGCAGCGCTCGCGGTCGAGATAGACGGTGTCGCTGATGGCGATCGGCTTTTCGTAGTGACGCTTCTCCTCGACGAAGCGCGACTCACCGGGGCCGTAGGCGACGGTCTGGTCCTGCAGCGGGCATTCGCCGCCCTTGTCGCAGACCGGGCAGTCGAGCGGGTGGTTGATGAGCAGGAACTCGAGAACGCCGTCCTGGGCCTTCTTGGTCAGCTCGGTCTCGGTCTCGACGGTCATGCCGTCGGTGACCGGGAGCATGCAGCTCGGCTGCAGCGCCGGACCGCGGCCGGTGTCGACCTCGACGAGGCACATGCGGCACATGCCCACCGGGTTCATGCGCGGGTGGTAGCAAAAGCGCGGGATGTAGGTGCCGGTGCGCTCGCACGCGTCGATCAGCAACTCGTCGGGGTTCGCGGCGATCTCGACCCCGTTGACCGTGACCGAGACCGTCGACAGCTCGTTGTGGGTATCGGTCACGTTTCACGCTCCGTCTCTCCGGTAGCGACGGCAACCGACATGACGGGAATGGTGTCGCGCTTGGTGATCTTCGCCTCGTACTCGTGTCGGAAGCGGCGGATGGTCGAGGCGATGGGCGCGACCGACGACGGACCCAGCGGGCAGATCGTGGTCTGCTTCGGCGGGAACGGGATCGCGTCGAGCCCCTGCGACGGGTCGGCGGCGACGGGATAGGGACCGGGCGAGATGTTGTCGGCGATGTCGAGCAGCATGTCGATGTCGCTCGGACGCCCCTCGCCGTCGAGGATGCGCTGCAGGACGCGCTCCTCCCATGTGGTTCCTTCGCGACACGGGGTGCACTTGCCGCACGACTCTCGGGCGTAGAAACGCACGAGCCGCAGCGCGGCCTTGACCGCGTCGGTGGTCTCGTCCATCACGATGATCGCGCCGGAGCCGAGCATCGAACCGGCAGCGCCGATCTCGCGTCCCTCGAGCGGCAGGTCGACCTGTTCGGGGAAGAACCAGGGTGCGGAGCCGCCACCGGGCACGAACATCTTGAGCTCGTGCCCTTCGCGGATGCCCTGGCAGAAGTTGTCGCCGTAGAAGAGGTCGCGGAACGTGGTGACGCCCTGCTCGATCTCGTAGACGCCCGGACGCTGCACGTGGCCCGAGACCGCGACGAGACGGGTGCCCGGCGAGGCCTCGGACCCGTAGGTCTTGTACTGGGCGGCGCCGTTGTTCATCAACCACGGCAGGTTGGCGAGGGTCTCGACATTGTTGACGATGGTCGGCTGACCGTAGAGGCCGATGGCCGCCGGGAAGTAGGGGGGCTTGAGCCGGGGCATGCCCCGGTTGCCCTCGAGGCTCTCGATGAGGGCCGTCTCCTCACCGACGATGTAGGCGCCGGCACCCCACGTGAGGGTGATGTCGACGCTGAACTCGGTGCCCATGATGTTCTTGCCGACATAGCCCTTGGCATAGGCGTCGTTGAGGGCCTGGGCGATGCGTTCCTGGGCCAGGGCCATCTCGCCGCGGACATAGAGGAAGCACTGGGCGAGGCCGAGCGCGTAGCACGCGATGAGGCAGCCCTCGATGAGCTGGTGGGGGTCGCGCTCCATGAGGAGGCGGTCCTTGTAGGTGCCGGGCTCGGACTCGTCGCCGTTGACGACGAGGTAGTACGGGTACTTGCCGGGCGGCATGAACCCCCACTTGACGCCGGCCGGGAAGCCGGCACCGCCGCGACCGAGCACGGTCGCCTCGCGGACCTCGTTGTGGACTTCGGCCGGTGTGCGGTCGAGCGCGGCGCGCAGACCCTGGTAGGCGCCGGTGGCCTCGGCCCGACCCATGGTGAACGAATCCTCGTGGGGGAACCGGGCGGTGACGATCTTGGGACCGTCGTTGTCAACGTAGCCGGGGGCGTGGGGAACGTAGGCGTGGGTCGGCATCAGCCCTCCCCTGCGGTTTCGTCGGACGCGACGTCGTTGCGGGCCAGCCACACCGGCGCTTCGCGTGCCGCTTCGGGAGGCACGATCCCGGCACCGCGGCCCGCGGGGATCGACTGGCGGACCAGACCAAGGGTCCCGTGCTCGGGGATGTCGACGGCCCGGCCGTGACGGAGGTCGTCGATCAGGGAGTCGAAGTCCTCGTTGGTCACCCGGAGACGGTAGCGATAGTTGACCTGCAGGCAGGGGGCCTCGGTGCAGGCCGCGATGCACTCGACGTCTTCGATCGTGAACATGCCATCCGCGGTGGTGCCACCGGCCTTCACCCCGAGGGTCGATTCGGCGTGGGCGAGGAGTTCCTCACCGCCGAGCAACTGGCACGAGAGGTTGGTGCACACGTTGACCACATAGGTGCCCACCGGATGGAACTTGAACATCTCGTAGAACGAACCGGTGCCCTTGACCTCCGCGGGCGTGGTGCCGGTCAGCTCCGCGATGTGACGCATGGCGTCGTCGGTGACCCAACCGTCCTGCTCCTGGGCGAGATGCAGCAGCGGAATCAGGGCCGACTTGGGGCGCGGGTAGCGCGAGATGATCTCGAGTGCGGTCGCGAGGTTGGAATCGGAGAAACGTGCCATCAGCGATCGACCTCGCCCATGATCGGGTCGACCGAGGAGATGATCGCCACACCATCGGCGATCAGACCGTCCTTCATCAGATGCGGCATCGTCTGCAGATTGATGAAGCTCGGGCCTCGGACGTGCATGCGGTAGGGATGGGAGGAGCCGTCGCTCACGATGTAGACACCGAGTTCGCCACGGGGCGACTCGACGGCGCAATAGGCCTCGCCGGCCGGGACCTTGTAGCCCTCGGTGAAGATCTTGAAGTGGTGGATGAGCGCTTCCATCGACTGGTCGATCCGCACACGGGGCGGCGGCGTGACCTTCTTGTCCTGGATCCGATAGTCGCCGGAGGGCATCTTCTCGAGGATCTGGCGGACGATCTTCATCGATTCGCGGATCTCGTTGAGCCGGATCGCAAAGCGGTCGTAGCAGTCGCCGTAGGTGCCGACGATCACGTCGAAGTCGACCTGGTCGTAGGCGAGGTAGGGCTGGGACCGGCGGAGGTCCCAGGCGTAGCCGGTCGAGCGCAACAACGGGCCGGTGGCCGACAGCGCGAGCGCCTCGTCGGTGTTGAGGACGCCGACACCCTGGAGCCGCTCGCGCCAGATCGGCTGGCCGGTCATGAGGATGTCGTACTCCTGGAGACGGGGCTCGGTGATGTCGAGCACCCGTTCGACTTCTGCTTCCCATCCGTCGGGAAGATCGGCGGCCACACCGCCGGGGCGGATGTAGTTGTGGTTCATCCGCAGACCGGTGACCATCTCGAGGAAGCGAAGCACTTCCTCTCGTTCACGCCAGCCGTAGATCATCATGCCGACGGCGCCGAGGTCCATGCCGTTGGTCGCCATGAAGAGAAGGTGCGACGACATGCGATTGAGCTCGCACATGAGCATGCGAATCCACACGGCCCGCTCCGGCACCTCGATGCCCAGGAGCTTCTCCGTGGTCAGGGAGAAGGCCAGTTCGCTGAACAGTGGCGCGGCATAGTCCATCCGGGTGACGTTGGTGCACCCCTGGAGGTAGCTGAGCTGCTCGCCCTGCTTCTCCATGCCGGTGTGGAGGTAGCCGACCACGGGCTTCGACCGCCGCACGGTCTCACCCTCCATCTCCAGCATCAGCCGCAACACGCCGTGGGTCGACGGATGCGAGGGGCCCATGTTGAGCAGGACCCGCTCGTCGTCGGCCATCGTGTCGGGGTCGTTGCCGATCTGGGCGGCGTCGGCCTCGGAGAGACGGAGCACGGCGGAGTCGTCGCCTCGGCGGAGCACTCGTTCGGCGGTCATCGGATGTTGCTCGCAGCCTTGAACTGCACGGGAATGGACCCCACGGCGTAGTCCTTGCGCAGCGGATGGCCGACCCAGTCCTCGGGCATGAGGATCCGACTCATGTCGGGGTGGTCGGCGAACTCGATCCCGAACATGTCGAACACCTCGCGCTCGAGGGCCTCGCTGCCCGGCCAGAGATCGAACAGGGAGGCGACCGTCGGCTCGTCGGCCGGCACCTGGACCCGCACCCGGATCCGTTCGCCGCTGTCGTGGTTGATCAGTTGGGTGACGACCTCGAAACGCTCGGCGTCGATGCCCGACGGAAGTCCACGGGGCGCGGCGTAGGCGAGAAAGTCGACGGCGGTGAGGTCGATCAGTTGGTCGAAGCCGTCGTCCTTGGCTGCGGCCATCGTGTCGAGGTAGTGGTCGCGAGCGGGATGGAGCACGACGTCGCCGAGCGAGTCGGCGACGATCGCGTCGTAGCGCATCTCGGGAGTCGGCTGCGCCTCGACCTCATCCGTGTCGGCGCCTTCTTCTGGCGTGTTCTCGTCGTCGCTCACCGTCAACTCCCGATGGTGAGGCCGGCACGCTGGCCGTCGCGCTGCTCGATGACGATGCCGGCGCCACCGCCGTTCTCTTCACGACGCTTCAGGATCTCCTGGTTCTCGATCTTCTCGTGCAGCGTGAAGATCGCGTGCATGAGGGTCTCGGGCCCCGGCGGACACCCGGGGGCGTAGACATCCACCGGCACGACCTGGTCGACACCCTGCACGATGGCGTAGTTGTTGAACATGCCACCGCTCGATGCACACACACCCATCGAGATGACCCACTTGGGTTCCATCATCTGGTCGTAGACCTGACGCAGGATCGGCGCCATCTTCTGGCTGACCCGCCCGGCGACGATCATGAGGTCGGCCTGGCGGGGTGAGGCCCGGAAGGTCTCCATGCCGTAGCGGGCGAGATCGTAGTGGGCGGCACCGGTGGCCATCATCTCGATCGCGCAGCAGGCCAGGCCGAAGGTGGCCGGCCAGGTGGAGCGGCGACGGGCCCAGTTGATGAGGTTCTCGACATTGCCGGTGATGAAGTTGTGTTCGAGACCGCCGAGCCCGTCGTTGGCGATGTCGTTCGTGTCGCCGATCTTCGGGAGATACATCAGGCGGCTTCTTCCGCGTCGGGTTCACCGGATTCGTCGTTCGACGGGGCTGGCCCTCGGTCCTCGAGGCCGACCCGGCGGATGGTGGTCTGCAGGGTCCGTTCGGGCGAGGTGATGCCCGACGGTGCCGCGATCTGCTTGAGCGGCCCCCACTCGAGTGCGCCGTTGCCGATGAGGTAGACGAACGACTCGAACACCGCGAACGAGAACACCATGATCAACACGAGGCCGAAGATGCCGAGGCCACCCTGGGCGACCGCCCACGGGTAGAAGAAGATGATCTCGATGTCGAACACGATGAAGATCATCGCGACGAGGAAGAAGCGCACCGGGAAACGCTCGGGGGTTTCGCGGGTCGGCACGATGCCGCACTCGTAGGGAGCCTGCTTGGCCACCGAGGGGTTGCGGGGGGCGAAGAGTCCTGACGCAAGGAAGCTGCCGGCCGCGAACAACGCGGCGACCGCGAAGAGCGCCAGCAGTGGGAGGTACTGGCTCAGCATCGGTCTACGACGCCCCGGATTCGGCGGCTCTGGCCATGGCGACCTTGTCTCGCTCGTGGAGCATGTAGGCGAAGGCCAGGAAGATCAGCAGCGAGCCGATCGTCACCATGGCGGGGAGCTGGCGCAGATTGCCCAGATTGCGGATCAGGACCACCGACACGACAGGCTCGTTCTCGTCGACGACGGGGCGCTTCGGCGCGGTGCCGGGCAGATTGTCGAGCGACTCGGCGGTGACGGCCTGCACCTGGATGAGTGCATAGCCCGTCGGGTGCTTGATCGTGAGCGCCGACTTGATCTGGGTGTAGATCCGGTCCCAGCGACTGGGGTTCTCGGGGAGACCGTCCTTGCCGCCGGACGCGAAGCCGTTGAGGATCTTGAACTGGGTCTGGTTCGTGAAGTCGTAGTCGCCACTCTCGAGGAGGAAGGCGATGGCCGAGGCCTGGGCCTCACCCATGTCGGCCGTGGACAGCAGGCGCCATTCGCCGAGCTGGGGCAGGTCGTCGGGAATCAGGGCGGGTGCTTCCGACGCGAGTTCGGACAACGTGGTCGCCCGATTGCGGGCGTCTTCCTCGGCGACCAACGCATCGATCTCGGCGTCGGTCAGACCCTCGATCTGGTCGGCGGTGAGGGTGTCGCGGGTGACCACCCCGAAGTCGACCCATGCCACACGAAGCTGCTCGATGTAGTCGTGCTCGGCGGCGGGGACGAGTTCTTCCCAGTCCGGACCGAAGACCCCTTCGCCGTACGTGGCGATGGCGTCGGCGTGATCCTCGATGAGGAGGTCGTAGGGGATGGGCAGCGCCTCGGACTGCAGCGCCTGGGCCCGGTCGAGGGCGGCGAACTCGAGGTCGGCGCCGCCGATGTCGCCCTCGGCGATCTCGACCTCTTCGAACACGGGACGGTCGCCCGCGTAGCCGATGCCGTAGATCCACCAGATGGAACCCATGATCGCCATCCAGCCGAAGAAGCCGGCGCCGGCGAGCAGGGTCCCGAGGCGGGTGCCGCTGTTGGTCGACAGGATCAGCCACACCGAGCCCATGAGGACGACGATGCCGGTGAGCACGGCCAGGAAGCCGCGGATTTCAGGGTCCCAGGCGAGACCGGCGATGAGATCGATCATCTGCATCAGAGGTTCCTCTCGAATGCCACGATGGCGTCGATCTGATCAGAGGTGAGCAGGGCGGGGTAGTCGAACTCGGCCTCGGAATCGATGCCGGGACCGACCGCGTCGGATTCGGTGCGTGGGCCGAAACCGGGCATCTGCCCGTTGCCGCCGGAACCGCCCCGACCGTAGGGCTGCCCGATGGTCTGGCCGACCTCGATGAAGGTGGCATGGGTGCGTGCCGTCTGGAACTGGCTGCGAGTGGACTCGCTCGTCAACTGCGGCCCGAAGTAGCCGCCGCCCTGCACGTAGCCCTCCGGCAGGATCGACTCGGTGGTGCCGTTGGCTCGCAGGGTGAATCGCTCGGCGGCGTCGTAGCTCCATCCGAAGGTGTGGCACCGGGCGCAGCTGTAGGTGCCCTGTGCCGCCGGGTTGGTGAAGAGGAACTCGCCGTAGCGGTGGTACTCCTCGGCGTTGGGAACCGCGTCCTCCTCGGCGAGCAGGTCGAGGGCGGCCCAGCGCAGCGGCAGATTCACGCCGTCGGTGCCGACATTGGACGGATCGGCGAGCGACGGATCGGCGGCCAGGGCCAGCCCGCGGGCCACGTCGGCGACGCCTTGGGCCTCGGCCAGCCATGCGACGGCGGCGGCGTCGAGTTGGTCGGCGCCGGCGGAACGGGCATCGGTGACGGCGGCGTTCGCAGCGGTGAGGTCGGCGCAGAGGGTCTGGTCGGCTGCGTCGGAGGTCTCGTCGACGTCGGCGCACTGGAGATCGATGGCTTCGACGGCGAGCGTCGCGTCGAGCTGGGCGGCTTCCGCCTCACGGATCGCGACGAGATACGCGTCGGTCCAACGTTCGGCATCGTCGACGATCCACTCCTGCACCCGCTGGAGCACACCGCCCTCGACCTCGGCCCGGATCGTCTCCTCGTCGATCTGGATCGACCGCAGGTAGAAGATGACCTCTTCGAGTTGTTGGTTGGTGAGCGGACCACCGCCGGCCCCACCCCAGGCCGGCATGACCCCGTTGCGGCCGTAGTTGAGGACGTGGAGGATCTCGTCCTCGGAGTTCCTCGAGAGCAAGGTGTTGAGCGCCGGTGCCTTCCAGACGACCTGGGCGACGAAGCCACCGTCGTCGTCGGTGATCGCGGTGGTGACGCCGCCACCGGCACCGGCGGAGCCGTGGCAGTTCACGCACTGGGCGCCGTTGATGTAGATGTCCTCGCCGCGGTTGGTGAAGATGCGGCCGGTGTCGACGTTGCGCCCGTCTTCACGACCCGGCTCGCCGAGCCAGTAGAACGGCAACGCGATGGCGATGATCGTGAGCATCGCCAGGTTGGCCAGCAGAGCGAGATCCAACCGGCGCCCCTCGAGGTCCTCGTCTCGCAGCGGGGCGCTGCGGTTGGCCGCGAGTTCGACCTCGGAACCGACCTCGGCCTTGGCCGAGCGGATGTTGAAGAAGATGTAGACGAGGCCACCGAGAAAGACGATCGCCAAGATGACGAAGCCGATGGTTCGTTGTGTGGATGCAGCGAGCAGCATGCGCGTAAGAAAGGTTCTCGAGAGTGTCGGGACGGAAACGGAGAGAGGTTACTAGTGAGTGGACTGACCGATGCAGTTGGGCCCTTCGGCCTCCTGCCCGGTGGTGTTGGTCCCGATGGCGGGACCCTGGATGATGGTGCCGGTGTCGACGGTGAGGGAGCCGTCGGATCCGATGGTCATGGCGAAGCGATCCATGCCGCGCGGGGCCGGCCCGCCACGCTTCTCGCCGACCTGGTTGTACTGGGAGCCGTGGCACGGACACTCGAACCACTGTGAGGTCGCGCAACTCGGGACACGGCAGCCCAGGTGCGGACACTTCTGGTAGAGGGCGATGATGCCCCCGTCGAGGCCCAGCTGGATGCCGGCGGTCATGCCGCTGAGTTCGTTGGCCGAATACACCTTGTTGGCTTTCTCGATCGCGCCGTTGGGGTATTCGGTGAGCCACATGCGACCCTCAGCCTTGTACAGGAAGCCGTTGGCGCCGCGGATCTGACCAAGGAGATCGCTCACGAGACCGACCTTGATCGCCGAGCCGAACCCGCCACCGAGCTGGGGCCACAGGAACGCGATGCACGCCGTGCCGAAACCGGACAGACCGAGGGCGAACATCAGCACGATCGAACGGTTGAAGAACTGGCGGCGAGTCACGCCGATCATCTCGGGGTCCGGTGGCACGTACGGCGCCGGCGGCGCACCGGCGCCGACCAGGGCCAGTTCCCTGGATGCGTTCTTGCGCTCGATGAGTGCAGCCTTCTCCACCTGCTTGCCGGTGAGTTCGGCCTCGGAGCCGAGCACAGAACTCGCCTCGTCGCGCTTCTTCGTCTCGCGCGACAGCACACCGACCGCTTGGTCGGTTTGGCGCGAGCGCATGCCGGCGGCCACGGCGACGAGGGCCAGAACGGCGACGACGATGATTCCGATTACGAGCATGAGATGCCTCCTCGGGGCGAATCCATCAGAGTTCGAAGAAGAGTCCGGCTTCCCATGGGAAGACGAAGTTGAAGCCGGGACCACGGAAGAACGAACCGATCATCACGAGCACGGCCCAGAACATCAGGTGAATCGTCATGAGCGAGACCGCGAACTTGCGATCCTCGGGCTTGTTGGACGGGTTCTTGTCGATGTAGGGCGCCAGGATCAGCACGAAGAGGCCCATGCCGGGAATGGTCACACCCGCGACCATCGGATGGAACATCGTGAGCAGTTCCTGCAGGCCGAGGAAGTACCAGGGAGCCTTCGACGGGTTCGGGGTCTCGTTGAAGTTCGCGAGCTCGAGCAGCGGCGCATTGACGAAGATAGAGAAGATCAGGGTGAACGCCGTGATGAACAGCGCAGCCGCGAACTCGATCACGAGCAGGTGCGGCCACACATGGACCTTGTCCTGCGGCACGGCCTTGACGTCCTGGATCGAACCCGACTTGACGACCGTGAGAAGCCGCTGGGTGTGACCACCGGGGCCGGTGGCCAGCGGCGCGGCGCCCGCGGCTGCGGGTGCAGCCGACGGAGGAGCTGCGGTGGCGACGGCGCCACCACCGGCATCGCCGTCGGCCTTGGCCTTGGCGGCCTTTGACCGTTCGAGGAGATGGGCGGGGATCTTCGATGCCGCCGCCTGCTGCTCGGCCGTGAGTTCGGCCTCCTCTGCGGGCGCGGCGGACTCTGCCTTGGCCGCAGCGGCTTTGGCTCGGGCCTCTTCGGCTCGCTTGCGGAGATGTTCTGGGACTTCGGTCATGTCGTGTTCTCGTCTCTTTCCGGCCCAGCCCTACAGCGGACCCGAGATGCCGCCGTCCTTGCGCACCCGCCAGAAGTGGATCGCCATGAAGATGACGATCACGAACGGGAGCATGAGGACGTGGAGCACGTACCAGCGCAACAAGGTGTCGGTACCGATCTCGACGCCGCCGAGCAGCACGAATCTCACCTGATTACCGAAGACGGGGGTGTACCCCATCATGTTCGTTCCCACGGTCACGGCCCAGAGTGCGAGCTGATCCCACGGCAGCAGATAGCCGGTGAACGAGAGCAGCAGCGTGAGCATCAAGAGGATCACGCCGATGACCCAGTTGAACTCGCGAGGTGGCTTGTAGGCGCCGTGGTAGAAGACGCGTGCCATGTGGAGGAACACGGTGAGCACCATCAGGTGCGCTCCCCACCGATGCATGTTGCGGACCAGGAGACCGAAGGTCACCGAGGTCTGCAGGGTGTAGATGTCGTCCCACGCCGCCGCGGCGGTCGGGCGGTAGAAGAACATCAAGAAGATGCCGGTGACCGTGAGCAGGATGAAGAGGAAGAAGCTCAGCCCGCCGAGGCAGAGGGTGTAGCTGACCTTGACTGCGTGACGCTTCACCTTCACGGGATGGAGGTGGTACATCACCGAGTTCATGATCACGTAGGACCGGTTCCTCGGACTGTCGGTGTAGCCCTTCCGGAAGATCGAGCCGGGACGGAAGATCGAGTTCCATGCCTGGCTCGAGACGATGTCGTCGCCGAGCTGGGACATGGAGTCCTGCATCCGCTGCGGGAGCGGCTTCTTGATCTCTTCGTCGGTGTCGTTCGCCATGATGCGTAGTTTCTCCTGCGTCGCCCGGCTCAGCCGAGACGCATTCCGTATCCGTAGCCGTGGGTGTTGGTTCGTTGGTGCGAGTCGCCGGCAGCGGCGGGATCACCGATCTTGCCGAGGATGATCACACCGGTGGGGCAGCGATCGACACACAGCGCGCAACGGGTGCACACGTCGTCGTCGATCGTGAAGATCACGTGGTCGTTGGGGTCGACGCCCGGCTTCTCGGTGCCGATCGCTTCGTCGATGGCATCGGGGCGCACCATGTGGATGCACTTCCACGGGCAGATGTCGACACAGCCCTCGCACATGATGCACTCGGCCTGGTCGATGTGGATGAACTGCTTGGGCTTGACCGCCTGGCTGAGCCATGCCGCGTCGACTTCCTGGAGCACGTAGTCGTCGCGAAACACCGGCATCGGTGGGTTGGCATCGGTCGTGGTCACGACGACGAACCCTCCTTCACCAGCGGCCGGCCGAAGCTCGAACGGGCCGGTGCCGTCTCTTCTTGACCCTTGCCCCGGTTCTGCCAGACGCCCCACAGCCAGATGTTGCCGCCGAGCATCACGCCGTAGATGCCGACCGCGATGATGTGCTCGATCACCTGATAGTTGAGCGTGATCGGGTTCCAGCCACCCTCGGGCTGCGGCTTCAGGAAGCCGCCGGGACCGTGGAGGAACTTGTCGGAGCGCCAGTTGAGCTCGTTCTCGGCCCACACCAGCCACTGGTGCGGCACGACCCCGTAGACCCAGAACATGAGGAAGAAGACGACGAAAGCACCGAGCATCGCCTCGCCCCAGGTGTGGGGCTGGCCCACCGGGCGCCGCTTCGAGTACGCGACGATGCCCGAGACGAGCACGGCGGTGATGATGACAGACATGGTGAAAGCAACCACGAGCGGCTCCTGGTGGAGTCGTGGATTCAAGGACCTCGTGAATCCACGCACAAGTGTAGACCCGAGTAGACGCACCACCCGGGTTGAGCGAAGGTTTACCACGGGAAAAGTCGCCCGGACCCAATCCGGCGCCGCGGAAATCTCGGACCGGTGCGATTCCCTCCCCAAGTTGCTCCAACGTGGGACACTGGCTCTATCCTGCGCACGGTCTGTTCCAACACAGATCCTGTACCAAGAGATCTTGTCCTGACCCCGCACCGGAGACGACGGTGACCGAAATACCCGAGCACCTGCTCAAGAAGGCCGCAGAAGCCCGAGCCCGCCTCAGCGGCGAAGGCGGCGACGCCCCCGCGGCCGACGACGCCCCCGCCGCGGCGGCCACCCCGGCATCGACCGCACCCGTCCCCGCAGCAGCCGCCGCGCCCGCGGTACCGGAGCCGGAACCCGAGCCCGTCCCCGACACCCCGTGGGTCGCCGCGGCGAAGGCCCGCAAGACCATCCCGGTATGGGTCATGCCCGTGCTGCTCTTCCTGCCGATCTGGGCGATCTACTACGTCGGCTACCTCGAGCGCCCCCCGGTCACCGGCGGCTTGGCCTTCGAGGGCGAAGAGATCTACGCCCAGTGCGCCGGCTGCCACGGTGGTGGCGGCGGCGGCGGCACCGGCCGACAGCTCAGCGACGGCGAGGTGCTGCTCACCTTCCCGTACGGCATCACCGACAGCGGTTACGACGGCCTCGCCGGGCAGATCGCCTGGGTCGCGAAGGGCACCAACGGCACCCGCGACATCGACGGTGGCCCGAACTACGGTGATCCCGATCGCCCAGGCGGCGCCCACGCCATCGGCAGCTTCGGCAACATGGCCGGGTTCACCGGGCTCAGCGTCGAGGAGCTCGGCGCCGTCGTGTTCCACGAGCGGGCGCAGTTCGGCAACATGGACGCCGATGCCGTCATCGAGGAGCTCGAGGTGATCGAGGAGTGGATCGTCGTGATGGAGGAAGAGGGCATCGAGGTCGATGGCCTTCCCTACGACACCGTCCACGAGACCCTGCAGACCGCCCGGTCCAACCTCGGCCTCGAGGCCGGCTGAGTTCTCGACCGCCCGCTCAGGGGCGGGGCTCGTCGTTCGCCCGCGCCACCAGTCGAGCGCGCAGGGCATCGGCCAGCGCCGACAGCTCCGGGTCGGCGGCGAGCATGTCCATCTTGGCGTCGATGACCACACCATCGACCGGCCAGTCCAACACCCACGCGGTGAACGTCTCCGCCAGGTCCTCGTGGGCCGACGTCGACGCATAGTCGTTCACGAAGTCCGCAGCGTCGACGCCCGCGGTGTCGCCGGACCAGAAGCGGTCGGCGAACGCCGCCAGCACCGAACCGGGGGCCGCGCAGCCGAGCTCGATGGCGGTGCCCGTGCACCCGTCGACCTCGCCGAAGGTGAAGACCTCCCGATCGAGGGTCACCACATGGGACAGTTCGTGGACGATCGTCTCCTCGATGAGCGCACGATCCGCGAGGTCGGCGACGTCGAGACTGAGAATCCATCCACCGGTCGCCGACGGGTGCACGACGCCGACGAGGCCGCGGGGTGACTCGCGTACGACGGAGAGCTGGGCGAGCACCGCGCGCTGCTCCTGCGGCCAGATCCCATCGACGATCTCCCAGACGGCTGCGAGCTCACCGGCGAGCTCGTCGCGGGGCCGGCCGTCGATGATGACGACGTCACCGATCCGCTCGACGTCCTGGCGGTAGTTGACCCGTTCGACGATGCGGGCCGTGTCGTCGCCGAGGGCGACGCCGGCCGTGCCGATCAGCGTGGGCGGCGCGCCGTCGTCCCACGGAGCGGCGAGGTTCACGGCCGCGGCGATGCCCACAGCGGCCGAGAGTGCAGTGATCCGAGCGCGTGTTCCGAGCATCATTTCCGTCCGGTCCCGAGGATATGGACCCGCGCCGGACAGTTCATGGGTCGGAAGCACCAACAGCCGGCATCCAGCGGCGAGACTGGGACGGCGACTCGACCTTCGGAGGCCTACGGGTGGACATCACGACGACCGAGGAATGGGCGGCGATCGTCACCCACGCCAGCGGGTTCGACGGATTGGAGCTCCGGCGGCTCTTCGCCGGTGATCCTTCGCGGGCCGAGGAACTGACGCACACGGTGGGCGATCTCGTGGTCGATCTCTCGAAGCACCGGGTGACCGCACCGATCCTCGCCGACCTGGTGGCGCTGGCCGAACGCGCGGGCCTCGCCGAACGGATCGCGGCCATGTTTCGTGGCGACCACATCAACACGACCGAGGACCGCGCCGTCCTGCACACCGCACTGCGAGCACCGATCGATCGGGTGATCGACGTCGACGGCAGGAACGTGGTCACCGACGTTCACGACGTCCTTCACAAGATGGCCGCGTTCACCGACCGCGTCCGCGACGGCGACTGGACCGGCCACACCGGCGAGGCCATCGACACGATCGTCAACATCGGCATCGGGGGCTCCGACCTCGGTCCGGTGATGGCCTACGAGGCCCTCACCGCGTTCCACCACCCCCGCCTGCGCTGCCGCTTCGTCTCCAACGTCGACGGCAGCGACATCCGGGAGGCCGTCCGCGATCTCGACCCGGCCACAACACTGTTCGTCATCTCGTCCAAGACGTTCACGACCCAGGAGACGTTGACCAACGCCCATTCCGCCCGCCGCTGGCTGACCGACGCCCTCGGCGACGACGCCGTGGCCGCTCACTTCGTGGCGGTCTCGACCAACGCCGACGAAGTCCGTGCGTTCGGGATCGACACCAACAACATGTTCGGATTCTGGGACTGGGTCGGCGGCCGCTACTCGGTCGATTCCGCCATCGGCCTCAGCCTCATGCTCGCCATCGGCGCCGAGGCATTCGCCGAGTTCCTCGCGGGGTTCCGGGTCGTCGACGAACACTTCGCCGACACACCGTTCGACCGCAACGTGCCGGTGCTGCTCGGGTTGATCGAGGTCTGGTACCGGACGTTCAACGATCTGCCCACCCGAGCGGTCCTCCCCTACTCGCGGTATCTGCACCGCTTCCCGGCCTACCTGCAACAGCTCGACATGGAGAGCAACGGCAAGCGGGTGCGCGCCGATGGCGAACCGGTGACCTACCAGACGGGACCGATCGTGTGGGGCGAGCCGGGCACCAACGGCCAGCACTCGTTCCACCAGCTCCTGCACCAGGGCACCACCGTGGTTCCCGCCGACTTCATCGTGATGGTCGACCCCGACCACACCGACGCCGAGTTCGCGGGCAGTCGGACCCATCACGACCTCCTCGTCGCCAACTGCCTGGCACAGTCCGAGGCGCTCGCCTTCGGCAAGAGCGCCGAAGAGGTGGCCGAGACCGAGCCGGATCCCGCGCTGGTCCCCCACCGGACCTTCCCCGGCAATCGGCCCTCGACCACGATCATGGCCCTGCGGCTCACGCCGTCGGTGCTCGGCCAACTGATCGCGTTGTACGAACACCAGGTGCTCACCCAGGGCGTGGTGTGGGGCCTGAACTCCTTCGACCAGTGGGGCGTCGAGCTCGGCAAGGTGCTCGCCCAGGCGATCGTGCCCGAGCTCACCGATGCCGACGCGCCGCTCCATCACGACGCATCGACCAACGCCCTGATCACCCGCTACCGGACGATGCGAACCCGCTGACCATACGTTCTGGGGTCAGACACCCATACCTTCTAGCGGGCGACGATCAGCTGGAACTCGACGGTTCCCTGATCGGCGATCGAGACCACGACCCGTGCGGAAGGCGGCGTGATGCCGAAGTCGTCCCACACGATCTCGGCGCTGCCGACGATGACGCCGAAGCCGTCGTCGCGCACGTTGGCATCAATGGTGAAGGTGACCGGGTTGGTCACACCCGCCACCGTGAGATCACCCTCGATCGCGAAATTCTGGGCGGGTCCGCCCACCTCGATCGACGACACGTCGACGCCCCCGTCGAAGGTGAACGTCGCGTTCGGGAAGTCGGAGGTGTTGACGGTCCGCTTGATCGCACCCTCACGGCGGCTGTCGTTGGACACGATCGCATCCATGTCGACCGTGATGTCGGCCCCCGTCAGGGTGCCGTCGGCGATGGTGACCGATCCGGTCACGTTGCCGGAGCGACCGACGGCGGTGACCTCACCGACCGTCAGCTCCTCGGCCACCCGGAAGCCGGCGAAGCTGCCGCTCGCGGTGTCGAAGTCGAACTCGCCGATCTCGTCATCGACCACCCACGTGCCGTCGATGCCCTCGGGAGCCGTGGTGTCGGAAGCGGTGTCGTCGTCACCGCTCTCGTCGCCGGCCAGATCGGCATCGAGCTGATCGTTGGCAGTGCCGACGTCGACCGCGTCGGGCGCATCGTCCTTGAAGAAGACGAACCACACGGCAACGGCGACCGCCACCACCGCGAGAAGTCCGCCGCCGATCAGATACTTCTTGTTCATTGCTGGTGCTCCTCGAGGGATGATCAGAGAGTCTTCGCCACGAGGCGAACGGCTTCGATTGTGGCCGCCACGACGTCGCTACTGTGGGCAAGCGACGGAAACAACGCCTCATAGGCCCCAGGGGCCAGGGCGACGCCGGCATCGAGCATCCCGTGGAAGAAGCGTTCGTAGACGCCGTTGTCGCAGATGGCCTTCGCCGATTCGAAGTCGGTCGGCGCCGTGTCGCCGAAGAAGAGCCCCAGCAGCGGACCCACCCGTGGGACGGTCGCGGTGACCCCGGCGTCGGCGAACGCGGCGATCATCCCGGCCTGCAACTCGGCCGCAGTGGCGCTCAGCTGTTCGTACGCCGTCGGCGTGAGCTGCTCGAGCTGGGCCAGACCGGCCGCCATCGCGAGCGGGTTCCCCGACAGGGTCCCGGCCTGGTACACCGGACCCAACGGGGCGAGGTGCGACATGATCTCGCGCGACGCGCCGAACGCACCGACCGGCAGACCGCCGCCGATGACCTTCCCGAAACACCAGATGTCGGGCCCGACGTCGAACCATTCGGCGGCACCACCGCGGCAGAGTCGGAACCCGGTGATCACCTCGTCGAAGATCAACAACGCGCCGACCGCGTCACACGCCTCGCGCAAGCCGGCGAGAAATCCGGGTGCCGGCTCGACGAGGCCCATGTTGGCAGCGACGGGTTCGACGATCACGGCGGCGACGGTCGCATCCAGTTCGGGAACGACGTTGTAGGGCGCCACGATCGTGTCGGCGACCGCGCCGGCCGTGACCCCTTCGGACCCCTTCAGGCCCTGCTGGGCGACACCGGAACCACCGGCGACCAGCAGCGCATCGGAGTGTCCGTGGTAGTTGCCGGCGAACTTCAGGATCCGGTCACGACCGGTGGCACCGCGGGCCAACCGGATCGCTGTCATGGTGGCCTCGGTGCCCGACGACACCATCCGAACCATCTCCATGCCCGGAATGCGGCGACACATCTCCTCGGCGAGGAGCACCTCGGCCTCCGTCGGGGCGCCGTAGCTCGTGCCACGAGTGGCCGCGTCGTTCACCGCCGCGCTGACCGCGGGGTGGGCATGGCCCAGGATGCAGGGTCCGTAGCTCTGCACGTAGTCGATGTAGCGGCGGCCCTCGACGTCGTAGACGTAGGCCCCCTCGGCGCGGGCGACGAAATAGGGCGTGCCACCGACCGACCCGAAGGCCCGCACCGGCGAGTTCACACCTCCGGGGATGACCGCCCGGGCACGCGCGAACAATTCCTCGTTGGTCGGACCGCTCACTGCATGCCCCATCGCAAGGTCATTCCGTTCGCTGCGCTCACTGCATGCCCTCGGCCAGCAGACGGGCGAAGTAGGTGAGGATCAGATCGGCACCGGCCCGCTTGATCGCCAGCGTGTGCTCGAAGGCGACGGCGTCGAGCTCGAGCCAACCCCGCTCGGCGGCCGCGTGGACCATCGCGTACTCGCCGCTCACGTGGTACGCCGCGATCGGGATGTCGACCTCGGCCCGGGCTCGGGCGATCACGTCGAGGTAGGGCAGCGCCGGCTTCACCATGACGATGTCGGCGCCCTCGGCGATGTCTTCGCGGATCTCCTCGAGTGCCTCACGGGCGTTGGCGACGTCTTGCTGGTAGCCCTTGCGGTCGCCGCCGCCGACGATGGTCACGTCGACCGCGTCGCGGAACGGACCGTAGAGGGCGGTCGCGTACTTGGCCGCGTAGGCCAGGATCGAGATCTCGTCGAA
Source organism: Acidimicrobiales bacterium (assembly GCA_041394245.1). Classification (NCBI taxonomy): domain Bacteria; kingdom Bacillati; phylum Actinomycetota; class Acidimicrobiia; order Acidimicrobiales; species Acidimicrobiales bacterium. Next base: position 321,853 of record JAWKIR010000003.1, read on the forward strand.
ACCGGCATCGTCGAGCGCTTCGCGTATGGCGAACACCTGGCCGTCCATCATCCCCGACGGCGCCACGATGTCGGCCCCGGCGGTGGCCTGGGCGACGGCGATCTGCTCGTAGAGCTCGAGGGTGGCGTCGTTGTCGGGCTGACCGGTGGTGTCGAGCACGCCGCAGTGCCCGTGGTCGGTGTATTCGTCGACACACAGATCGGCGACGAGCACGAGGTCGTCGCCGTGGTCGTCGCGCAGGTCCTGCAGTGCGAGCTGGACGATGCCGTCGGGGTTCCACGCCTCGGACCCCTCGGCGTCCTTGTGCTCGGGAACCCCGAAGAGGATCACCGAGGGAACGCCGAGATCCTTCAGCTGCCGGACCTCTTCGCGCAGCGACGCCCGGGAGTGCTGGAACTGCCCGGGCAGCGACGCGATCGGCTGCGGCTCGTCGATGCCCTCGCGCACGAACAGCGGAGCGATGAGATCGTCGGGATGCAGCCGGGTCTCACTCACCATCCGACGAAGAGCGGGCGTTCGACGAAGTCGGCGCAGACGACGCTGGGGAAAGGTCACCCCGAGAGGCTACCGAGGCGAATCGGGGCGAGCGGTGTCGCGAAGCGCAGCCGCGTGCCGCGCCCGCACCTGACGATCGACGGCACGGGCGAAATCGCCGTGGACGTTGCGGATCTCCACCCAGCGCCCGGAGCCGTCGAGGCGCACCGTCACCCGCCGTCGACTCGCCACGGTCGACAATGCTCCCCGCACGACGAACCCGCCCACGAGCGCCACCAGGAGCAGGACCACTGCCACCGACTCGTTGGAGAACGGCAGCCATGCGAAGAAGGAGCCGGGAGCGAGCAGCGCCGCGACCCCGGCCGCGAACGCAGCGATCGGGATGATCCCGGCCCAGTTCGCCAGACCGATGATGCGGTTCTGATCGGCCAGCGCCTCGTGGGTCATCGGGACCGCGCCGCCGACCCGACCCGGCCGCCGGGCGAACGACCACAGCAGAGCGATCGCGACGATGCCGAAGGGGCCCAGGAACAGCAAGAAGAGCCACCAGGGCTGGAACCCGCCCTCGTTGCTCTCGATGCCGACCAAACCATCCGCCGGACGGCCGGTGCGGGAGCACACCATCGGGAGATCGCCGACCACGAAGTCGTCGACGGGCACACGGGTGACGTAGCCCTGGGGGTTCCACATGATCGTCACCCTAGGCCGACCCGGCCGAACGGGAAATCGAGCAGCGACTCGAGCACGAGGTCGGCGTCGTGCGGCGGGTCGAGGACGGTGATCCGGTTCGGCACGACGAAGCAGGTCATCCCTGCCGCCTTGGCCGACGCACATCCGTGGCGCGAGTCCTCGATCGCCAGGGCACCCGAGGGGTCGACGCCCAACTCGGCCGCAGCCGCGAGGAAGAGGTCGGGGGCCGGCTTGCCACGATCGACGTGGTCGCGGGTGCGGATCGACGCGAAGTGGTGGATCAGTTCGAGTCGTTCGAGATGGGGTTCGACCCAGGACGTCGGCGAACTCGATGCCACGGCGAGGGGGATCTCGGCCCGGATCGCGGCGACGATCACCTCGACGACGCCGGGGAACACCACCATCTGCTGGTGCCACTCGGCGCGACGCCGACCGGCTGTCTCGAGCGCCGCAGGGTCGGGCGGCTCGCCCAGGGCTTCCTCCAGCATCTCCGGCAGTGTCTGGTTGTCGGCCAGGCCGATGCCCTTCACCCATTCCTCGAGTGCGAGGTCGAGTCCGTGGGCCCGGAACGCGTCACGAGCGACTTCGTAGATCGGCCATTCGGTGTCGGCGATCGTGCCGTCGAAATCGAAGACGATGGCCGCGGGCCTCACAGCGAGAGGTGTTCGTCGGATCGCAGCGCGGTGGCCATGGTGAACGCCGCTCCACGGAGCGTACGCAGGCGATCGTTGACCGCCCGGATGCGACTCTCCTCGATGTCGTGTCCGTTGGCGGGATGGATCGTCACATCCCTGAGGCTGCCCATGCCACCGAAGGCGGCCAGGAGATGGCCGAGGGCATCGGGATGCCCGTCGGCGATGAGGCGTTCATCGCGGTCGATCCAGTCGGCCCACCGGTCCTCGCCCCACTTGCGAAGGAGCGCCTCGAGTTCGCGGAGCACCCGCAACAGATCGTCGCGTTCGGGGCTGGCAGTCAGACGGGCCATCCCTCCAGATTGGCCCAACTCGGAGCTCGACGGGGGGCAGTCAGTCGATGTCGAGAACGAACCAGTGGTGCGCGTGGGGTTCGTCGTTGAACGCCGGTACCTCGACAAAGCCTTCACTCCGATACAGGGCGATCGCCTCGGTGAGAGCCCGGTTCGTGTCGAGTCGGACGCGACGCAGGCCCATCGCCCGCCCCTCGTCGACCAACCGGCGAAGGAGCCGGCGGCCGACCCCGCGGCCGCGAGCTGCCTCGCCGACCCACATCCGCTTGATGTCGGCGACGCCGGGTTCGATCGTCTTCAGTGCCCCGCATGCCACGGGCTGTCCGCCGAGGCGGCCGGCGATGAACAGTCCGTTCGGTGGACTGAGCTCCTCGGGCGGGGTCGCCAGCAACGCGTCACGGTCGAGACCCGTCTCGAACCGCTCGTCGATCTCGGCGAAGTACTGCGCCAACAACCACTGGGCATCGGCCGACGCGGCCGGTTCGGGCCGGAGCAGGACCAGGTCCGAAGCTGCCGCGGCGATGGCGTCGACCAACCCCGGGATCGTGTGCTCCTCGGCCTCGATGTCGACCCTCAGGTCGAGCGCCGTCGCCTGTGCCGACGTCGCCGGGCCGATGGAGGCGAGCACGGGCGGAAGGTTCGCCCGACCGACGCCGTCGACCAGATGGCGGACGGTCGACGCCGACGTGAACGCGGCGACGTCGGCGTGCCTGCACGCCACGGCGTCGTCGTCCGCAACCGGCACCCCGAGGGTGCGGTACGCGGCGATGTCGCGCACGGCCCACCCCCGAGCCTCGAGGCCCTCCGGGAGGACGGCTCGGGCCTCCTCGGCCCGAGCGAGCAGCATCGTCGCTCCCGCCATCGGCGGGTCGGGCAGCGACGCGAGCAGTCCCTCGGCGATCGACGACGGCGGCATGAGGTCGACCCGGATCCCGAGGGCCTCCGCGCGGGCACGGGTGCCCGGGCCGATCACGGCCACCGACACGTCGTCGGCCAGCGGTCGGTCCCGGAGCACGGCGCCGACGCGGGCGGCGCCGTTGGGACTGCTGATGACCAGCCAGTCGCCCGGGCCGAGGGCCGCCAGACCGTCGCGCAGGGCTGCACCACCATCGGGCGGATCGGCGATCTCGATCACCGGCACCGGCACCGGCACCGCTCCACGGTCCTCGAGCGCTTCGATCAGGGAGGCGGACTGGTCGCGAGGCCGGGTGACGACGACCCGCACGCCGTCGAGCCGACCCGCAGTCACCGGGCGTCCGCCAGGAGGTCGGCCCCGCCCGCGTCGTCGAGCAGGAAGCGGGCCACGGATCGGCCGAGGGGCTCGGGGTCGACCCCCGAACGGCGCTCCCTGATCAGCACGCGACCATCGAGGGTGGCCAGCATGCCGACCAGCTCGATCTGGTTGCCGACCAGCACGGCGTGGGCTCCGGCCGGAAGATCGCAGTCGCCCCCGAGTTCGGACAGGAACGCGCGCTCGGCATCGACGGCCCGTCTGGTCTCCGGATGGTCGATCGCTCGCACCGCCGCGATCGTCTCGTGGTCGTCGACGCGGCACTCGATGGCCAACGCGCCCTGCGCCACCTGCGGCAGCATCACCGACGGATCGAGACGATCGATGACGGGCGCCGAGAGCCCGAGCCGATCGATCGCGGCCGACGCCACGACGATCGCGTCGAAGTCCGCGGCCTTCTCCATCCGGGTCGGCACGTTGCCGCGGAGCTCCGAGAACCGGAGATCGGGACGAAGCCAGGCCATCTGGGCACGGCGCCGGACCGAACCGGTCGCCACGTGGGCCCCGGGCGCGAGGTCGTCCCATCGGCATCCGACAAGGGCGTCACGGGCGTCGGCCCGCTCCGGTATGGCGACCAGCACCAGCCCGTCGGGCGTCTCGGCCGGAAGGTCCTTGCCGGAATGCACGGCCAGGTCGGCGCGCCCATCGAGCACCGCGGCCTGGACCTCTTTGACGAAGACGCCCTTGCCGCCGATGGCGTGCAGCGGGGTCGACTTGTCGCGATCGCCCAGGGTGGAGACGATGACCTCCTCGACACCGTCGCCACCGTGATCGATCAGGAGCGCGCCGACGTGTTGCGTCTGCCAGCGCGCCAGTGCGCTGCCTCGTGTGGCCGCCCGCATGGTCATCAGCCGCGCTCGCTCAGAGATCGAAGAGATCGCGCAGCGACTCGGCGAGACGATCGCCGCGAGCACGTCCGGCCGCGTCCTTCAGCCGAACCGTCGGCTCGTGGAGCAGCTTGTTGACGATGCCCTTCGTCAGCGCTTCGACGGCGTCTCGCTCAGCGGGGCTCAGGTCCGCGAGCTTCGATGCGAACCGATCGATCTCTGCGGCTCGGATGCTCTCGGCCTCGGCGCGAAGTTCCGAGATCAGCGGGGCCACCTCACGGGCCGACATCATCGCCTGGTACCGGTCGACCTCGGCGTCGACGATGGCGCGAACGCTCTCGACCTCGTTGTTGCGTCCCTCGAGACCTTCGTCGATGAACGAGCCGATGTCGTCCATGTCGAGCAGTGTCACACCGGGGATCCGGCGGGCGGTGGGATCGACATCGCGCGGCACCGCGACATCGACGATCACCAGATCGCGACCGTCACGTTGCGACGTGAGCGCACCGACGTCGGCGGCTTCGAGGATCAGGTTCTGGGCACCGGTCGTCGTCACCAGCACATCGACGCGTGCCAGCGCGACGCTCAACTCCTCGAGCGGCACGGCCCGGCCGCCGCACGCATTGGCGAGCCCGACGGCGCGCTCCCAGGTGCGGTTCGCGACGAGCACGTCGGCGGCACCGGCCTTGGCCAGCGACTTCACGGTGCCTTCGGCCATCTCGCCGGCACCGATGACGAGCACGGTGCGGCCTTCGATGCCGCCGATGCGGTCGTCGGCCAACGCGACCGCAGCCTGCGAGACCGAGGCGATGCCCCGGGCGATCGAGGTCTCGGTCCGGGCCCGCTTGCCGGTCTCGACCGCGTGACGGAAGAGTCCGCCGAGTGCCGAACCGACGGTTCCCTCGATGCGAGCGGCCTCCCACGCGTCGCGTACCTGACCGAGGATCTCGTGTTCGCCGACCACGGCGGAGTCGAGTCCGGCGGCCACCGAGAAGAGATGGCGCACGGCTTCGGCATCGTGATGGGCGTAGAGGTGATCGGCGACGTCCTCGGGGGCCAGGCCGGCCTGGAGCGCGAGGAACTCACGCACGTCCTGATAGCCACCGTGGAACCGTTCGGCGAAGGCGTAGACCTCGATGCGGTTGCAGGTCGAGAGGACGACGACCTCCGAGAGGTGGTCGGCCTGGCCGAGACCCGACAGGACTTTTGGCATCGCACCGGGCGCGACCGTCATCCGCTCGAGCTTGGCGAGCGGGGTCGACCGGTGGTTACAACCGATGGCGACGATCGACACGAGGACAGCCTTGTGGTGGGAGAGCGATCGGAGACCGCGAGCTGTCTCCAGACTGACGGAAGGAGAGGGGTTTTGCCAACCCCTGGATCGGAACGGCGACCGGTGTCACATCGATCCGGTGACCGGGAGATCCCGTTGGAGATGGAATCCGAGGATCTGCAGCTCGGTCGACAGGTCGACCATTCGCACCTCGACGTGTTCGGGAACGCTGACGACGGTCGGTCCGAAGTCGAGGATCGAACGCACCCCGGCGGCAACGAGGAGGTCGGCCGTTTCCTGCGCCGCGCTGGCCGGCGTCGCGATCACACCGATGGCGACCCCGTGTTCGGCGACGAGACCGGCGAGCGCGTCGGGACCGTGCACGGGGACACCGTCGACCGTCGTGCCCACGATCGCGGGATCGACGTCGATGGCGGCCACCACCGGGAAGCCGCGCTCGGTGAAGCCCGTGTGCTTGGCAAGGGCCCGACCCAGGTTGCCGAGTCCGCACACCACGACGGGCCAGGTGTTGGCGACGCCGAGGGCTCGACTCACCTCGAACGTGAGATGCCGCACGTCGTAGCCGACCCCGCGGGTGCCGTGGGTGCCCAGATAGCTGAGATCCTTGCGGACCTTGGCCGCGTTGACCCCGGCCCGCTCCGCGAGGACGTCGGACGAGGTCGTGGTCTCCCCGGCCGCCGCCAGTTCGGTGAGGCTGCGCAGATAGACCGGTAGTCGAGCGACCGTCGCCTCGGGGATGTGTGCTGTGGCCACGGCCCCACGGTACGACAACTCGTGAACATTTTCACAAGCTCCGAGCGCACTCGACGGGGCCGGGTGTCCGGGGGCTAGCGGAGCTCCCGGCGCAGCACCTTGCCGCCGAGACCCCGCGGGATCTCGTCGACGACATCGATCTTGGTGGGGCACTTGTAGCGGGCGAGTTCGGTGGCACACCAGTCGATCAGCTCGTCCTCCTCCACCGCCCGATCGGCACGGGGGACGATGAAGGCCTTCACCGCTTCGCCACTGTGGGGGTGCGGCACACCGACCACACCGGCTTCCGCGACGGCGGGATGGGTCTCGAGCACCCGCTCGACCTCGGCGGGGAAGACATTGAACCCACTGACGATGATGAGATCCTTCGCCCGGTCGACGAGGTACAGAATCCCGTCGTCGTCGACCACCGCCATGTCGCCGGTGTGGAGCCATCCGTCGGCATCGAGCACCCGCGCCGTCGTCTCGGGATCGTCGAGGTAGCCCGAGAAGACGTTGGGGCCCCGCACCAGCAGCTCGCCCGTGTCGCCGATGTAGACGTCGGCACCGTCGGCATCCACCAGCCGCACCTCGACGCCCGGTATCGGGCGACCGATCGACCCGATCGGGTCATCACCCGACGCGACCGTCACCGAAGGACTCGCCTCGGTGAGCCCGTAGCCCTCGTGGATCCGGAAGCCGAGCCGCTCCTGCGCATCGCGCACCACCCGATCGGGGATCGCCGCCGCACCGGAGATCGCCAACCGGAGCGAGGCGAACGAGGCGGGACCGACATCGTCGACCTGGGTGAGTGCCGACCACATCGTCGGCGGACCGGCGAGGACGGTCACCTTCTCGTGCTCGATCGTGTCGATCATCGACGTCGGATCGAAGCGCTCGACGAGCACGAGCGTGCTGCCGACCCACAGGGCGAGGTTCAGGATGGAGTTGAGGCCGAGCACGTGGAACATCGGCACGACGCAGATCGAGACGTCGTCGGGTCGCGTCACCTGGTCGGGCCGCGACAGCATCTGGCGCAGGTTGGCGGCGAAGTTGCCGTGGCTCAGCATGGCCGCCTTGGGACTTCCGGCCGTGCCGCTCGTGAACAGGAGGGCGCAGAGATCATCGTCGGCTCGCTCGACGATGGGCGCGCCGTTGTCGAACTGCATCGCCTCGTCGAGGTCGACCGCGCCGGCGAGATCGGCCCCGGCCGGTGCGAAGACGTGCTCCAGCAGCGGGACCTTCGCGCGGTCGAGATCGGCCAGCACCGCAACGCCGGCGGGCCCTGCGATGACCGCCCGGACCCCTGCGGCGACGAGCTCGCGTTCGACCTCGGGCGCCGGCGCCTGGGGATTCAGGGGCACCGCCACGAACCCGGCTCCGATGACCGCGAACCAGGCCCGCACGAACCGCGGGTTGGTGCCGCACAGGATGGCGATCCGATCACCCTCGTCGAGACCCAGACGGGACAGCACCCCGCGGGTGGCATCGATCTCGTCGCGCAGCCGCCCGTAGCTGATGCGGTCGCCACCGGCGACGATCGCCGTGCGGTCGCCGGGGTGGTCTTCGAGAAGGGTCGCGAGGTTCACCCGCGAATGATGCCACGCGTCGCGTATCCGATCGGATGTCGGCTCAAGGTTGACCGTCGGCGGCCGAAGGGAACAACGCCATGCATCGCGCCCCGGACACCCGACGCCAGCGAACCCCGATCCGTGTCCTCGTGGTCATGGTCGCGACCCTGGCCGTCATCGGTTCGTTCCTCTGGCAAGGGCCTGAACCCGTCGCCGCATCCTCGAGCGACGAAGCCGCGTTCGTCGCCGCGCTCAACCAGATCCGGGCCGACAACGGGCTCGCGCCGTTCACGGTCAACACCGAACTCGCGAACCTGGCACGGGGTCACGCCCAGGTCATGGCCGACGCCGGAGAGATCTTCCACGCGAATCCGATCAGTGCGGGGTTCACGGGCGCATGGCAAAAGCTCGGGGAGAACGTCGGCGTCGGCGCCAACGTGCAGGTCCTGGTCGACGCGTTCGTCGCCAGCTCGGGGCACTTCGCCAACATCATCGATCCGTCGTTCACCCAGATCGGCGTCGGTGTGGTGTGGAAGGACTCTGCGCTCTACACGACCCACCGCTTCCTCCAGACTCCGGGCACCGCCCCCACCCCGACCGCACCGCCCACCACCGTCCCCGCGCCACCGGTCACGACGAGCCCCCCTCCCCCGTCGACCACTCCCACGCCGACACCGCCCTCGACCACGACTGCGCCCACCACCACGACGACGACGATCGCGCCGCTGCCCGAACCGGCGGTCACCGCCGAGCGGGTCGTCGCGCTCCTGGAGATGCTCGACCAGGTCGGGACCTGAGGTCGTGACCGCGTCGGACGAACCGTCGATCGTCACCCGCGCCCTCTCCCGATCGTTCGACGGTCGGATCGCGGTGGACGGGCTCGACCTCGAGGTCCGTCGCGGAGAGGTGCTCGCCCTGCTGGGCCCGAACGGCGCCGGCAAGACCACCACCGTGCGCATGCTCAACGGCGTGCTGACACCCGACCGGGGTGAGGCACGGGTGCTCGGCCTCGACCCGACCGTCGACGGCGACGCCGTGCGCCGCCGTACCGGCGTGTTGACGGAGAATGCCGGGCTCGACGACCGACTCACCGCCCGCGAGAACCTGGAGTACACGGCCCGGATGCGCGGCTACTCGATCGCCGAGGCCCGGACCCGTGTCGATGCGCAACTCTCGCGGTTCGCGATGCAGGAGATGGCCGACCTGCGGACCGCCGGCTTCTCGACGGGTCAGCGCAAACGCCTCGCCCTCGCCCGCGCCCTCCTCCACGACCCGGAGATCCTCTTCCTCGACGAACCCACATCGGGGCTCGATCCGGCGGCCACCCGCGACGTCACCGACCTGATCGGCACGCTCGCCCGTGAACACGGCCGTACCGTCATTCTCGCGACCCACTTCCTCGGCGAGGCCGGCCGGGTCGCCGACCGGATGGCGGTGCTCGACCGCGGGCGCCTGCGCGCCCTCGGCAAGCCCGACGATCTCGCCGCCGAACTCTGGGACGGCGTGCCCGCCGATCTCGACTTCGGCGGACCCGTCGACCAGGCGGTGCTCGACCTGGTCGGCAGCGTCGACGGGGTGCTACAGGCCGAGGCCCGGGCCACCGGCGCGACCATCGCGATCAGGGACCGCGCCACCATGGCCCGGATCCTGGCCACGCTCGCCGGTCGGGAGATCGACGTGTTCGGTGCCACCGTCCGTCAGGCATCGATGGAGGACATCTACTTCGCGCTCGAATCGAGCTTCGCGGCGGAGACGCAATGACCGCATCGACCACGCCCAACGTGCACGCGATCCGAGCGATCATCGCTCGCGATCTGCGCGCCGTGCGCCGCAGCAAGGCCGTCGTCATCCCCATGCTGACCGTTCCGGTGATCCTGATGGTCATCCTGCCGCTCGTCGTCGGCTACGCAGCCCGGCGGGCCAGCCGGACCGGGGCGCGCATCGAGTTCCTCGACTCGCTGCCGTCGCAGCTGGCCGATCCCATCGCATCGTTGCCCCAGGAAGAACAACTGTTGACGCTCGTGCTGGGCTTCCTCCTCGCGCCACTGTTCCTGATCGTTCCCCTGATGGTCTCGGCAGTGCTCGCCGCCGACGCATTCGCGGGCGAGAAGGAGCGGCGCACGATGGAGACGTTGCTGCACCTGCCCATCGCCGATCGCGACCTGTTCATCGCGAAGTTCCTCACGGGATTCCTGCCTGCCGTCGCCATCTCGTGGATCGGCTTCGCGTGCTTCGCCGTGGTCGCCAATGCAGTGTCGTACGGCATCGTCGACGGGCTGGTCGTGCCCAACGCGCTCTGGCTCATCGTGATCTTCTGGGTCGCCCCGGCGATCGCCACGCTCGGACTCGGGATCATGGTGCGTGTCTCGGCTCGCTGCCGCACCACGCAGGAAGCCAACCAGCTCGGCGGAGCGGTCATCCTCCCGCTCGTGTTCCTGGCGGTCGGGCAGTCGACCGGGCTGCTCCTGGTCGACGCACCACTCGCCCTGGCGATCGGCGCGGGAATCTGGGTCGTCGCGATCGCGCTCGTGGTACGCGGCGCGAGCCGCTTCACCCGCGACCGCGTTGCCGGCGACAGCTAGCGGGCGAGCAGGAAGAACTGCAGCGCGCCGGCCAACAAGATGGCCAGCAACAGGATCGCGATCACGAGCGTGGTGCCGCTCCTCATGACTGCCGCCGTCCGAGCTCGACCGAGGTGACCACCCGCGGGTTGGGGTCGCCGTCGAGCGTCGAGATGCGGATCTCGGCACCCTCGGCCAGCCCGAACTCGGCCGCCGCCGACGAACGGGCCACGGCGATCGAGAGCAGCCCACTGGAGTCGACGACCAAGCCGACCCGGCCGGTGGGCACGTCGTCGTAGGCAGCGGCGCGCACCGCGACGCGGTCGTCGTCGCCGATCCTCATGGTCAGGTGTTCGCCGAAGGCTGCGAGTTCGAGCGGGTCGACATTGAGCTGACAATTGCCGAACCGGTCGACCCAGAGCACCTCGGCGACCAGCGTCTCCCCCTCGATCTGGCTCACCGGAAGGATCCCCGGCATCAGGCCGGCGGGTTCGATCTCGGGTCCGAGGTCGGTCAACGGCACACCGTTGCACAGGTGGGCGGCGGCCGGTGCGAACACGTCGCGACCATCGAACGTCGCGCCGCCGGCAGCTTCGAGGCGATGATCGGGCGAGGTGAGTTCGACGGCCCGGGTGGCTCCACCGACGAGTCCGACCGCAGGGGCGAGCAGCCCGTTGTCGGGGCCGATCAGGTACGAGGCCCCGTCGCCGACCTCGATCGCGATCGGGCGACGGCTCGTGCCGACACCGGGGTCGACCACTGCGACCACCACACCCGGACAGAGATAGTTGGCGGCCCGGGCGAGGGCGAGCCCGCCGGCCCTCGTGTCGTAGGGCGCCACGCCGTGGGTCACGTCGATCACCGTGACGTGCGGTGCGATCGATCGGATGACCGAGTGGACGACGCCGACGAACTCGTCGCCGTGACCGAAGTCGGACAGGAACGAGACGGTGTCGAAGCGCGCACTCACGGACGCGACGCTACCGGCGCCTCGCCCCTGCCGGTCAGTCGGACCCGAGCTCGCGGGATCGCGCCGCGGCGGCCCGCACCACGTCGGCGACCAGATCGAGGAAGTTCGCGTCGGCGAACACGGCGAGACCCGCCGCCGTCGTGCCTCCCTTCGACGTGACGTTGGTGCGTAGCACGGCGGGGTCCTCCCCGGACTCCGACAGCAACGTGGCCGCACCGAGCAGGGTCTGGCGGGCGAGTGCGTCGGCCGTCTCCGGGGCGAGCCCTTCGGCGATGCCGGCGGCGATGAGCCCCTCGGCGAGATGGAACACGTAGGCAGGCCCCGAACCCGAAAGACCGGTGACCGCGTCGAGATCCGGTTCTTCCACGGTGACCACGAGTCCGACCGCGGACAGGATCCCATGGGCCCACTCGAGATCAGCCGCCGTCGCGTGGGTGCCCGCCGCGATGGCGGCCGCGCCCTGCCCGACGAGCGCCGGGGTGTTGGGCATGGATCGGACCACCGCTGCGCCGTCGCCGAGCCCGGACTCGATCGCGCCGGTCCGCACTCCCGCGGCGATCGACAGCACGCGTCGGACCCCGGCCGTCGCGAGCGCCGGGAGAATCGCAGACACGACATCGGGCTTCACCGCGATGACGGCGTCGATGCCGGGCAGCGCAGTGTCGGCGATCGACAGGCCCGGCAGCGTCGCCGTCAACTCGGCCTGGCGGGCGGGCGACGGTTCCACGACGTGGAGCTCATCGACCCGGGCCCACCCGTGGTCGATCATCCCGCCGAGGAGCGCCTCGGCCATCTTGCCGCCACCGATCATCTGGAGCTTGATCACGGATCGACACCGTAGGCCCCCGACCGGCCCGTCACATGGGAAAGCCCGGTGGAGACGAGAACAGCGCACTTCCCCGAGCGCCGCGCATCTCCACCGGGCATAGCATGATACTACATGAAACGCATTGACATGCAATACCGGGATCGACGCTCCGAACCGGCTAACCGCATCCGATGGCGTCGAGGGAGAACTCACCGACCGTGAGCCCTCCGTCGACGATGCCGTCGGCAGCCAGGCCGTCGGCCACGATCCAGAACACCTGCGGCCACCCTCCCTCGTCGCTCATCTCCTCGAGGATCGACCATTCGTGTGATGCAGCCATGGCGTCGACCGCAGCCTGAGCGGCAAGGGTGTCACCCTCCGCCCTCGCCCGGGTCCACTGGTCGACCCACGCACACCCGACCGCACCGGTCACCTCGGCACCGAGCTGGTAGCGATCCTTCAACTCGGTGCTCGACGTGAGTGCCGACACGTCGAATCCGTCTGGCAACGAGATGTCGGCGAGCATCTCGCCCACGACGACGGACCGCTGGGCGTTCTGGACGACACTGTCGGGCATCGCGGAGAGCCAGGTATCGAGATCCACCCGCTGCAACGCCCGCAGCACGTCAACGAAGTCGGCCTGACGCCCAGGCGTTCGCGACGCCACGACCCCCGACGGTGGTTGGCGATCACCCGCCGTGCCACCCCGTAGAGCCACAACCGCGCCTCCTCACCCGGCGGCACCTCGTCGATCCGACGCCAGGCGACCGCAAACGTCTCGGCGACCACGTCGGCGGCGTCCTCGGTCGGGACCACTCGGCGCAGCGCATAGCCGAGCAACCTCCGAAAGTGCGCGTCGTGGAGTTCGGCGAATCGGTCTTCGCGCTCGCTCGCACCCATCGGATGTCACACCTCGATCCTCGGAGGTCGGCCCCCCTGGCGATCACATGTCCGGAAGTGGACCCGTCGTTTCACCCGTCATCGGAATCGGCTCGCGAATCCGAGGCGCATCGCGGGGCGGAAGATCAGCTCGACGGCGGCCCACATGGACCCGAGGATGCGGTCGAGCTCGGCCTCGGTCACTGCGGCGACCGGCAGCGAACCCCGCAGGAAGATGGCCTCCTCATCGCCGATCTCGAGGTGCAAGCCGGTCAGCTTCCGATTGCGGCGCAGCAGGTGCTCGTAGACCGCAGCCTGGTTCTCCTCGGGTGCGGGCATCAGGTAGGTCTCGAACGCCAGGGTCCGCTGACCGAGCGTCCACCACGCGGTCCAGACGTCCTTCTCCTCGCCCCGCAGGCGAATGAACCATCGCACCAGGTCGTCGTCGGAACGTTCGACGGCCTCGATCGCCGGGTTCTCGTCCTTCTCCGACGCGAGCCATCGGTCGATACGTGCTTCGAGTTCGGCGAGCTCTTCGGCCGTGGCCGGCGGGGACTGCACCGGTTCAGGCCAGACAGTCGACGGGCTCGCGCAGGCTGAGGTCGGCGTAGACCCGCCGCAGGCGCGCCGCCATGGTGGTCCAGGTGTAGCTCCTGGCCGCCGCAGCGGCTTGGCGGGAGAGTTCGTCGGCGAGCAAGGGCGAGTCGAGGATGCGACGCGTGGCGGCGGCGTAGTCGCGCGGGTCGCGGCCGCTGATGCGGTAGCCGGTGCGTCCCTCCTCGATGAGCGTGCGCAAACCGCCCACATCGGACGCCACGACCGGAGTGCCGCACGCGGCCGCCTCGAGCGCGACCAGCCCGAACGACTCGCTGCGCGACGGGACGAGGCAGACATCGGCCGCCCGGTAGTAGGTGGAGAGCACGTGGTGGGGCTGTGGCGGCACCATGGTGACCCGGTCGACCAGCCCGCGATCGGCGATGAGCTTTTCGATCTTGTGGACCTCGTCGTCGCCCTCGAGCCCGCTCGAGCCGCCCACGATGAGGAGCCGGGCATCGTCGAGACCGAGCTCGGCCAGAGCCTCGACGGCGACATCGACGCCCTTGAGCGGCTGGATGCGGCCCACGAAGAGCAGCAGCGGCGCGTCGCCCAGCCCCAACGCGGTCCGCGCGCCATCGCGGGTGCCCGGCGAGAAGAACGCGTGGTCGACACCGGGTGGCACGACCTCGACCCGGTCGGGGTCGGCGCCGTAGTGGGTGACGAGTTCGTGCAGTTCGGTGACCGAGTTGGCGGTGATCACATCGGCACACCGGATCACATCGGTTTCGGCATCGACGCGTCGCTGGGGTTCGTGGTCGCCGGTCTCGGCCTTGACCCGGGCGAGGGTGTGGAACGTCGTCACGAGCGGCAGCTCGAGCCGATGCTTGAGCCGATGCCCTGCGACCCCGGAGAGCCAGTAGTTGGCATGGATGACATCGACCGGCCGGTCCACCAGGTCTCGCTCGACGGCGTCGGTGAACTCGTCGACGATGTCGGGCAGGTCCTCCTTGGCCAACCCGATCGGCCCCGCGTCGACGTGGACGACACGGAACCCCGGTTCGACTTCGACCACGTCGGGAAGATCGTCGGTCCACCGGCGCACGTAGACATTCGCATCCGTGCCCGCCTGCGCGAGCGACGACACGAGTTCACGGATGTAGACGTTCATCCCGCCCGCGTCGCCGTGACCCGGCTGGACCAGGGGCGACGTGTGGAGGGAGAGGACCGCGACTCGGCTCACGACCGGCTCCAACCCGTGGCAGGGGCTGAACATTCCCTGACATCGGGCTGCCCGAAAGCGCCGGCGGCGAGCGGAGCGCAGATCATGCGGGAGCGGTCGGCGCCTCTCCGGCGGCGATGCGACGAGCCAGCTCGTCGTTGAGTGAATCGATGGTGTGGTGCAGCGACCGGCGGCTGGTCGACAGCTGCTCCTCGAAGTTGCGCAGCGCGATGACCGCGGCGGACAACTCGTCGGCGCCCAACACGGCGACCTCGGTCATGATCGACGGACTCACGGCCCGGTCGAGCAACGCGCTGAGCGGTTCGACCACGGAGTCGGGCGGATCGAGCTCCTGATCGACGCGACCGGAGCCAGGCGCGCGCACACCGTCGCTCAGCAGCTCCGGCAAGCGGGCGACGAGATCGGCGAGGTCGCCGCCGCCACCCTCGGCACGCTGCTTGGTCTCCGCCACGATGACATCGAGTCGCCCCTGGGCGAGGCGTCGCACATACGACACGCCGTTCTCCAGATCGGTGCACTCTGCCCGCATGACCCGGAGATCATCGGTGGAGGCCTCGCCGAGACCGGCCAGATACCCGGGCTCCAGTACTCGTTGCAGATCAGGGATCATCGTGGGTCTCGCTTCTGCCTCTTCGGACTCGGCATCCTACCGGGACGGACGCGACGCGTCGGATCCGCCCGAAACGGGCGGCAGGACGGCGACCTCGTCGGTCTCGACGACGGGATGATCACGCGCCACCGCCTCGCCGTTGCACCACACGGTCGCGGTTTCGAGCACCCCCGCGAAGCCGTCGCCGTATTTCGCCACCGCCGCGTCGAGCACATCGCCCACGGTCGCTCCGGGGAGGGAATCGCTCCTGGTGCCCGCGGCCTCGCGGGCCGACGCGAACAAGCGGATCTGGACCATGG
The DNA here is from genome assembly GCA_041394245.1 of Acidimicrobiales bacterium. Classification (NCBI taxonomy): domain Bacteria; kingdom Bacillati; phylum Actinomycetota; class Acidimicrobiia; order Acidimicrobiales; species Acidimicrobiales bacterium. The sequence goes on from JAWKIR010000003.1 coordinate 337,642, forward strand.
GCTCCACCGTATCGGCGCGGGATCACCCGGCCGATCGCCATCCCCGCCACTGTCGGTGCGCGCCGGTACGGTCGACGCTGATCATGCTGAACGTGCTCATCGCCCGACACGGGCAGTCCGAGTGGAACGCAGCCGGCCGCTGGCAGGGCCAGGCCGACCCACCCCTCTCCGACCTCGGTCGCGCCCAGGCATCGGGCGCAGCCGGCCAGCTCGGCGCGTTCGACGCCATCATCGCCAGCGACCTCGACCGGGCGCTCACCACAGCGATGATCATCGCCGACCGTTTGGGCATCGGGCCCGTGCTCGTCGAGCCCGCCTTTCGCGAACGACATGCCGGCGAGTACCAGGGTCTCACCCGCGACGAGATCGAGGAGCGCTTCCCCGGCAACCTCGATGCCGGCATCTGGCCGCCGGGCTGGGAGCCCGACACCGACGTGCACCGCCGCGTCGACGAGGCACTCGAGCGCGTCCGTCGCGAGATCGAGATCGGCGACGTGCTGATCATCTCGCACGGTGGGGTGATCTACAGCCTCGAGGGGCATCACGGCGCGCCCCAGGAGCGGATCGCGAACCTCGGCGGCCGCTGGTTCCACCACGACGGACGGGGTTGGCGGCTGGGCGAACGTGTGCAGCTGTCGCCCGACGACATCACCATCGAGAACCAGGACATCCTCTGATGAGGCCGACCCGTCCATGATGTCGTCGCGCTATCCCGTCGAGGTGATTCGCTCCGAGCGACGGGTGAAGACCGTCTCGGCCCGCATCGTCGAGGGCGTGATCCGGGTGCGCATTCCCGCCTGGATGTCCGAGGCCGACGAGCACAAGTTCGTGAAGGACGTCGTCGAACGCATCGAACAGGAACGTCGCTCCCACGCGATCGACCTCGATGCCCGCGCCGCGATGTTGGCCCGACGGTTCGACCTCCCCACGCCCGAGTCGATCCGTTGGTCGAAGACCCAACGCCAACGGTGGGGTTCGTGCTCGGTGCACAGCGGCGACATCCGCATCTCCGATCGGCTGGTCGACGTGCCGCCCTGGGTCCTCGACCATGTCATCGTCCACGAGCTCGCCCACCTCGAAGTGGCCGACCACTCACCGGCCTTCGACGCCCTCGTCAATCGCAATCCCCTGGCCGAACGGGCCATCGGCTACCTGATGGCGGTCGGCGATCGGCTCGACCGCCTCGAACCGGTCGAGCCGATCGCGACCACCACCGACCAGCGCGGCCGCTTCGACGACCTCGACGATCTCGACGCGGCCGGTTAGTCGTTCGCGGCCTTGGCCGCGGCCCAGGCCGCCTCCTGCTCCCCCATCGGCGTGCTCGGTGGCGCATCGGTCCACACCCAGAGCTCCTCGGAGATCGCCCGCCAGTTGGCCGTCGCCCCGAGCTGGCCGAGGATCGAGAACAGTCCGAGATTGATGCGCTGGATCAGCGCGAAGGTGGGCGGCACGTTGGTGTGGCGGAGGATGTCGTGGGTCCGGGCGTCGAAGGTCTGGTAGAGCAGACGCGCGCTGTACTCGGTGGTCACGGTGACCGGCTCGTCGTCGAGGATCAGCTCGTAGTAGGCCGCGAACCAGTCGAAGATCTCCTGGTCCTCGAAGGGCGCGCCGGGCCGGAGCACTTCCTGCGCCTCGGCCGCGGCCCGAAACACCGCCGGGTCACGATCGATCATCGCCCGGATGAGGACGGCGAACTGGTCGACCTCCTCGGCCGCGAAGTGTTTGACGAGGCCGAAGTCGAGGAAGGCCACGCGACCGTCGTCGGCCAGCAGATAGTTGCCGGGATGGGGATCGCCGTTGAACACGTACTGCCGATTGAGGCTGCGGAACACGAAGCGGTAGACGATCTCGGCGACCCGCTCGCGCTCCTCGATGTCGGCGTCGTAGATCGTCTCGAAGGGCCGCCCGGGGACGAACTCGGTGGTCAGCACATTCGTCGTGGTGAGGTCGTCGTGGACCGCCGGCACCCAGATGTGGGGATGCCCCGCGTAGTAGTCGGCGAAGATCTTCTGGTTCCTCGCCTCGTTCTCGTAGTCGAGTTCCTCGCTGATCCGCTCGCGCAGCTCCTCGACCAACTCGTCGGGGTTGAGCCCGGGATAGACCATCCCGAGCAGCATCGCGAGACGCTCGGTGTTGTCGAGGTCGGCGGCGATCGCCTCGGCGATGCCCGGGTACTGCACCTTCACCGCCACCTCTCGACCGTCGATCGTGGTCGCCCGGTGCACCTGGCCGATCGACGCCGCAGCGAGCGGTGTCGCATCGATGTCGGTGAAGAGTTCGTGCAACGGGCGCCCGAGTGACCGCTCGATCTCGGTGAGGGCGAGGTCGGACGGCATCGGCGGCGCGTCGGAACGCAACGTCGCGAGCGCCTGCCGCATCGGTTCGGGCATCCCCTCGTCGAGATAGCTCGCCATCTGGCCGAGCTTCATCAGGGCGCCTTTCATCTCGCCGAGCGCCGACACGACATCGTGGGCCTCGCGCCGTTCGAGTTCGGCTCGGAGCCGGCGCCGGGTCTCGTCGGACGCGAGCCGCGACCGCGCCGTGGTGAATCCGCGGTCGGCGGCCCGACGCGCCACGAGGCGGCCCATCTCGACGCGTCGATGACCGCGGCTCACCGCGCGGATCGGCGAACCGGCATCGCGGTTGCGCCGCCACCACACCCGCGTCCCGAGCACCAGGCCGACCAGCCCGAGCAGGCCGACGACCGGCTTCTTCATGTCAGGCTGGTTCGGTGTCGGTGTCGGCGGTCTCGAGGCCGGCGACGAGCGCCTCGGCGGTGTCGAGATCGTCGGCATCGAGCGCGTCGAGCGCCGCGGCGACGTTGTCGAGGTCGGTCGCGAACCCGTCGAGCACACCGTCGCGGTCGGCGGTGTCCTCGACCGGGCCGTCGACGGCCGTGGTGTCGGGAGCGACGGGATCGGGGGTGTCGGACTCGTGCATGCCGGTGAGGCTAGCCACACCCGGCGCCTTCGCTGGCCGCCCGACAGTTTGGCCACGCCGGTGCAGACCGCGGCAGAGTGGCACCATGAACGCTGCCCGCCATCCCCATGCCGGCCTCCCCTTCACCGACAGCGACGAGGCGATCGCCGCTGCGCTCGAGGAGGTCAGCATCCCGACGCTGCTGTGCACGATGGTCCACATCACCGGCGATCCGGCATGGGTCCGTGGTGATCTCCGGCCCGTCGGCTTGTTCCTCAACGAGTACCAGGGGTTCATGGACGAAGAGTCGAAGGCCGAGGTCCGCCGGCGCGCTCTCCCCGAGATCATCAAGTACCGCGACGGCGGTTGTGTGCTCCCTGTGGAGCAGCCCGATGCCGAGCTGCTCCACGAGATGATGAACTTCGTCGGCTGCGACGAGATCCCCGACGACGTCGTGCCGATGATGCTCGACGAGATGGGGCTGGGCGACACCGATGTCAACCGGATCGCGTGGGCCGACGACGTGCCGGCCGAGGCCCGGGCCGAGTTCCCGGTGGTCGTCATCGGCTGCGGCCAGTCGGGCCTGCTCGCCGGCCTGCGTCTGCAGGAGGCGGGGATCCCCTTCACCATCATCGAGAAGAACGGTGGCCCCGGCGGTACCTGGTGGGAGAACAGCTACCCGGGTGCACGCGTCGATGTCGGCAGCCACTTCTACTGCTACTCGTTCGAGCCGTCGGATCACTGGACCGAGTACTTCTCGCAACAGCCCGAGCTCCAGCGCTACTTCCAGAACGTCATGGAGAACCACGGGATCGACGAGCACTGCCGGTTCGACACCGAGGTCGTGCGGGCCACCCTCGACGAGGCGAGCGGCCGATGGTCGGTCGTCGTTCGTGACGCGCAGGGCAACGAGGACACGCTGGTCGCGCGGGCGCTCATCAGCGCGGTCGGTTCGCTCAACCGGGCCAAGATGCCCGACATCGCGGGCATCGACGACTTCGAGGGTCCGTCGTTCCACTCGACCCGGTGGGACCATTCGGTCGACTACTCCGGCAAGAAGTTCGCGCTCGTCGGCGCGGGGGCCAGCGGCTTCCAGATCGCGCCGACGATCGCCCCGGATGTCGAGCACCTCACGGTGTTCCAGCGCACCGCACAATGGATGTTCCCCAACCCGAACTATCACGAGAAGGTGCCGGAGGGGCAGAAGTGGGCGCTGCGTCACCTGCCGTTCTTCGGCCGCTGGTTCCGCTTCCTCCAGTTCTGGCCCGGCTCCGGCGGCGACCTGTCCAACTCCCGCATCGATCCGAACTACGACGACAGCGACGGCCTCGCCGTCAGCGACCGCAACGCGGCGACCCGCCAGGTCTTCGAAGGCTGGATGCGCGAACAGCTCGCCGATGCGCCCGAACTGCTCGAACAGGTGATCCCCGACTATCCGGCAACGGGCAAGCGCACGCTGCAGGACAACGGGTCATGGCTCAAGTGCCTGACCCGCGACAACGTCGATCTGGTCCGCACCGGCATCGAGCGCATCGAGGCCAACGGCGTGCGGACCGTCGACGGCGTCCTGCACGAGGCCGACATCATCTGTTACGCCACCGGCTTCCATCACAACCGGTTCCTGTGGCCGATGGAGATCAAGGGCCGCGGCGGCAAGACGCTGTCCGAGCACTGGGGCGACGAACCCACCGCCTTTCTCGGCATCACCGTGCCCGAGTTCCCCAACCTGTTCTGCATGTACGGGCCCGGCACCAACCTGGCCCACGGCGGCAGCCTGATCTTCCACTCGGAGTGCCAGATCACCTACATCATGGGTTGCATCGAGCAGCTCCTCGCCGGCGGCCATCGCACGATGGAGCCCAAGCAGGAGGTCCACGACGAGTTCGAGGCCCGCCGCAACTCCGAGATCCACCAGATGGTCTGGTCGCACTGGTCGATCCAGCACACCCATTTCAAGAATCCCTCCGGCCAGATCTTCACGCTCTCGCCGTGGCCGATCCACAACTACCAACAGTGGACGAAGGCCCCCGACCCCGACCACTACGTGTTCACGTAGTCGCCGCGGTGCGGCTCGCGGCCGAGCCCGAGGGATAGAAGGTCGCGATGACCAGCGCGGCCACGGCGAAGGCGCCCACCACCCAGGCGTAGCCGGACCGGAAGCCGGCGAGGTCGAGATCGGCCACCAGTGTGAGGACCGCCGAGATGCCGATCGCGTAGCCGATCTGCTGGGTGGTGCGGGTGCTCGCGTTGGCGCTCGCGAACTGGTGCGGCGCGATCTCCGACATCGCTGCGCTCTGCAACCCCGCGATCGTCGCACCGACACCGAGGCCGAGGGTGAGGCTGGCCGGGAGGAACACGCGGACGTACTCCTGCTCCGTCCCGACGAGCAGCAGCCACCAGAGATACGACGCGCTGCACAGCAACGCGCCGCCGGCCACGACCCAACGATGGCCGACACGATCCGACAGGCTGCCGAACGGCGCCGACGAGAGCGCACCGACGATCGGTCCCGGCGTCAGGGCGAAACCGGTGGCGAGCACGCTCATCCCCCACAAGCGCTGGAGCATGAAGCTGTTGAGCAGGAAGCCCGCGGTGAAGCCGAGCGAATAGAACCAGAACGCGGCGATCGCCACGGAGAACGATCGGGCCCGGAAGAGGCTGAGGTCCAGCAGCGGGCCCGGATGACGGGCCGAGCGCCACACCACCACCGGCATCAACGCCAGGCCGACGGCCACCAGGCCGAGCACCGAACCGTCGGCCCACCCGTACTCCTCGGCCCGGATGATTCCCCACATCACGAGGGCCACGCCGGCCACGCCGACCGGCACCCCGATCAGATCGAGCGGCCCGGTGGCCGCCTCGTCGCGCGACTCCGGCACGAAGCGAGCGGCGGCCGCGACCACGAGCAGGCCGATCGGCACATTGATCAGGAAGATCAACCGCCAGCTCGACGCCTCGATGAGCAGGGCACCGACCGACGGACCGAAGGCGGCGCCGAGCGCCCCCATCGCACCCCACACGCCGATGGCGACGCCGCGTTTCGCGAGCGGGAACTGGGGCAGGACCATGGCGAGCGACGCCGGCGTGAGCAGCGCACCGCCGACGGCTTGGATGACCCGGGCGGCGATCAGGGCATCGGCGTCGGGCGCCATACCGCACAGCGCCGATCCGGCCAGGAAGCCGATGATCCCGGTCATGAACATCCGACGCCGCCCCCGCCGATCGGCGAGTCGCCCGGCGAGCAGGAGGAGTGACGCGAGCGCGATGTTGTAGCCCGACACCACCCACGACAACTGCGTCGTCGTCGCCTCGAAATCCGTCGAGATCGACGGAAGCGCGACGTTCACCACCGAGACGTCGATGACGACCAGGAACGCGGCCGACGTGGCGACGGCAAGCGCCAGCCACGCCTCGCGGGACACCTCGACGGGATGCGGCGCGGTCGGCGAGTCCATCGTTGCGGAACCGTAGCCGGGGAATGCCTCTCCCGAGCCCGTCGGTGGTCGTACCCTGGATCGACATGACCTCGACCGTCAATCCGACACCGCTCCTCGATGGGCCCCGACGCGGCATCGTCGTTGCCGTGATCATGCTCGTCCTCGGCCTGATGGCCGTCGACGGACTCCTCACCTGGATCGAGGCCAGCGACGCCGACGACATCGTCGAGCAGATCGTGGCGCAGAATCCCGAACGCTATCCCACCGGTGTGGGTGCCAACTGTGGGATCTGCCAGCCCGAGGACCGGGCGACGATCGCGGCCAACACCGACGGTTCACGCCTCGACCGAGACACCGTCACCACCAAGATGTGGTTGGCCGTGATCGGGCTCGTCGCCGCGGTCGCGTTGACCATCGCCTCGGGCCCCGGGTCGTCGCGCACCGTCCTCATGCTCACGATCGTGATCGCCGGCGCGGCCTTCTTCGTTCCCCTCATCTTCTACAGCGACGTGATCGACATCGCCACGACCGCCCACGGCGGCTGAGCAACCTCGCTGATGTCCCATCCCGCCTCGGTCGCCGGGCCACTCGATCACCGCGTCGCGGTCGTCACCGGCGGGGGCCGCGGCATCGGTCGCGCCCTCGCGTCGGCAATGGCCGCGGCCGGAGCGGCCGTCGTCGTCAGCTCACGCACCGCCACGGAGCTCGACGAGGTCACGTCGACGATCGAGGCGCAGGGCGGTCGAGCCGTCGGGGTGGTCGCCGACGCGACCGAACGCACCTCGGCGATCCTTCCGGTCGAGACCGCGCTCGACACCTTCGGCAGGATCGACATCCTCGTCAACAACGTCGGCGGGACCGCCCCCGGAAGTCAGGACCCGTTCGAGGGCGACATGGACGCCATCGAGGCCGTGCTGACCCTGAACCTCACCTCGGCGTTCTGGATCACCCACGCAGCGCTACCCCACATGCGTGACCAGGGCTACGGACGGGTGATCTCGATCGGCTCGGGCGCCTCACGACGCGCCGCCTCTTCCTGGGCCTACACCACGGCCAAGCACGGCCTCGTCGGTTTCACCACCCAGCTCGCGAAGATCACCGGCCCCCACGCCATCACGGCGAACTGTCTCTGCCCCGGATGGACCAACACCTCACTGATCGACTTCGAGAAGCTCGCCCGCGCCCGCGGGACGACCGTCGAACAGGCCCGGGCCGCAGCGGCCGGCGACTCGGCGCAGGGCCGGATCCTCGAACCCGAGGAGCTCGGCCCACTCGCGGTGCTCCTCGCGTCGCCGGCCGGCGGAGCGATCACCGGCCAGGTCATCGGGGTCGACGGCGGCTTTCAGCTCTGATCGACCATGGCGACGACCGGCGAAGTGAGCGGCTGACGGCGTAGCCCGGTGACCGGCGCCATGAAGCGGCTCCGCATCAGCGCGACGGCCAGCAACGCGGCACCCGCCACGGTGAAGTACATGCCCTCGTAGCCGGCGGCGTCGGCGATCAGACCCAGGAACAGCGCCCCGGCGGAGTTGGCGAAGTCGCCGAAGGTCGAGACGGTCGCGACGACCTTCGAACGGTCGGCCGCGTCCGCGGAATCGACCGCGATCAGGACGAGCAGGGGAACGTTCCAGGCCATCCCGATCGCGATGACGAACGCGCCGACGTAGAGCTGGCTCGCAGTCGTCGCCGTGGCGAGCACGACGGCACCGCCGGCGACCGTCAGGTGGGCGACCGTCGCGAGGTTGCGGCGATCGAATCGGTCGATCACCCACCCGCCGACGAGACGGAGCACGAGGGTGGTCCCCGAATAGGTGAGCAACAGCCACTTCGCTTCCTCGATCCCGAACTCCTCGCTGTAGTCCTGGATGAACCCGTTGAAGCCCATGAAGGCGACGAAGATCAAGAGGTTGACGAAGCCGATCCGCGCCGCGATCGGGTGGAAGACATCGCGCAGACCCTCGGCCGGTCGCACCTCGTCGGGCTTGGTCTCCGGGAGGGTCAGCGCGACCAGGGCGGAGAGGAAGGCGAACGAGGCGGCCATCGCGAATGCCCAGGTGAATCCGTGCGCCTGCAACACGGTCTCACCCGCGATCGGCCCGATCGCGAACCCGACGAAGACGGCAACCGAGAAGGTGGAGAAGACCCTGGCCCGATGCTCCGGAGGTGGCAACTCGGTGGCCGTCGTCGCCTGTGCGAGATACATCACCGAGCTGAACGCTCCTGTGCCGATCCGCACCAGGAGCAGCGCCCAGAGCGCGCCCGTCTCCGCTGCGGGCACGTGCAGGAGCTGGAACACCGCGATGCCGACCGCGCCTCCGATCATCAGCGGCCGACGACCGATGCGATCCGACAGGACCCCGGCGACCGGGCGCACGAGGAGCATCCCGAGCGCGAAGGTGGCGAACGCGAGACCGATGTCGGTCTTCGATCCACCGAGCTCGTCCTCCACCAATCGGGGCAGTACCGGGAACGAGACACCCGCAACGGTGAAGTACGCGATGCCGGCGACGAACAACGCGAGAACCCGTGGTGTGTAGACGCGCTCGGTCACCTCCGCACGGTAGAGCCTCGGGTCGGATCAGCACGATCCTGCGTTGGCCGCCATCGCGGCGCTAGACACAGTTCGTGACCGTCGACCCCGACCAGCAGACCGCCGACATCCGTCGTTTCTACAAGTGGGCCCGACGGGTGCGTCGGCTCGGCCACCTGCTCCGCAAGATCTCGTACCACCCCGCCGACCTCGAACCCGGCTTCCCGCAACGGCTCGTCATGGTGGCGAACCATCGCAGCCTCTCCGACGTGTTCGTCGCGGTCGAGGCGCTCGCCCACTACCAACTCCCGGCCCGTTGTCTGGTCCGGGCGAAGTACTTCGAGACACCGGGAGCGGGCAGGTTCCTGCGGACCATCGGTTGCATTCCCGCCGGCGACGGCAAGCGCGCGTCGATCGACATCGCGAAGGAGACACTCGAGGCCGACCGGCCCGTCGCCGTGATGATCGAAGGGAAGATCGTTCCACCCGAGCGTCGCGCCGCCGACGGGCTCGGCGACATCCGCCCGGGCTTCGTCGAGATCGCCCGCGCTGCCAACGCCGACATCTTGCCGATCGCCCTCGTGAACACCGAACACATCTGGCGCAGCCGGGGGAAGTTCCCGCGCCTTCCGTGGCGGGGCCGCGCGAAGGTCGAGGTCCACACCGGCAAGATCGTGACGATCGAGGGTCGCAGCGACGACGAGATCATCGCCGAGACCCGCAAGATGATCGCTGAGTATCTCGCGATCGCCGAGGCGTAGTTCAGCGAGTCAGGCGAGGGCGACGGCCCCAGCCGGCAGGATTGTCGCCCGGGAGCCGCGGCGCTGCGGTCGCAATTCGCCGCTCGAGACCCTGGGTCTTGGCCACCAGCTCGGCCTCCCACTCGACGAGCTCCGCCTCCCGTTCGTCGAGGGCCGCCGCTCGAAGGTCGATCGTGTCGCGAAGATCGACGACGTCGTCGACCGATTCGGTGTGGTCACCCGCGGCGGTGTCGCTGTCGGATTCCGTCTCGACCTCGTCGAGCTTCGCGATGGCTTCCTCGACCAGCCGCTGGGCTTCGACCCGCTCCGACTCGATCGACCGGCGCAACTCGTCGAGCTCTGCTTCCGCAGCCGCGACCTCGGCCAGGCGACGGCCGGCCAGCTCGTCGAGCCCCAGCAACTCGGAGCGGCGAGCAGCGACGGCGGCTTCCTCGGCACGCAGCTCTTCCCAGGCTGCCGCGATCCGACGGGATTCCGCTTCGGCTGCCGCATCGACCTCGGCCCTCCGTTGGGCGAGATGGTCGGCGGCATCGGAACGGATCCGCAGCGCTTCGTCCTTCGCTTCGCGCACGGCGGTGTGCATGCGGGCCAGATCGGCCTGCAGCCGCCCGTGGGCCCGCTGCGCCTCGGCGACTTCCTCCTTGGCGGCTTCGAGCATCGCCCGAGTCGCTCGCAGCTCTTCGTTGGCCGCATCCATCGCATCGGCCCGCTGGGAGCGCAGCGAGGTCGCCACCCGATTCGCGGCGGCTTCGCCGAGCTCTCGACGGATGTCCTGCACGGCGCGAGCCACGAAGGCACCCCATTCACCGGCATCGAGAGAGTTGTCGTCCACAGCGGTCACAGGAGTTCCTTTCGTGCTCAGCGTTCTCGGGCGGAGAGGTAGACGGGGTGCGACGCCCGCGACCGATTGGCGACGAGGCCGATCAGGTTGGCGCGGGCACTGCGCAACAGGTCGATGGTGCGCTGCAGTTCTTCTCGGCGTGACACCGCCGGGTCGTAGACGACGACCACGGCATCGGCCTGCGAGGCGATGAGCCGGGAGTCGGATGTGCTCAGGGTCGGAGGCGAGTCGATCAGGATGAGGTCGTAGCGGGAGTAGAGCTCGGCGAGGATGGCCGCGAACCGATCCGACCGGAGCAGCTCACCGGACCCGGCAGGGCCGTGGGTGTCGACGATGCCATGAGCATCGATGATGTGCACGTTGTCGATCTCCGACGCACGGGCGACGTGCTCGATCGCGGCGCCGCCGTCGAGCAGGTCGACGAGACCGAGTTCGGATTGGCCCAGACCGAGCCGGGAGGCCACGCCGGGATTCACGAAGTCGGAGTCGATGACCAGCACGCGGGTCCCGCGCGCGGCCTCGGCCTGCGCGAGGTTGACGACGGTCTGGGTCTTGCCGACCGACGGTCGGTCGGAGGTGAAGACGATGCTCTGGAGCGGATCACCGACATTGGTCAACCACAACGAGTTGAGCAGTACCTGATAGCCGCTCGATTCCTCGGCCGAGAGATCCTGAAAGCGCCGCACCCGCCCGGGCGCTCCGCGCTGGCTGCGGATCTCACCGATGGTGGCCATGACGGGGATGTCGACGAGACGGGCGAGACCCGCACCGTCGTGGGCCTTCGGATCGAGCAGGTCGCGAAGGATCGCGAGGATCACACCCAGCACGAGGCTGACGACGACGGCGACCAGGATGTTGCGAGGCACGTCGGGCGACACGGGTTCCTTCGGCAACACTGCCGAACTGACCCGCCGAGCCACCGAATTCTCGTCGGCAAGAATGCCGAGGCGGGTGTCGCTCTGGCCGATACGGACATTGATCGCACCGATGCGGCTCGAGAGATCCTGGATGATCGCGTTGTTCTCTCGCGTCGCGGCGTCGAGGCGGAGTTGCGCCTCGGCCCGGGCCACCGGGTCGACGGCCTGGTTGACCTCTGCGGCCGCGGCGGAGATCACCTCGTAGGCGGCGAGACGCTCGGCGACGAGCCCGTCACGTGTGGCGACCAGCGCCTCGCGTTCTTTCTCGGCCGACACGATGTCTCGCTGGACCCGCTCGCTCAGATAGACGTCGACGACGACATCGGCGCCGTTTCGGGCCTCGGCCGCCGACCCGCCCCGTGCGGTCACCAGCAGCAGGGCGGCGTCCTGGATCTCCTCACCAGAGGTCAGCACCACCGGTTCGACGGAGAAGTCGACCTCGTTGCCGGCGGCGTCGTCGACCGCCCGTGCGAACGAATCGGTGCTCATGAAGCTGACTTCGGCGGACGCGACGCGGAACAACTGGGCCTCACGTGTGTTGAACACGCCCTGGTTGTTCGCAGTGAGGATCTCGATGCGAGCTCGCGACTCGTAGGTCTCGTCTCGCGTGACCGTGATGGCGGCAACGACGCCCACGATGATCAGGACCGTGAACGCGATCCATCGCCATCGGCGCCGAATCAGCGACACATAGTCGCCGAGCTCGAGTTCTGGATCAGCTTCGTGCATGGGGGATCACCGTTCACCGCGTGACGTCACGTGACGGAATCGTAGCAGCGGCCCACTGCCCGACTGCAGGGGCCATTCGGACCAACTCCGGACACGGCGGTGCGCGGCGGCGTCACTCGTAGGACAGGACGGCAGCCCGAAACCCGGGGAGGGTGACCGAAGTGACGCGCTCGCCCCGCCGAGTCACCATGGCGACATCGAGATCGACGGTGACGGTCGGCCGGGTCGGCTCGTTCAGCAGCACGATGCCGCCGGTGAAGTCGCGGCGCAGCACGCCGTCGGATTCGTACCAACCGCCGAGCGCATCGCCGAGGTCCGTGTCGAAACCCGACCACATCTCGTACGGGCGGACCAACGAGACGTTCTCGGTACTGACCAGGTCGCCGCCGGAGTTCACGAGCAGAGCCACGGCCAGATTGAAGATCTGGAGATCGAGACTCGCCGATCCCTCGTCGAGCAGGACGACGTCGGTACCGAGGGCATCGGCCCGCTCGATGTAGCGCAGGAACGTCTGGAGACCGAAGCGACCCGACCCCGCCATGAAGTTCGGGTCGGTCCCGCCTCGTTCGAGCTGGAGCATGTCGGCGGCCGCGATCTGGCGATCCACGGAGGCGTTCGTCTGCTCGGGCGTGTCGCTGAACCAGACGACGTTGTGCATGATCCGCAGGTCCGGGAACGTGGCCCGGATGCGTTCCACGAAGTCGGCCACGTCTCGCTGCCAGTCCTCGAGGGTGAGGAGCGCGCCGGTCCGAGGGTCGATCGGCGCGGCATCGCCTCCGAAGCGATCGGAGAACGTCCATCGGAGGTTCACGTCGTCGAGCATCAGACCGGTGTAGCCCAGGTCCACGAGACCCTGGACCGACGCGATGAAGTCGATCTGATAGTCGGGGTGGGCGATGTAGGCGGCGTACTGCGGACATCCGCCGCTACACCCCCAGTCGATGTAGACGGGCGTCCCGTCGGCCTCCCTGAGCACCCAGTCCGGATGGTCGGCCGGGCGTGTGTCGCGGGCCGGATCGACATAGAGCGCCATGAGGTCCTTGTAGACGAACTCGCCGGAGACCTTGCCGACGTGGCGGTTCCAGTAGTTCTTGTAGACGATGAGACCGTCGTAGTTCTCCTCCATCCACTCCCACTCGCCGGTCTCGAAGAGCGGGGTGAACGCGGGGTTGCCGTGGGCCAGGAACCCCACATGACCCTCACCGCAACAGGGCGGAATCGTGGTCGTGGTGGTCGACGTGGTCGTTGAAGTGGTCGACGTGGTCGTCGTGGTCGTGGTCGACGTGGTGGACGGCGACTCGATCTCGGCGACGACACGCTCGGCCTGCTCGCTGATCGCCGGCTCCGACCGATGTTGGTCGAGGAGGGCAACCGCCACCAGTGCAACGGTGACGACACCGGTGAGAACGGCGACCAGGGGCGCCCATGTTCTCCGATCGCTGGCCATGGTGCAGCATCGGCGTGACCTGTCCCATTGTGAGCCGGACGATTCCATGCTGGCGCAGGGGATCCGGTCCCGTACTCTGTCGACTCGTGGGACAGCACCGCATGCCGATCACCAGGAGGCTCGGCCGTATCGGCGCCGTGATCGGGTCCCAGGCCGTCTCCAGCATCACGAACTTCGCGGTCAACGCACTCGCGCTGGCGAGTGGCGACATCGCTTCCTACGGTCGTTTCGCGATCTCGTTCCAGGTCTGTCAGCTCATGATCACGCTCGCCCACGGGTCGATCGGCGAGACGACACTGGTCCACACCAGCGCGCATCCCCACTCCGTGGAGTCACGACGCCTGCGCAACGGTGCGGCGAGCCTGTGCATCGTGATCGGTGCGGCACTCTCGCTGCCCCTGCTGGGCGCCTCCTTCATCGATCGAGACCTCCGGACCGGGCTGATCATCGCGGCGGTCGGGTCACCGTTCATGCTGCCGCAGTACGTCTACCGCGCACAGGTGTTCGCCGCCGGCCGCCCGGGCCGCGCCCTCGCGTCCGACACGGTCTGGCTGGCGGTCGTCGCGATCGGCGGTGTCTGCGGCCTGACCGTCTGGGACGCGACCCCGAACGGTCATCTCGCCGTGTGGCTGGTCGGAGGGGCCATCGCAGGGTCGCCCGCCATCCTCGGCGCACTCACCGGCGGCCCGGGGCAGATCCGAGCCCTGGTGGACCGGGCCGGCCCGCAGATGATCCGGCTGGGGGCCGAGAGCTTCATGGCGCGCATCGCCGTGTTCGTCGCGCTCGTGGCGCTGCAGGTCGCAGGGGAGGACGCAGCCGCCGGTGCGCTGGCGACTGCGCTCATGCTGTTCTCACCGCTCGGCGTCGTGCTCAGCGCGGTGTCGTCGTTCGTCGTGCCCCGCGAGGTGCGCCGCCACGGCATCCATGTCGTCCGGCCCGTCGTACCCGCCGTGGTCTCCGCGGTGCTCGGCACGATCACCTTGGGCTGGGCCGCGATGCTCTACCTCATCAACGAGTTCGACCTGATCGGCGGGCCGTTGGACCTCGAGCGCAACCTCGTCAGCACCAGGCTCCTGCTCGCGATGACACTGCACTTCCTCGGTATGAGCGTGTGGCGGGGCGCGATGATCGCCCTGCGGATCAACGACGCCGCCGCCGAGAGCATGCGGGCGCGATCGGTGGGCACCGCGGCGCAGCTGACGCTCCCCATCGTCGGGGTGGCCCTGAGCGGCGTGACGTGGGGAACCGTCGGGTTGGCCGTCGGCACCATGATCGGCGGGCTCGACATCTGGCGCCGCTACGCGAGGATGCGCCGCTCTCCCGTCGCCGTCTGAGGCAACTCCGTTGCGTCGTCGGGCGCCAGCAACGACGGCGACGCGCAGAGACCGACCAGCAGCCACCACTGGCGCTGCATGATCGCCTCGATCCCGATCGAAGCGGCGATCATCGCCAGGTGTCCTGCGAGCAGCGCCATGGCCAGGTCGGGATCGCGGCCACGGCCGCGCATCGTCACCACGATCGGGACGGCCACGAGCGCGATGAAGAAGCCCAGTCCGATCACCGACATCTCGACCGTCAACCAGATCGCCGTGTTGTGGATGATCTGCGGATTGTTCTCGAGGTGGGTCCCGAGGCCGATACCCAGGCCCCACGAGTCGGTCAGTTCCTGGATGCCGCGCTCCGCTTCCGCGTCGCGGCTGCTGACGGTGTCGGGCCGCACCGTGTAGTTGTCCAGGGCTTCGCCCGCATACCCGGAGAGGACGGCGATGCCGGTCACGAAGAACGCGGCGGCGACGGCCCGGGCCCGGCGACTGACGCCGTCTCGCGAAACGACGAGGACCACCACCGCGCTGAGCACCGCGCCGATGAGGCCGCCTCGGGAGAACGTGTAGCCGAGGAACGTGCACCCGAGCGCCAGCGCGACCAGCCGGGTCAGCAACGAGGGGTAGAGGCGGTGGCCGTATCGCCACAGCACCAGCACCACCACGGCGTAGGCCGCGCCGGCGTTGTTGGGATCGAACTGCATGCCGCCGAATCGTGAGGGTGTCTTCGCTTCGAGGCCGGGGACGTAGTCGACGAACTTCCAGTCGACGAAGGAGACCGCCCCCCAGATGATCATGCCGTTGGTCCAGGTCCGCAGGATTCGCCAGGCCTGGCCCTGCTGCACGTAGTAGATCGTCACCAGGCACCAGATCGCGAGGGTGATGGTGCCGAACAGCTTCACCTGGATCGCACTGTCGGACACGCTGCCGGCGTAGACGATCGCCAGCAGCACGCCGTAGGCCATGACCCCGACCATGGCGATCGGCAACAGCGCGATCGGGCTGCGGCGGGCGCGCACGGCGACGGGCATGAGCAGGATCGAGAACAGCAGCAGGAAGTCGCCGGGCGGGAAACGGGTGTCGGCGACGCTCTTGAAGGCGTCGACCTCGAGTTGCAGCGACATCAGGAACACCGCGGCCAGATAGAGCCGGAAGGCCGTCGAGCGGAGCGGCGGCGAGTCGCGGTGAGCGACGTCGGCTCGTGCGGTTTCCACGGAGAGGACTGTACCGATCTCACGATCCGGCGTCGATGGCCGAAACGACCCATGTGGAAGCAGGGACTCCTCTCCCAGGGTTTTCGGCGCAGGAGCGAAGCGGGGTACCGTCTCCGCGGATGTCGTCGTCTCTCGTGAAGCGAGCGCTGCTCACCCTCCTGCGGCCTCTGCAGTTCCTCGGCTACGCGCTGGTCGGTTTCGTCCCGCGGCGCATGGATCAGTGGGCGTTCGGCTGCTGGAGCGGCCACCGATTCGGCGACAACGCCGGCGCCGTGTTCTCGTATCTGGCCGAACACCCCGAGCACGGTCTCCGCACGGCGTGGATCACCAACGAACGGTCGATCCGGCACCAGCTCCGGGCCGAGGGGCATCGCTGCTACACCGCGTGGTCACCGGGCGGAATGTGGTTCGCCGCCCGGGCCGGTGTCTTCGTCTACGACTCGCTCCCGAAGGACATCAACTTCTGGCTCTCGCGTGGTGCCCGACTCGTCCACCTCCGTCACGGAATCGGGATCAAGAAGATCGAGCGGGCGATCGACGCGCCCGGCCACCGGCTCTACAAGCTCTTCCACGGCACACCGCTGCAGCGACTGGTGTGGCGCACCCTGCTCCCGTGGCACGTACCCACCCCCGACCTCCTCATGTCGTGCTCGCCGATTCACGCGAGCCAGGGCGAGTGGTTGTACGGGGTGCCGCCGGATCGCATCCGCATCACCGGATTCGCACGCCACGACCGTCTGCTCGCGTCGCCGATACAGGACCGCTCCGCCATCCCGACATTCGGCCGCAAGGTGCCCGACGACCGACCCGTCTTCATCTACCTGCCCACGTTCCGCGAGGGCCTCGGACGCCAGGCGTTCGATTGGGATGTGCTCGACGCCGCAGCCGCCGACGCCGGGATCACCATCGCGGTGAAGCTCCACTTCGTCGACGCCGACCGCGGGGTCCTCGGAACCGACCAGGTGACCCGGTCCGAGCACCTCCGCATGGTCGACCCGATGATCGACCCGTCGGAGACCTACCCCCACGCCGACGGCATGATCACGGACTTCTCGAGTGCGCCGTTCGACTTCATGCTGCTCGAGCGACCGATCGTCTACTACGTGCCCGATGCCGAGGACTTCACGCGGGCTCGCCCGCTCATGTATCGGCTCGAGGAGATCGCGGTCGGTCCGATCTGTGTCGACGGACCGGCGCTGACCGCAGCCCTCACCGCCGCCCGCGACCAAGGACTCGGCGCCCACCGGGAGCGCTACGAGCAACTCCGCGACCTCTTCCACACGTATCCGCCGGGTGACGCGTCGGCCCGTGTGGTCGACGCCGTGTTGGAGACGCTCGTCCACGGCAAGGAGGACCCGTCGCTCCCCTACCGTCATCAACACCGCCCGGATCGGCCACGCGAGGAGATGCTGGCGATACCGGCCCCTCCGGGCGCACCGGACCCGGGCGCCGACCGATCCGGGGCCGACCCCCGACCGGCCCCGGCGGGTCGCGGCATCGAGCCCGGCGAGGTGCTGGAGATTCCGGACCATCCGCCGCTCGTGATCGAGTCGGTCATCCAGCGCAACTGGTCGCGGGTCGGCATCGCCTCGAACGACGACGGCCGGTTCTTCGTGAAACAGTTCATCGACCGCATCGGCCGGTCCCACGAGCGCGGGTACGACGGCGACGAAGCCGCGCTCGCCGCGGTCGGCGACCGAATCGGCGATGTCCGCGTCGTTCCCGTCGTCGGCCGCATCCCCGAACGATTGATCACGGTCTCGCCCTTCGTCGAGATGTCGACCCTCGAGTCGATCTCGCGCCGGCACCGCAAGGGCGCGGCCGACGCTCGGCGCGTCGGTCAGGCGATGGCCGACATCCTCCTGGCCTGTCGCCTGGAGGATGATCCCGACACGGTCCGAACCTGGAAGGGGATGGACCCGAAGAACATCGGTTGGTCCGACGACGGCACCCTCTGGTTGTTCGACTTCGGCCCGCTGGTCGACATTCCGCTCCATGTCGCCGCCGCCCGTGTCATGGCGGCCGGGCTCCTCTCGCGCTGGGTGGCCCGTCCCGGGCTCCATCTCGTCGCCCCGGAGCCGTGGTTGCTGCGCAGCGTCTGCGCGCCCCTCGCTCCGCTGACCGACCTGCACGAAGTCGAGAAGGTCCTCCGCCAGCACCACGACCTACGCCAACGCGAGCCGCAGCGCCAGGGCGCACGGGCGTTCGCCACCCGGATCGGGCTCAACACCCTGGGTCGGGTGCACTGGGCGGTGCTCAACCGTGAAGCGCGGAGGCTTCTCGCCGACCGCTCGTCCGGGGTGCGTCAGTCGTAGGCAGCGGGATCGAGCATGGCCACCTCGAGCCGGTGGAGGTCTCGCGCGGTGGTGAGCTTGAAGTTGGAACGAGGACTCTCGACGAGACCGATGTTGGCGTGGAGCCGGCGGGCGATGTCGAGTGTCGTCTCGCCGAGCCCACCCGTGCGCATCTGCTCGGCCACACCTCGGATGAGTTCGCAGCGATAGACGGTCGGGTCGACCGTGAAGCCGGTGACGTCACGCGCGATCAGCCAGTCGAGGTTGTCGTTGGCCCTGATGAACGTCGTCTCGTTGCTCGGCACGTAGGCCTGCATGCCGTCGTGCGTCTTCATTCCCTCGATACACGCCTCGATGACGGAATCGGGGGTGTTGGGCGAGGCCGCGTTGCGCAGGACCACTCCGGTGTGCGGGTGCGTCGCCGGCGGGATGGCATCGACGCCGGCCATCACCGACTCGCGGCGGGTGTCGCCGCCGCGGACCAGGCGAATGGGGGCATCGGGGAGGAACTCGTCGACCATCTCGGCGATCGGCTCATGGGTCGACTCGGACACGACGACGACCACATGGTGGCCGAGCCGGTGGTGCTGATCGAGCGCGTGGATCACGATGGGCCGCCCCAGCAGGTCCAACAGCTGCTTCGGACGATCGCCGCCGACCCGGGTTCCCTTGCCCGCGGCCAGCACGAGCGCCACGGGAGTATGGGGGTCTACTGCCGCGTCCGGTGCCGCGCGATCATCTCGCTGATCCCCGTCCGAAGGTCTGGAATGTCGGGACATGCGAATTCGCTCATCAAAGAGATGTCGGCAAGAGTCCGATCCAAGGTACCCGGCCGGGGTTCGGAATAGGTGACCTCGAGATCGCGGCAGACATGGGCATCGAAGACCGCGACCAATTCGGCGAGTGTGGTGGAGGTCCCGCTTCCGACGTTGAGACGGGGCGGCGGCGCAGTCGAGGACGTCGCGGCGGCGACGACGACATCGGCCACGGTGTCGAGATGCACGAAGTCACGGGAGTAGTCGGGCCGACCCGAGAGGACTGCCGCGGTGCCGCTCAGCAGGGCATCGAGGAGCGCGCCGCAGTACCCCGTGCGCAGGTCCATGGCGGGTCCGTACACCGAGAAGGGTCGCAGCGCGCACACCTCGAGCGGCGTGTGCTCCGCGAAATGGTTGCAGAAGCTCTCCGCCGCGTACTTGCCGAGTGAGTACTCGTCGGCGGGCCGGACGAGATCGGACTCGTTCGACGCCCCGTCGACGTCGACCGGACCGTAGATCTTCGCGCTCGACAGGTGGACGAACCTCGAGACGCCGGCACCGACCGCGGCTTCGAGCATGTTGTAGGTCCCGTTGACGTTGACCTCGACGTGACGATTCGGATGCCGCACCACCTCGTCGGCCTGGTGGATACCGGCCCCGTGGACCACCACATCGACACCGCGCAGGAGCGGCCCGATGAGCGTGGGGTTCGTGATGTCGGCGAAATGCACGGCGAGGTTCTCGTGCGGAGTCGGCGCCACGGCGCCGATCCGCGGGAGATCCACGACGCTCACCCGATCTCCGCGTTGGAGGAACCGCCGAACGGCCTCACCGCCGATGTAGCCCAGCCCTCCGGTGACGAGTACGTGCATCGTCGCTACGGAAGCTGGATCAGGTCGCCCGCGTCGTCCGCGTCGCCTGTCTGGGTGGACTCGATGATCCCGGGACGACCGGCGGACGCCATGTACAACTCGATGAAGGTCTCGGCCACGGTTTCCACCGACGCTGCCCGGCGATGGCGCTCGGCGCGGTCGGCACGCATCGCCGGGGGCTGATCGAGTTGCGGGGCGCCCAGCGCCGACCGCAGAACGCCTTCGGCATCGGCGCGCACTGCGCCGTCGTCGCCGACGACGATCTCGGATCCGCCCACGGGGGTGGTGAAGACCGGGAGACCGCACGCCAAGGCTTCGAGAATGACGAGGCTGAAACCCTCACCCAGCGAGGGGACCACGAGCGCGTCGGCGGCGCCCATGAGCCGGTGGACGTCGTCGCGCCAGCCCAGGATCTCGACACCGTCGGTGGCGAGCTCTTCGATCTCTTGGCGCAGGGCACCGTCACCGATGAGCGCGAGTCGGTGGCCGGCGACGTCGAGGTGGCGCCAGGCCCGCAGGAGTGCGGTCTGGTTCTTGCGATGGCTGAACTCACCGACGCACAGCAGCACCCGTTCACTGCCAGGCCACCCGGCCTCGAGTCGGGCCCGGTTGCGCTCTGCCGGCGACAGTGGCACGAAGTCGGTCAGGTCGACGAGGGGACGCACGCGTTCTGTTGCCCGGCCACGAGGCGCGTCGGCGGCCTCCTGATCGCTCAGGACCATCAACATGTCGGCGCGGGAATCGAGCAGCCGTTCGACGGATCGGGCGACGGAGCCCGCGGCGCGATGCTTCGTCGAGAGGTGGCCCCAACCGTGGGGCTGATAGAGCACCGGGACGTCGAGGGAGATGGCCCGGGAGGCGAAGCCTGCGAACGTCGCGTGCGCATGCACGACATCGATCCGCTCGTCGGCCACGGTGGAACGGATCTTGCGGCCCACCGACAGCACGTCCTGCGGACGACGGCGCCACGGCACGGTGATCACCTTGTCGGCCCACGGTGAGAAGTCCCAGGTCTGCCGGTCGCTCGTGAGCACCACCGATTCCACCCCTCGTGCCGCGAGCTCCTGGCCGAGCTGATGCACATAGGCGGGAACGCCGGAGATCCCCGGCTCCAACACGTGCAACACGCGCAACGGTCGCGACTCGACGCCGACGCCGGCGGCCGGGGCGGGGGCCGGGGCGGCCGGCGCCGACCGGGGCCCGACGCCGAGGAACAGGCCGACGGTGCGGAGCGCGATACCGAGGTCGCGGCGGAAGGTCAGGTCACCGACATAGAGCGCGTCGAGATGCACGCTCATGTGCACGAAGCCGGCCCGCAGCTCCGACACCTGCCACTCGCCGGTCATACCCGGCCGGACGAGATGCCGCGGATGGTCGACCAGGTCGAACTTCTCGGCGACCGCCGGTAGCTCCGGTCGTGGGCCGATGAGGCTCATCTCGCCGCGCACCACGTTGACGAGCTGGGGAAGCTCGTCGAGCGACAGACGCCGGATCAGACGCCCGAACGGGGTGTGGCGGGGGTCGTCTTCGGGGGCGTGATACGGACGAGGACCGAGCACCGATTCGTCCCACGGCTCCTCGGGCTTCATCGACCTGAACTTGAGCATGGTGAAGGGCTCACCGCCGACCGTCAGCCGTCGTTGGCGGAAGATCACGGGCCGTCCCATGGTGATGGCCACACCGATCCCCACGATCAGCATCAGAGGAGTGAAGAGGATCAGCAGCACGACCCCGGCGACGAGATCGATGGGCCGCTTGAGGAAGCGTTCGTAGGCGCTGCGCCGGCGCGCCGAAGCATCGATCTGCAGCGACCGAGACTCGCTCGTCTCGTCGACATCGACGGGGTGGAGAGGTGTCATAATTCACACGAAGTGTGGGCCACTCCTCGTGGCCAACGCAAGAGCTTGGCCGAGAACTGGCCGAAAGACTCATGTCACGTGGAGTGAACCGGCGTGAACCGCAAGACGACGCCGCAACGGCCAGGCCCGGGCGCCGGCTCGGTCGGCTCGCAGCGAACCGCGCAGGCTGATGCCCGACTCGTCCATCGCCGCCATCGCCACCACCGCCCGTGAGATCCGTCGATCGGTGGGCGTCAGAGGACTGTCAGTGAGCCGGCGCGCCGCCGCGACCGACCACGCCAGGTAGTCGTTGCGGCGGGCCCGACCGATGGATCCGGTGCCGCCCGCACCCCCCGTGGCGGTGTCTGCGTGCCGACGCCAGCGAAGGGTCGGCACCGCGAGCAGGCGGAGCTCGCCGGCGTAGGCCGCGACGAGCGCGGTCCACCAGTCGTGCATCGTGGGCTCGTGGTCGAATGCGGTGACCGCCTCGGCCAATGCCCGAGTCCCGATCATGGTCGCGCCGATCGCCGCGTTGACGAGCAGCAGCTCGCCGAACTCGGGCGGCCGACGCACACCCCGATCGGCCAGCGCCGACGCCCGCACCACCCTGGCGTTGTCGTCGGCGATCCAGGCGTCGGTGTAGACCGCCGCGATCGGCGCGGTCGCCCGTCGCAGCTCATCGACCGACCAGGCGAGCTTGTGGCGTTCCCACACGTCGTCCTGGTCGCAGAACGCGAACATCTCGGTGTCGACCGCGGCGAGCAGCGCGAAGAACGACGCCGCCGGTCCGAGTCGACCACGGTCGTCGTCGATGATGTGGATCCGAGCGTCGGCGGCCGCATGACGTTGGAGGACCGCCCGCGTGCCATCGCTCGACCCGTCGTCGCGGCACACCATGGTCCAGTCGTCGAACGACTGGGCCCGCACCGAACGCAGCAACTCGTCGAGGTGGCGTTCACCGTCGAAAGTGGAGAGGAGTATGGTGAGCGCTGCGCGACCCGGGTCGGCCATGGCCGTCAGTCTGGCGCTTCTCGTCCGCTCTCACGTGAGATACCTGTCCTGCCGCTGCTCCACGACCTCCTGGACCGGTTCCGGTGGCCCCGCCGGCGCACCCGACTTCCCGGGCCGCGCCGTCTGCGCGAGATCGCGAACGATCCGCGGCGGGCGATCGCGGCCCGGCGATCGCGTCGTGCCCGTGGCGGGCCGCACGACGGCGAACGGCTCATCGGCCTCCTGATGATCCGCGATGAGGACGACATCCTCGACGACATGCTCACCTGCGCGACGCGCTGGTTCGACCGGATCCTGGTGCTCGACGGCACCGGCAACGGACCGGCCCGCACCCGGACCGACGAGATCCTCGCCCGGTTCCCCGAGATCGTCGTCCATCTCCGCGACGAGGACCTCGATCATCCGGCGCGCGACGGCGCCCGCCAGTACCTCCTCGCCGAGGCCCGACGCCGATTCGGGGTCGGTCACTGGATCGGTGTCCTCCATGCCGACGAGTTCCTCGACCAGGACCCCCGCCCGATGCTCGCTGCCCGCAACCCGGCCCGCGACGCGTCGATCCGGGTGCGGCTCGTCCACACGTTCCTGCACACCTCCGACCGCCCCGGCTGGGAGGAGACGGCCGATCGACCGGTGCGCGAGCGCGTCGGCCACCTGATGTGGCCCGGCGTTCCCGAAGCCCGCTTCTTCTTCGATGCCGGCGACCGCGACTACGAGCCGATGCACCATGGCAAGGTCATCCCCACGTCGTTTCGCAACGGGCCGCTCGTCGACGGCTACGTGATCACCCAGTACAACGAACGCGACCCCGCCCAACTCCTCGACCGGGCCCGGGGTCGGGCCGAGAGCGAGTGGCAACGCGCCCACTACGGCAGGCTCGACAGCGGCATCGACGCCGCGTTCACCGACACGCTCGACCTGCCCGACTCGCCGTTCGCACCCGAGTTCGCCGGCGACCCCGAGGGGCCCTTCGTCGTCCGCCATCGCGCCGATGTGCCGGTCGGGCCCCTCGAAGCCCGACCCGACACACCTGTCGACGCGCCGGCGGCCGAGGTGTTCGGTTCGGCCCCGGCCGCAGCACTCGCGTCGCTCGTCGCCGCGCCGCGACGACTCGACGCGATCCGCTGGAACCACCTCATGCGCACGCGGTGGCGGCCGACATCGGGCGGTGACCTCCCCGGCTACGACGCCCTGATCCGCCACACCGCCTGGGTGCTCGGCAGCAGGCGGACCACCGAAGCCCAGCGGCGACAGGTCGCCGGCGAGCTCGTACAGCTCATGCGTGCGATCCTCGACGCATGAACACACCTCTCGTGAGCGTGGTGGTCCTGAACTGGAACAGCGGCGACCTCGGCGCCGACGCCGTCTCGTCGGTCGCAGCCCAGACGTGGCCCGCCGTCGAGATCATCGTGGTCGACAACGCCAGCACCGACGACTCCCTCGATCGCATCGTCGAGCGCCACGACGACCTCACGATCGTCCGCAACGACACCAACCTGGCCTTCGCCCAGGGGATGAACTCCGGTATCGCCGTCGCCAACGGACGGTTCGTCCTCCCCCTCAACTGTGACGCGACCCTCGACCCCGACTATGTCGAAACCCTGCTCGGCGTGATGGAGCGCGAACCTCGGGCCGCCGCCGCCGGCGGTCGCGTCGAATCGACCCGGGCCGGCGAGTCGGGCCCGATCGAGATCACCGCGACGATGCGCACCCGTTCGCTCCCAACCGATCGGGCGATGATCTGCGACAAGCTCAACGGGGCGACGCCGCTGTTCCGACGAGACGCTCTCGATCAGGTGATCGAGATGTTCGGCGGCCCCTACGACCCCACCTACGACATGTACGGCGAGGACATCGACCTCGCCCTCACCCTCGGCCGGATGGGCTGGCGTTTCCACTACGAACCGACCGCCGTCGCACAGCACGTGCGGTCCTACGGCACCGCCCCGAAGGTGGCCGATCGACGCGGCCGGTTCCGCGTGTCGACGCTGACGAACCGCCACCGCAACATCATCCGCCACGCCCCCGGGGCGTGGTGGCTGCGCAGCGCCTACGCCCTGGCCCAGGACCTCGGCTTCGTGGTCATCCAGACCGCGAAGGGCGACCGGGCCGCAGCGCGTGACGTCGCGCAGGCCTGGCGACGGGTGCTCGCCCACCTCGGCGCCGACCGTCGAAAGCGGGCGATACTCGGCTCGCCCCGGCGGCCCGGTCGATAACCTGCCTCGCGGGCCGCTAGCTCATCGGGTTAGAGCAGGGGACTTTTAATCCCAAGGTGCCGGGTTCGAGTCCCGGGCGGCCCACGACGTTCACTTCGTTCACGAATCGCCGGCGCGGCGGGGGCGCCACAGCATGGCGAGCGGGGCGATCGGCGCGCGGGCGGCGTCGGCGAGGCCCCGCACGACACGGCGGCGACCGAGACGCGGCGCTCGGACGAACCCGAGGCGAACGAACACGGCGAAGCTGAGGATGCCGAACAGGACCATCGCGCCGGCGATGATCTCCCAGGCCCAGCCACCGGTGGCGCCCGGCAGTGTGGTGACGTTCATGCCGTACCACCCGGTGATGACCGTCAGCGGCAGCAGGATCGCCGAGTAGACCGCGAGCAGCGTGGTGGCGCGTGACTGGCGCTCGGCCGACGCTCCCCGGTAGGAGTCGAGCGCGTCGTTCAACAACCCCCGGGCTCCGGCCAGCGACTCGACGACCTGGTTGTGCACGTCGTAGGCATCGGTCAGCTGCCGGCGGGCCGACTCCGACATCACGGGCACGGTCGAGCGCCGCAGGTTGGTCAACACGAGGCGCTGCGGACGCAGGATCTTGCGCACCGTCGCCTCTTCCCGGCGCAGGAGCTGGATCTCGGCGAGAACCCCGGGATCGGCCTCGAGGGCCCGGTCGGCGAGGTCGTCGATGCGTCGTTCGAACTCGTCGATGACCTCGAGGTAGCGCCGCCCGATCACCTCTGCGAGCTGGGTGAACAGTTCGTCGCCGCCGCCCTCGCTGAGGTGGGAATGGCGTTGCCCCACGTTCCACAACCAGTCGACGCTGGGCACCGCGCCGCGTCGCACCGTGACCAACAGATCCGAGCGGACGAAACAGTCGACCTCGATCGTGTCGAGGCGGTCACCGTCGGTCGTGAGGGCGTGGAGCACGATGAAGAGGTGATCGTCGAAGTCGTCGAACTTCGGCAGGTGCTCGATGTCGAGGATGTCCTCGACGGCAGCCGGATCGAACGAGAACTGTTCGCCCAACGCCCCGATCTCGCCCGCGTCCTCACTGACCAGGTCGACCCAGACGAGTCGACCGGCCTCGGCCGGCGGCAACTCCTCGTCGTCGCCGAGTCGTCTGAGGGCGTCGTCCTCGCTTGTCCGGACAAGCACGCGGGAGGTCACCGTCCAAGTGTGTCGGGTGTGACGCCCGGAGCGGACGATGCCCCTGCGGGTGGGGCGCTCCAGCGCCGGATCGTCAGGCCTTCATGACGGCGAGGCGGCCGATCGCCCGGCGGCTGATGCGGCTGGCGGCGGCCGGGGCGGCGTCCATCAGCGTCATCAACTCGGCCCGATCGAGCTCTCGGACCCGGGTGGCCATCGTGGTCCGCACGGTCGCGGTGCGGGGCAACGCGTCGGGGGCGGCGGCGGGAGCTGCTGGGCGCGAGTACAGCAGGGCGACCTCGCCGAAGAACTCGCCGGGGCCGAGCGTCGCAACGACCGCTCCATCGACGACCACCTCGACCTCACCGTGAAGGATCACCGAGAAGCGTTCGGCACGGCTGCCCTCGGCCACGATCACGGCGCCGGGGACGTAGACGAAATCCGTACCGACGTGCGACAACCGGCGTCCGACCCGACGCGGGAGTGGTCCGCACACGGCTTCCCACCAGTGGTCGGTGGTCGCCGCGGCACTGGCTTCCGTGATGCTGACGGTGGTTGCGTTGGTCATCGTGGTTCCCCCTCGGTGCTTGCCGGTCCTTCCGGCGTGCCCATGTCGGACACACGTCACACACAACCGGAACCGCGACGCCGCAACTGTGACGCCGGTTCCAGAGCCGGCGTGGCATCCGTCACACCCGCGCGTCCACGGGAGCCACCCGGCCCTCTACCATCGAAGCCGTGCCGTTCCGCCAGATCTTCACCGTCCTGCTCGCACTGATCGCCATCGTGCTGGCCGCGCTGCTCGTCCTCAGCTGGGACGGGGGCGACGGCGACGGTGACGCGGGCGAGCCCGGCACGACCACCGGCCGGCCGGACGACGCCACCACGACCGCGGCACCGTCGACGACCACCATCGTGCCGGTCACCACCTCGATCCCCGTCGACTGCGGCACCGACCCCGCCACCGGCGAGTCGACGACCACCACCGTCGACGAAGCGACGACCACCACTGTCGACACGACCACGACCGTCGACGGAGACGCCGCACCCGAACCCGACGCGGCCACCGGACCGACCCTCGGGCGCAACTCGTCGCTCAGCACTGTCGGGCTCGACACGGTCACCTTCGGGCTCACGGTCAACCAGGCCGAGCGGGCCTCGGGCCACGATCTGATCGCCTGCGGCGCCGTGACCGACTGCTACCGCGTCACCCCCGATGGCGCGCCGACCGGCATCAGCTTCGTGGTCGACGACGGCACCATCGAGCGGGTCGACATCGTCGGCGACAGCCCGATCACCACGCTGTCGGGGGCCGGTATCGGCAGCACCGACGACGAGCTCGACGAGCTCTTCGGCGACCGACTCGAACGCGTCGACCTCGGCGGCGGACGCACCGACGTCGTGTTCGTGCCGTCCGACGACAACGACCAGGACTTCCGGGTCGTGTTCACCACCCTCGACGGCGAGGTCGAATCGTTGCGATCGGGCCGAGTCCCTCTCGTGCTCGAGACCGACGCCTGCTCGCTGTGATCCACACCAGCTAGCTGAACGGCACCGCCGGCAGCTCCCGCACGAAGCCGAGACACTCGACGGTCACCGAGCCGATGCCGGCCGGCACGAACTCGCCGGTGGCGAGGTCGAGGTCGGTGACGAAGTCGACCTCGGGAAACTCGAGGACGTCGTCGACGAGTTCGAACGGCAGCACGCCCTCGAGGCGAGGTTCGAACAGCACGGCGTCGTCGCCCTCACCGATCTGGAGGCCGATGTAGGGCTCGCCGAGAAACGCCCGGATCAGTCCCACCACCCGGAGACCGTTCACATCGAGACCCTTGACGGCCACCTCGACCTCACCAGCCCCGCCCGCGGCACACACGGCGTCGAGGTCGTAGCGGGCCGGCCCGATCTCGATGATCGCCGACGACACGGGGACCGTCGTCGTGGTCGTCGCGTCGGTGGTGGTCGTCGCCCGGGTCGTCGTGGGAGCACGCTGGCCGATCGGCCCGTCCTGCACCGAACAGGCGCCGAGAACGAACAGCCCCATCGCGAAGAGGGCGGCGCGACGACAAGGCATCCTCACAGGGTAACCACGGCCCAAAACGAGAGATGGACCGCCGAGGCGGTCCATCTCCCAGAGTCACAATCGGGAGTCCAGTCCGACAGGTGATCTGCGGCCGCTGAGCGGCGTCATCGGTACAACGCACCGGAAGGGTCCGAGTCGCGCGATTTCCCGGATTTCTCCGCGAATGGGTCGCTCGGCCCACTCGGTCCGTGCCGTTTGCGGAGCTCAGGCGTGGCGCACCCTGAGGTCGCCGCGGGTCAGACGCGTGTTGGCGACGTGCAGCGACGCACCCTCGAGTTCGATCTCGACCGACGCGGGGTGCAACGCGACGATACGCCCCACGATCCCGTCGATCTCGATGTCGTCGCCCACCCGTACCAGCCGCGACAGGTGGCGACCGGCGGCGAGTTCGCCACCCATCTCCCGGCCGCCGAGGCCGACGAGCAGGGCGAAGGCGCCGGCGAGGCCGAAGGTGACGGCACCGGCCAGGATGCTGAGGATCGTGGTGTCGACACCGAGCTGGCTCAACGCCAGCACGGCCGCCACCGCATAGACGAGGAACCGCCCGGCCACCGCGATCTGGGCACGGACCCGCGTGGTCGATCCGGCGAACGCGGTGTTGACCGCGCCCCCCAGGGCATAGGCGATCGCTCGGCCGGCGATGAGGATCAGTCCGGCCGCGAGGATCCGGGGCGACTTGCGCAGGATCTCGGCCGGAATCGGCTCGAGCGTCTCCGGGTTGACGAACCCGATCGCGACGATCGCCCCGAGCGCCGTGAAGAACAGGAACAGGAAGGTCGACGTCGCCCGGGCCGCGTCGTGCATCTCGGCGCGGTCCTCGCGCCCCTTCAAGATGATGACCCGCACGAGCGCGGCGCCGACCACGCCGGACAACAGTCCGACGATGACCGCACCGGCGGCGTAAATCCAGGGATCGATCATGCTGCTCCTCCATCGGTCTCGTCGGCCGGGTTCCGGCCAGGATGAGCTTCGTCACGTTCGGTGAACTCGGGGTCGAGCACGGTGCGGGTGAAGTCCCACCCGATCGTGAAGAGGTCGATGAACGCACCGAACACGGCCTCTTCGTGCAAGCGCACATCGACACCGCCATGGGTCCGTTCCCGCAGGTCGTCGGGAGGGCTGGTTGCCGCCTGCAGATCGGCCACCAGTTCCTCGTCGAGCGCGGAGAGTTCCTCGAGCAGTTCCTGGCACTCCAGGCATCGCTCGATGTGATGCGACACACGGCGGGGTTCGCCCGTGTCGAGCCAGCGCTGCAGCCGCCGGCGTTTCGGATGGCGGGCCATCATTGCCACTCCTTCATCTCGTCTTTCAGCGCCTTGCGGGCGCGAAACAGTCGGGTCTTCACGGTGGGAAGGGGAAGGTCGAGGGTCGCCGCGATCTCCTCGTAGGAGAGCCCGTCGACCTCTTTCAACACGATCAACGCGCGGGCGTCCTGATCCAGGTGCTGCAGGATCTCGAGCAGCTCGTCGAGCTGGGCTCGCCCCTCGACCGTGCGCGTGGTCGACACGCCGCTGGGCCCCTCGGGCAGGGTGTCGGGCCCATGCAGGTCCTCACGGCGGGTCCGCAACAGCGAGATCGCCGTGTTGCGCGCCACCTTGAGGAGCCAGTTGCGGGGGATCTCCTCCCCTGGCCCGACCGGCGAGTTGCGCCAGGCCTTGAGCATCGTTTCCTGCACCACATCATCGGCGAGGGCCGCGTCGTGGACGATCGAGCGCGCGACGCGATACACGGCGGCTGCGTGCCGATCGACGACGGCACGCAGGTCGTCGGGGTTGGGGGCCTCGTGACCCTCGGTGTCGGATGGGAGAGTCATGCGCTCCCCTGCCCATCGGCACGCGGGGAAACCGGGTTAGCTTCCCGGGGTGGCGAAGAAGCAGCAAACGAAGAAGCGCCGGGTCGCCGCGGCCCACCAGATGGAACGACAACAGCGCGCCGCGGCGAAGGCGGAGCGTCGCAAACGCCTGATCGTCGGCGGTGTCGTCGGCTTCCTCGCGCTCGCCCTGATCGCTCCACTGACGGCGGGCCTGCTGGCCAACAACGATCCGGAGCCGGCGCCGGTCACCACCTCGACCGCACCGATCGAGCTCCCGTGGGCTGCCGGCGACCAGGCCGGAGCGACCCTCACCGGGCCGACACCGTGCCCCGCCATCGACGGCAGCGAGATCCGCACGACCGAGTTCGCCGAAGCGCCGCCGCTGTGCATCGAGCCGGGCGCCGTCTACGACCTGACGGTCGACACCGAGGTCGGCTCGTTCACCCTGCCGCTCGACAGCACGGTCAGCGAGGAGGTCGCCAACCTCGCCGCCGTGCTCGGGTGGTACCGCACGTATGAGCAGTCCCCGGTCATCTCGCTGGCGGGTGGGCTCCTGTGGATCGGCAGCCCGGGCAACGCCGGCTTCACGATCGACCCGCCTCCGTCCGCGACTCCCGTCGCCGAGCGCTATCCGGCGGGCACCGTCGCCGCCATTCCCTCCACCACCACCGGCGTGAACGGTGCGCTGATCGTGGTCCTCGACGAAACCGGCAGCCTCCTGCTGCAGGCCGACCCCCGCTACGTGCCCGTCGGCATGATCGACGACCTCACCGCCCACCAGGCCGTCTACGACACCACCGAGTCCGACACCACCCTGGTGGTCGATTCGGTCCGGGTCGAAAAGGTGGGCTGACCCGGCTCCCCCAACCGGAACCGATTGGCTAACGTCGGTCGCCGTGACCACCGACAAACGCGCACGTCAGAAGGCCAACCGGGCAAGCCGGGTCGCCGCGGCCGAGGCCGCCGCGGCCAGGGCTCGCACCCGCAGCCGGATCATGACCTACGGCACCATCGTCGCTCTCGTCGTCCTGGCCGTCGTCGGCATCGCGATCCTCACCTCCGACGACGACGGCGACACCGCAACCGACACCTCGACCACGCTTCCCGAGACGACGCCGACAGCGGCGCCGTTCGACCCGGCCACGGTCGACTGGGTGTATCCGGAGTTCGACACCGAGATCAGCGCCGACTGCCCGCCGGCCGACGGCAGCGCCGAGCGCACCATCGACTTCGACGCGCTGCCCCCGACCTGCATCGACGTGACCAAGACCTACACCGCGGTGTTCGACACGAGCGAGGGCGAGATCACCGTCGCCCTCGATGTGGCGACGACCCCGAGCACGGTCAACAACTTCGTCTACCTGGCCCGCTACGGCTACTACGACGGCACGACGGTCTTCCGCACCGACCCGTCGATCGACATCATCCAGGGTGGTTCCCCCCACACCGAGTCGGCCACGGATCCCGGTCCGGGCTACACGATCCCCGACGAGCCGACCCTCGACATCAGCACCGGCGCCCTGCGCGGGCCCTACACCTACGAGGCCGGCCAGCTCGTCATGGCCCGCTCGGCAGGTCCCGACAGTTCGAGCGCCCAGTTCTTCTTCGTGACCGGCGAGAACGCGTCGGCCCTCGACGGTACAGGCACCTATCTCGTCTTCGGCACCACCGACGATGCCGGGATCGAGGTGTTGCAGACGATCATCGGCCTCCACGAGGACGACCCGTCGAGCGGGCTCGGCGGCGCACCCTCTCGTGAGGTCACGATCAACTCGGTGACGATTCAGGAGGCGTAGCCGGCCGACGGGCCACCGCCTCCACGAAGGGCCGAAACGGTGCACTCAGTGTCGGCACCTCGAAGCGGGTCAGATCGGTGACCACCATGCCGCGGCGGCGTATCTCGGCCGGCAGGTCACGGTCGAGGTGGAGACCTCCGGCGGCACGACCGACGGCGCCGCCGACGGCCAGCAACCGTCCGACCCGACCGGACCGACGCACCGGTTCGACGAAATAGAGGCAGCCGCCGTCGGCGAGCAGACCGAAGGCGGTGTCGAAGAACCGGTCGAGGTTCTCGACCAGCGGCAGCCGGATGAGCGACACGATCGAGTCGAACGGGCCCGATCCCGAGGCCGCCAACGCGTCGAACCCGACGTCGAGGCGCGTGACGCCCTCCGGGTCGGCCCGCCCCGTCCCGGCCCGGACGTCGCCGACCCGGTCGAGCATCGTCACCGAATCCACGCCGCCGCCGAGCCGGTAGGCGCCGAGGTGGTCGGCCCAGCCGCCGAGGTCGAGCACCCGGCCCGTGGCGCGTGCCGCGATGGACCGGCGGCGCTCGGCCAGCGCCGGTGCGAGCTCGATCGGGAGCGGGTTCATCCAGGCCACGAGGGGCGGGGTCGCCATGCCCGCAACCTACCGGCCCCGGTCGCCGACCTACGCTGCGACGGTGCCGGTCGAACCACCCGCGTCCCCGTGGCAGTTCCCGTCGGCCGCTGAGCTCGACGCCCTGCCCCACGACGAGCTGGGCCTGGTCGGTGTCGGCGCCGACAACGAACCGGGCACGATCCTCTCCGCCTACCGTCACGGGCTGTTCCCCATGCCGGTCGAAGCCGGTGGCCCGATGGGCTGGTGGTCGCCCGACCCCCGCGGCGTGCTGCCCCTCGACGCCCTGCGGGTGAGCCGGTCGCTGCGGCGATCGTGCCGCGACTTCGAGATCCGGATCGACACCGCGTTCGCCGAGGTGATCGACGCGTGCGCCGACCCGTCGCGCCCCAACGGCTGGATCGATCCACGGATCCGGGCCGCGTATCTCCGACTCCACGAGCTCGGGTGGGTGCACAGCGTGGAGACGTGGCAGGACGGCGCCCTGGTCGGGGGGCTCTACGGGGTGGCGATCGGTGGGCTCTTCGCCGGCGAATCGATGTTCCATCGGGTCACCGATGCGTCGAAGGTCGCCCTCGTCGCCCTGGTCGAAACCCTTCGCGACGGCACCGAACGCCTGATCGACGTTCAGTGGCGAACCGGGCACCTGGCCTCGCT
The DNA here is from genome assembly GCA_041394245.1 of Acidimicrobiales bacterium. Taxonomy (NCBI): domain Bacteria; kingdom Bacillati; phylum Actinomycetota; class Acidimicrobiia; order Acidimicrobiales; species Acidimicrobiales bacterium. The sequence goes on from JAWKIR010000003.1 coordinate 370,820, forward strand.
CGGGGTGCAGGAACGGGCCCGGCGCGAGTACCTCGAGATGTTGCCGCGGCTGTTGGCCGCGCCCCCTTCCCCCGTGTTCTCACCGTGAACACGTACGATCCCAGAGGCTTGATTCGAGGGGTCGAGCGACCGATGGAGTCCGGATGAATGAGCAGCGAGTCGACATCGCCACAGGCGTGGGAATCATCGGGCTTGGTGCCGGCCTTCTCGCGGCCATGACCGGTCGGAGGAACTTCGCGTTGGCGAGCGCCGGTGCGGTCGTCGCGGCGGCACTGCTGGCTCGCCGCAACGCCGACGAGGCCGCCGATCTGGAACGACGTGTCTCGTCGATGAACGAGCAGATCCGCCAACTCGAGAACGCCGTCGCCGCCCAGGTCCAGAGCCGCATGGCCGCAGAAGAGGCCGTCAAGAGCCTCAGCGGCCAGCTGTCCGAGGCCGAACGCCGCGCCGGCGACACCTCCCGGGTGCCGCTCGTGTTCGCCGCCGACGGTGGCGAGGGGCTCACCGATCCCGACACCGGCCTCTTCAACCACGAGTACTTCCTCGTCGCTCTCGACAGTCGCATCGCGGCCGCTCGGCGTCACCTTCGTCCCGTCGCCATCGCGCTGCTCGAGATCGTCGAGGGTCGCGAGGGTGACGAACGTCCGCCGGCCGATGCCCGCATGGTCGCCGATGCGCTGCGGGAGACCCTGCGCGAGTCCGACACCGCGACCCGACTCAAGGACGGACGCTTCGGCGTGGTTCTCGAGGACACCCCGGAGAACGGTGCGATCTGGACCATGGAACGGCTCCGTCGGCGCCTCGTCGAGGACAACCCCGACCTGACGCTCTGGGCCGGCGTGGCCTGCTACCCGGCCCACGCGTTCGATGTCGGTGCGCTCATCGAACGCGCCGACGCCGCACTGACCTCGGCCAAGGAATGGCACCAGGACCGCATCGAGGTCGCGACCGCCGAGTAACACTCGGCCATGTCCTTCCCCGGCCGGTCCAATAGCCTGGGACGCTGGAGGGATGGCAGAGCGGACGAATGCACTGGTCTTGAAAACCAGCGGGCTTCACGGCCCCGGGGGTTCGAATCCCCCTCCCTCCGCCAAAAGTGTCTTGTTCGAACCCCGGCGCCTGCAGTAGGCGGCGGGGTTTTTGCTGTCCACTGGCAGTGCACCATCCGGTCGTTCCCGGGGGTGCCAGGTGATCGTCGCCAGAACGCTGTCTCCTGCTGCTACAGATCCCTTCTGCCGCTCGTAGCGCACGGTCGGCTCAGCCTCATCTGCCAGCAAGACATCCAGGTCGAGGTCTTCCTCCCGGCTGATCCGTCCCGCAAGGTCACTGTCGGTCAGCTCGTGGAACGGCGCCGCCAGATCAACTGCGCTGACCATGTCATCAACCACAAAGATCTTCTCGAAGAGGGCCTGGTTCAGCTTGCGCCGGCCTTCCGGAGCGGAGCGTCGGTAGACCTCAGCACACGAGGCCAGTAGTGCCAGAGCCCTATCCAAGTTGGCCTCGATCAGTCTGAACTGTCCATCGCAGACTTCCAGGACTCGTTCGGCCTGATGGCTCTCACGAGCTATGCGGTCCTGTTCTTCCCGCAGAAGATCGAGCGGCACAGCATCGGCGTAGTGCGCAGCCAGGAGCTTGCGACGTTCAGCATCGAGTCGTTCGATGCGGATGGTCTGGCGCACAACTTCCTTCTCAGCCAAGTTCCGAGTGACGGCGACGTGTGAACGCATCTGGGAGGCGATCTGCTCCAGATCCTTCTCGCTCATCTCAATATGCCGGTAGTAGCCGGCGACTGCTTCTTCGATGGTTTCGATCGGGATGTAGCTCTGCGGACAGTCGGTGCGCTTCTTGTTGCCAGCAATGCAGAAGAAGTACTTGTAGATCCCACCATGACGGCCACGGGAAGCACTCAGTCCCAGCCGGCCACCGCAGTGCCCGCAGTACAAACTGCCGATCAGGTAGTGCTTGTGCTTCGACGGGCGATCACTGGCTACTCGGTGAGCTTCCATCACGGTCTGGGTCTGTTGCCAGGTAGCCAGGTCAACCAAGGGCTCGTGCTTACCGACGTAGTCCACTCCGGCGTAGCGCACGATCCCGACGTAGTAGGGATTGCGCAACATGCGGTGCACTTGGGAACGAGACAGCGGAGTCGCTGCGTAGCGAACGGTTGGTCGACGACGCAGGCCTCGAGCTTCCAGTTCTTCGGCGATCTCGGACAACGACCAGTCACCACCAGCGAACGTTTCAAACGCCCAGCGGATATGTGGTGAACGCTCGTCATCGAGATCAACCGTCTTTATCTCTCGTCCGTCGATCTTGGCCCGAGCGTTCAGGTAACCGATCGGTGCCTGGGTCGGGGTGCCCCCGCTCTTGGCCTTCTGGTGCAGACCTTTCTTGACCTCGTGCGCCAAGTTGCGGGAGTAGAACTCAGCAATGCCGGACATGATCGAATGCAGCAGTGCACCTGACGGCGTATCGTCGATGTTCTCGACGCAGGAGACCAGTTGAGCTCCGGCGTTGCGCAAACGAAAGCCAATCTCGACATCGTCTCGACGGTTACGAGCCAGACGATCGACCTTGTGGACGATGACGTAGTGGACATCTTCCTTGGTCTCGATGCGGGTCAGCATGTCCTGAAGCGAGGCACGATCGGCACTACGGGCGGACTCGCCTCGGTCGGCGTACTCGTCGACCACGTCAGCTCCAAGGGCTTCAGCCTTGCGGAGGCAGGCTTCCCGCTGAGCGGGGATCGAGTAACCCTCATCACCGCCGTTGCGGGCTTGCCGTTCGGTCGAGACCCGTAGGTAAATGACAGCTCGCAGTGACCGTGTGGGCATGGACATCAGTCTCCTCCTGGGCCTACGGCGACCATAGTGGTCGCTCTCCGGTCCTCGTCCAGCGATTGTCGTGCACTTCGGCGGTAGTAGCTCCGGGGTTGGCTGCGACAGCGCTGAGCGCTGGTCAGCAGTCCGAGCTGACGGAGACGCAGTTGCATGGCCGGTGTCGAGACGCCGAAGAGCCGAGCCAAGATGTCCGGGTTCTGGTTGTCGCCTCCACTGACCCAGGCTTGACGAACCAAGAGCTTGGGCATCAGCAGGCAGGCGGCGAAGTAGTCGCAGAGCTGTTCGGCCCGGGCCTCAGCCGTTGTTCGGCTGGAGCCGGCGAACATCTCATCAACGAAGGGATGCAAAATGATGTGCTGGAACTCATGGGCCAGCGTGAAGCGCTGACGAGTGAAGGGTTCACCTGCGTTGATGGTGATCTGCCAGAGCGATCCAGTCCAGTGACTGGCACCGGACGACGGTAGATGCGGATCAGCGACGACGTTGACCTTCGGCAGGTCTTCGATCACTGATCGTGGCAGTAGTGGGTCGTCCGGCAGTCCGCTGAGTCGGCGCAGGAGACCAGCTTGTCGTTCGACGATAAAGCGGGCTTCATCATCATGTAGGGGACGGCGGGGAATGAGTTCCCTCAGTTGTTGCAGTATTGACATTTCCTTTTCTCCTCCTTTCGTTGTTTGTAGTAGTGCGAATCTAGATAGATCGATGTAAACCCTTGAGTGACCTACGCTGTTTTCTTGGTTGGCGTTGAGTCTTCACCTTTGGTCAGATCCTCAACCTCATCCTCATTGGCCAAAGGTCCAGTGCTGGTCGCACCGTGCCGACTAGCCAAGTAGTCAAAATGTCCTTTGAGTTCTTCCACGGCATGGGCTGGCAGATCGGTAGTCGCTCTTAGGTAGACCCCGAAGCTCGGAAGTTGTTCGGTTGGTTTGTAGCCAGCCAACGTCAGAAAGTCTGATGGATCAGTGCCAAGGGCACGAGCCAGACGAGTCAGCTTGTCCGCTCTGGGTTGAGCTATCTGCCCTCGTTCGATCATCGTCACGGTGCTGTGATGGACATCAGCCTTTTCGGCGAGGTCACGCGCCGACAGCTGGCGTTTCCGGCGCAACTTCAACAGAAGCGCAGGAAGTGATTGATCTCTTCGTTCACCTTCTTCTCTATCTTCCTCACGGTTGGCATGTCTTGTATTCATAGACATATTGTAAGTCTTTCTGGCGAGTTTGTTAAGCAGTAGAATTCACAACAGTTGCATCAACTGTTGATGCTCTTCCCATTATTCGAGTGCTGCCAATATTCGCTCCATCCCCCCGAGCAGGTCACTGGTTACACTCTCAATTCCTTCGCTCAATAGGTACCGATCCAACTCCCGGACAGTCTCAGGCTCGGCTACCAAGAGCCAGCCCTCCAAGATGCGCAGTAGGACGACCAGGTCCTGACGGTCAGCCGGATGCAGATCGTCTGAGCGGTTGTGACCGGTCTTGACCGGAATCCGAGTCATCGTTTCGTCCCCCGCTCGTTCGGTTGTTCTGGCGCACCAGCCGAAACGGCTGGCTTGCCGACGTCGATGCTGGGAGCAGGAGCCGTGCCTCCCTGATCCTCTCGGCGACGCATAGCTGTAAGGGACTCCAGTTGGTCCAGTAGATCCTCAGCGTGCACGGCGGCTCCGGTCTCGTAGAGATAAGCCTCCAGTTCAGCGGTCGCACTGAAGGCGCCGAAGCGGAAGTAGTCGTGTAGTAGCACCAGCGTGCGGCTCAGGCTGACCCGTCCGAGATCCATGGTCAGATCGAGCGGAGCGGCCGGCAACGACGGTTCGCGCTCCGCTGGCGCCAACGTCTGGTGGTCGACGGTGTCGGTGTTCCCAATAGTGTCGGTTGTCTTGATGTTGTTCATGATGTTCACCTCCTCCCTAGGGGTGTCTTGGTTGGTTAGTTCGGTTGGAAGGGGTCAGTCGTGCGACTGGCCTTCACGCTCTCGGCGGAGGCTGCCACTCCCGCTCGATCAGCCGGTGCAGTTCTCCTCCGACGTTCTCGTTCTCAGCCTGGAGTAGCACAGCGATGTGCCGGCGACGCTCACCTGTCGGCGTGACCCAGACCACCCTGGGGAAGACCCCGTGCTCGGCCTGCTCAGTGCCGGTGGAGAGGTAACTGCGGTAGACCCGCAGCTTGTTTCTGAGCGAGGTACTGGAGACAGTTCCAAGATCGACCTCGATGAACCACAGTCGACGTCGGTGCTCGTCTTCGAGTGAAGCGAAGCCATCGGGCTTGAGGGTGACCGACTCACCGTGCCCCCCGAGGAAGTCTCGCCAGCAGTCTGGTTCGGGCTCGAAGGTGATCAACTTCAGTCCGGACTTGCTGAAGCCAACGGACAGATCGACGTAGAGCTGAGCGACGGCCAAGGTGTGGCGCAGGTGATGCAGTCCCGGTTCGTCATCGACCCGTCGACGCATCCCGAGCAGTCGCTTGCCGGCCGGTCCCGCTCGGTAGACGTGACCAGCTGAGCCAGCCCGCACTCCGCCGATACGTCGATCCAGGCGAGCCAGAACCTCTGACTGAGTCAGTCGAAGCAGTGCCCGCCGAGCCGATCGTCCGGCCGCTGGGTCATCACCGAACCACAAGGCTTGAACCTGGGCCCCGCTGATCAGCCGGAAGCGGGCTACGTCGTTCAGGATGTCCAGATCCCGCTCACTCAGGCTCCTCTCCAGTTCGTCCAGTCGCCGCCTGGTCCAGTTGGTCCGAGTAGATCCAGGACGAGACGAAGCAGGAGTCGAAGAGGAAGAGGAAGAAGATGTCGAAGAAGTACCGGAAGAGTTTCGTCCATCCGTATGGACGACTGTTCCACTGGCAGAACCGTCCCTGGAAACCGCCTGACCTGGCGCTTTGTCTGACGCCTGCTCGACCCGACTGGCCGAGCGGCTGGACAGATCAGGAGTCCGGGTTGGATCGCTCGGGTTACTCATCGCTGGCTCCCTTCTTCGGCAGGTCACCGATCGCCAGCTCGCCCTGTTGCTCAGAAGCGGCTTGACCCTTTCTGGCCTGCTTGCGAGTGCGGCTCCTGCTACTCGTGGTGGGTTTGGGAAGCCGGGAGCGCAGAGCGGCCTCGACCTCGCCGGCGGGTACGCCGTGCCGGCTCCGGCTCTGCTCGGCTACCTCGGCCGGATCACGCACTGACTTCTCCAGCGGGAGGGTCCGGCCGGTAACGGCCGGTTGAACCTCAGCGTTGGAGACCAGCGACATGACTACTTCACGGCTCGGTAGGTCCTGGAGATCTTCGGCTTCCAGTTCGGGGAGTCCACGGGCGAAGAAGCGGGCGTCTTCCATGGCCAGTTGGAACAACACCCTCGAGCGGGTGTTGGCCAGGTCCCGCCGTAGTTCAGGGGACAGCTGTCCGAGGTGCTGATGGGCCAGCGTCATGCTGACGCCCAAGCCCCGAGCCTGCGCCAGTAGGTCACCGAGGCTGGTGGGCACGTTGATCAGGGTGTGGAACTCATCGATCAGCACCATCACTGGGTGACGATCAGCTGGAGCAATGCGTGAGCGCGCCAGGGTGGCTTGCCAGATGCGGGCCACGACCAGACTGCCGAACAACTGAGCGGCTTCTTCACCGATCTGACCAGCCCGCAGAGGCACAAGCAGGATCTTGCGCTCAGCCATGACCTGCTCGATCGACCAACCAGGCCGGCTCTGTCCCATCATCGCCCGTAGCGACTTGCGCAGTAGGAAGGCGCGCAGTTTGTTCTGCAGGGGAGCAATGACGTTGGCCCGGTCACTCGGCCGCAGCGACTCGTAAACCGCCCAGAACGGTTCAAGGGCGATCGGGTCTTCCAGGCGAGCGGTCAGAGTTCGACGGAACCCCTGGTGGGTCAGCAGGGCTGGCAACTCACAGAGGGTGTAGGCCAGCTCCGGGTCGACCGGAGCCTGCCCCAGCGTCAGTAGACCAGCCCGCAGAATGTCGTCGGTACGTGGTCCCCAGTGCTGGGAGAACAGACCACGAAAGACCGAGGCGATCGAGTCGACGACCAGATCAAGATCTCGTTCGCTCTCACCGACACCAACCGCCAAGGGATTGAAGCCGACCGGACGAGCATGGTCTGCCGGGTCGAGCAGGATGACGTCGTTCAGGCGATTCTCGGGCAGACGGGCCAGGATGTCCTCGACCAGGTCGCCCTTCGGATCGATGACGATTAAAGTATGACCATGCTCGGCGTCTTGCAGAGCGATGCGGGCCAGAACCGTTGTCTTGCCGACGCCGGTACTGCCCATCAGGTGGAGATGCTCCAGCCGGTCGCAGTCGCGCAGGACAATAGGTTGGTCAACGCCTGGGAAGGTCGTTCGGGCCAGCACTACACCTTCTGATGCATCACTGCTCAGAGCAGTCGATGGCACCAGCAGTCGAGAGCTGACCAGACGGAGCCCTGGTACCTGCACACCGCCGATTGGCCAGCCGATCCGGCCCGCCAGTTCGGCGGCGTTGAAGGCATTCGGCCACAGCATTGGCACCAGCCTGCGTTGCATACGGGAGCGACTTAGCCAGCTCGGAAACCAGCGCACAACAGTACGGACACTGGGAGCGTCGGAGCCACGCATGGCACCGACCACGTCGGCCAACAGCTGGCGACGTCTGGATCCAGGCTCGGCCGAAACTCCTACTCGGCAGATGCCCAGTAGCAGTGGTTCGTCGAGCTTGGCCCGAGATTCAACGGCTGGATCACCGGTCTCGACTCGCACGTCCGAACCGAAGTCTGCCCTGGCCAGCAGTGGAGACTTGCTGTGGTGAATCGCCCGGGGAGGACGAGCTCCGGCCAGCACCCACTGCAGAATGACCGTCTCCGTAGAGTCGGCTGCAGCTACGGCCATCAGCACAGCGGAGGAGACTGCGGTAGCTCGGTCAGTGCGCAGGGGTCGTTCCAGCGCACTGAGGCGCAGTTCAATCGCCTGGTCGACCTGAAGCTGCTCAGTCTCGATCGGTTGCCAACGGACGGCGGGCGCCAGGGCGCTCAGCTGTTGCGAGACCGACGGAGCCACATCGCTCGGCACATGCAGAACGTGGTTCAGCCGGCCTTCATGGGCGACTACTTCGGCGATGACCCACGGCCGATCGATCCACAGAGTTGTGGACAAAGCGCTGGCGATTCCCGCCCAGACAGCCGTGAGTTGTTCGGGCTTGGTGGAGCGCGGAAAGCTCAAGCGGTAGCTGATGATCCTGCTCATGCAGCCTCCTTGTCGTCACTCTCGCTGTCATCGTCATCATGACTATGGCCATCAACGGCAGAGGGTGCAGAGCTGACTTCATGGGCTTTGGACTCATCAGCGACCAACTGCAGGAGGGCAACGGCCAGGCTTTGCCAGTCCAGCACTTCACGGTGCACTGGTTCAACGCGGATGTCTCGTTCTTTAGTCATATTTCTCCACCCTCCTTTTCGATTCTTAGTGTTCTTGGACTCCTGGCTGTGGCCCCGAATGATGCCTCTATGGCCGACACTCAGTCGCCTGGGAACTGGCTACCTTCGACCAAGTGTCGCCTTGACGACTTCACTCGCCGATTAGATGCACAGCTAATAGTCAGAAACTGCAATGCCCGACAAACCCCTACATGATACGACGAGTTGATTCGCCAAAACAAGACTTGAAGTCTTCACAATTTGTGCATTGGATCGGGCCCTAGAAGTACAGCCGTCGCCAAAACCACAACAATATTGCACTCGCCGCAGCTGCCCCGAACAGCGGCATGAGCAGCGGATCGAGCAGACCCGCCAACAACCGAACCCCGAGCAGGACCGCCAGCAGTACAAACAAACTGCTGACGATCCGCTCCGGCAAGCCCGGACCGATCGGATCACGCCGCACGGGGACCATCATCCGCATCGGCCCCGCCGGGCATGCGCACAGCGTGGACCTCCCGGCAGACCCCGGCCGATATCTCCGCCGGACGGATCCGACCGAACAGCCACTCGGTAACGACCAGCTCCACCGGCCCGAGCTGGAGCTCAACGATGCGTCGCCAACCGTGAGTCGGTGTCGTGTCACCGAGCTTGGAGTCCCACGGACCATGATCGTCGTAGACCATCCAGGTCCAGTCGCTGATGACCTTCTCCCGGCGTTCACGGACGCACCTCACGGGATGCGTCCTTGCTCGCCCCTGCGGATGCGGTCCGCCTCTTCGTGCATCGCAGCTCGAGCTGTCCAGGCCTGACGAGAAATCTCCAACGCCGTCTGCAGAGCCCGGACCTGCTGGCTCAAGGCCTGCTCCCGCTCGGGTCGGTTCAGCCGGGACCACTCCAGGGCTCCGTAGACACCGAGACCAGTGCCGGCGAAGAAGAGACAGAGGATGCCGATGACATCCATCAGCCCATCTCCTGAACCGAACGGGCCGCCGCCATCGCTTGGATGTCGCCGATGCGACGGAAGCGGTAGGCGTAGTCCGGGAGTTCCCTGGACCAGTGCAGCTCGCTCAGCGTTGTCATGGCCGTGTAGGTCATGGCCGTGTCGGCGACGAAGGCTGTGGCCTGGACGTCGGCCGCTTGGGTCAGCGCCCGCTCACCGATCTGGCGCAGGTGGCGCTGAGTGCGCCGACTGACCACCGCTCCCCCGCCGAGCGGCTGGGGCTGGAGGGCTTGGTTGAGGTTAGGGACGAGTTCATTGCTCATCTGGGTTCTCCTGGTCTGGTTGGTACGAAGCGGTTCAGCGGATGCCGACCAGCTACGACACCCCCCGGGAAGTTGAGGGCGTTCTCCAAACCTTGAAGAAGCGAGCTGGGCATTTTCCAGGTGACAGAGTGGGCATCATGAGCGACGCTCCCCAGCAGCAGAAGAGGCCGAAGCTGCCGAGCATCGATGCCGGCGCCGACGCTTCGTTCGATCCGTGGACCGAGGAGCATCTCGAGCCCCGGCCTGCGGTCTCGGTCGAGGACCTGGCGACGGAACTGACCCGAATCATGAAGAAGGGCCTGCCACTCAACCGCGGCCGGGCCGGTGACATTCTGCCGCACCTCCGCTCGGTGATCGCCAGGTCGATCCACCCGTACGACCACCAGAGCAGGATCAGCTCACTGAACACACTGCTTGTTCGGTTCCTGATCGAACATGAAGAACCCGCAGGGGAAGCCCTGCGGGTGATGTTCTGCGTGACTACAGGAACGGCTGGAAGCACGCTCCTTGATCGCTACGCCAAAGCAGCCGAGGCCATGGGCTACGACCCCGACCACTTCCGCAAACGAATCCTGCCGGAGTTGATCGAGCACCTGGCCACCGTCATCTACGACGACTTGCTGCGCTACAAGCGCCGAGTGAAGCGGCCGGCGACTGCCGAAGAACCTACTGGCGACACACCATCGCTCTACGAACACCACCTCACCCACGAGGAGGAGCTGGTTTCACGGATCTGGGCGAGAGTCTACGTGTGGCGAGCGGAGCTGATCGCTCAAGGACGATTTGAACGCTCAGCTGGCTACGCCAGCCAAGCAGAGGATCACCGGGTTGCAGCCGTGAGGGAGTTGGACGCACTCCGAGAACTGATCCAGGAGTACCGACAGACCTACGGGCAGGACCTGATCCGGCATGGGGAGGCGGAGTACTCCGTGGAAGGGTTGGAGCGGCTGGTCGCCATCACGTAGATGCGTCGATGTCCAGGCGGAGTTGGAGATACGCCGGGTCTTCAACTCGGCCGACGAGCTGGTCGAGCGACTGCAGATCCAGCGCCGACGCCAGCCGGAGGAGGACGGTGAGGCCGGGTTCGCGCGAACTGGTGTTGGAGGGATCACGCAGGTAGGCGTACAGGGTTGACTCTGGAAGGTCTGCACGGGCGGCGAGCGCAGGGACGGAGTCCAGTTCAGGATGCTGGTCGAGCGCAGCGCGCAACCGAACTGCGAAGTTCGCGCGAACGCGCGCATCCCAGGCAATGTCGTGGTCAGATCGGATTGCCCTCTTGTTGCGCCCCAAGGCTGATATTCTGCCCCGGCATGGATCCCAGGACCAGCGCGCGATCGCGCGGTGAGATTTTCTTTGGAGTATCCACCACTTCGGCTCGGGTTTACGCTAGCCCTCCGAACACCTATGCTTGGCGCTTCGTCGGCTCGACAGCTGAGCCGACGATTCGTTCTTCCGGAGCAGGACTGCCTTCCAGCTCTGACCGGTCGAGACCACAAGCGAAAGGGTTCACGCAAGCCCCACGTTGGGAACTGCGTGACGTCATGCGTCCAACCACACTTGTCAATCCAGTCTCGGGAACTAGGGGCGGGTGCTGTGTTGACCACGAACTGTCGTTCGAGTACTCACAATCGGCGGCGATCAGCCGACGCGCACTTGGCGCGCCCTGTTTCAAAAAGGCGGATACTCATGTATAGTACAAAGTATCACTTGCTAAATTCGGCGGTGTACCGGCCGGCAGCCGTTAAGCGCTGGACTGGGGAAAGAGCATCATGAGTCGACGAGACTCAAACTACTGGCTCGCTGGAGACGCTGAGCCTCTTATCGAATGTGACATGTGGCCAGAGATAAAAATTGAGGACCTCGGCGATCTAGACGAGGTTGCTAAGAAGATGGGGCTTCGCCACAGTGGCATGCGTGACCAGGTCGGTGGTTCTCTGGTTGGTTGGCTGATAGAAACACTTCCGGATGAGGTAGCTGAAGCTCAAAAACAGACGTCTTGTGACTAAGCATCTTCTTTGACGCCCACAGTTGTAGGCTTCGGTCGTCCTTCTAACTAATCGGTGCAGAGCTGAGCAAGACGACAAAGAATGCTACAGCCGCCAACGACATTGTCGCAATACCTCCGAGTCGATAGGCGCGCTCGAGCCCTAGCTTCTCGTCGCTAAAGCGGATAGACGGTCCGGACTGCTCAACTCGCGGCCTCGGTACGACTGCGACGAAGCTGATGAGGAGCCCACCGGAAGCTGCGACCGCAGCCATCAGCCGTGCAACAAACGAGACTGATCTCTCGCTTCGATACCAAACTATCGATTCATCTGGCTCCACGTCGTCAACCGTATCAGGCGTGCACTCAGGTCGAGCCGCCATCCCAATCTCTTCATTCGGCTCAACGACTTCTGCTGAGGCGAGATCAGAACAGGCGTCCACATGTACTGCGGCCATACTGGCGATCACAACGAATGCGGCTGCAAACAGAGATACGGCCGCTGCGACAAGTCTCAGCCCTCTACCTATGCGACTTACAAACGGCGATTCACTGAACGTAACCGCCCCCAGAACAACTGCAGGTAGTCCCGCAATCAACCCAATAGCCGAGTTATCAACGGCAATGCTCGACTCCCTACCAACTGCGAAACCTATCGCCGCCAGAAGTACCGACACGACGGCAGCCAACGTAAGCGTACTTGACCGAGCAATCTGAACTTGGTAGTGGAACGTCGCCTCTGCGTCTGACTTCTTCTCAAGAAGCAGAGAAGAATAGGCTAGCACCTCATCAGATGCATCATACATTGGCGAGTCATGAACGCCCTTCTTAAACCCGACGGCATTGTGGTCCCAGTATAGCGCATTAGAAGTTAGACTATCTGGTGTTCGACAGACGAGGTAATAGGATCCGCAATGATCAGCCATCTGTGCCGATCTCGACAGTTCTATTGGCGCCATTGACAAGAGGCGTAGCATGCGGATAGCTGCATAGGATGGAAGGCCGAATAGCACTCCCGTGAGCCGACGCTTGAGCTTCTCACGTTTTGCGAATTCAAGCTCGACCGAAGGGGTTCTGTCGGAGAAGAACGACTGAAGTTTCTCTTTCTCCCGACTCGTCTGTCCGGTGTACTCGATAGAGTCAGTGAAGCTGTGGCTTAGAGTCACATAGTCGTTCGGTTTGGCAGACGTCAATACGACTAAGTACGCCGACTTCGATAGGTTCTTGACACTCGTATCGAAACGCCTACTTGGTGTAGCGTCTAGGCCAAGGTCTTTGATAGCGGCGCTAATAGCCTCCAAAACTTGGCGATCTTGGGACTCATCGGACCTCCTCCGAATATATCCACTGTTGCCAATACTGCCCTTGCGAATCAAGTTCCTCATTGGCCTGACTAGGTTCTCGATCTGTTGCCCAGTAGCTGTTTCCAGCCTCCCTGCGTCATGGAGCTGGGAGAGAACCAAAGCTTGCGCAACAATATGAGCACGTACCGAGCCACTTAGTATAGGAAGCTTCTGTCCGGCGTCGTTGTACGCCACAAGATCGGGAAGTCGCGTCTTGTCAAAGATGCCGAGCGGCAACAGTACATCCTGTTCCTCAAGGGCATCTCCTTCAAGTCTCGGAACTAGAATCTGTTGGGTTATCGTCCAGCGATAGTGTTCGGGTTTTTCTGACAGATCGAGCACTTCGGTTCGTCGCACCAAGTATCTCGTGGGAGCGTTGAGAATTGTGCCTAGGCGGACTAGCACTCGAACGTCTCGTCCAGCTATAGGCGGAGCATCTGATGCTTCTGACATTGATGACTTTCATAATAGGTCTAGTAGTGTCATGGTAGCTATGGAGGTTACGAAGACTAACACCACAATCGGCATAGAGCCAAGGCCTGCGTGATCGGTGCTAGGCTCGGCGTATTCTTCCAAAAACAGCGCGACCGTATGTATCACAAGGACCTATGCTGAGCTTGTCTGACTGACGAGGTACTGGACGGCCGGAATCGGGTCCTTCAGGTTTTGCGATACACCACCGGAGCCCGTCCCCGTCCTGAGTGCTCAGCATCCGCCCCCTCATCCGTTATGACCTTATCCCTCACCAGCTCAGCGAGCGCCTTCCGGATGGTGCCGTACGATGCCCCTGTCTTGTCCTCAAGATCCCTGGAAGTGAAGTTCCCAGTTGAGGGCACTGCTGCCTTCACGTCTTCGATTGTCACTCGGGATCTGCGCTGCCTGTCACCGGGAGCAGTAGTACTTCTACCCATACTGACTAGCCCCGCCGACTTGAGATCGGCTGCTGGCACACCCATATCACCCAGCACTGAGGGGTCGAGGTCTTGCTCATCTACGTACTGCTTCGCGTGGTCGATGAATGCATCACGAAACGCTGTGCCATCAACCTCTTCTGCTCGCTTCAGCTCTGTGCGCGCCTTCCACTCAGCGATCGCGTCGCCCGAGCTGACGGCAGACTCAACTTGCTCCCGCAACTTGACGATCTCATCCTCATCCCGCAGCGACTCAGGGTCGCGCAGGTACGTCAGGTAGTTGCGAATTGCTGACTCGGTTTCGCTCATGACACGGAGCGTAGCAACCAAGCCGGCCCGCCTACACTCCCGCCAACTCCGGCATGCCGAACCTGAGCTCGTTCCACACGCCGTTGCTCTGCAACTGGTGTAGCTCCCGTACCAACGATGAAATCAGCATCAATCCCACCAAAGCGTTCGCCGGCTGAAACTGCACCTCATCCACCGTGTGTGCTGCGCTGTGCCGATTGAAGTCGGAGGGCTGAACAGGATCCATCACGTCACAGTTCGCCAACGCCTGGTTGACACAGACCCCGAGCAGGTACAACCGGGCCAAGCGGTAGGGCTGGTCATCCGGATCACGGTCGAACTCTGCCTGCATCTCCGGGAACCTCCGGAAGCGCATGTGCACCTGCAAAATGGCAGTGAGGATGGAGCCGCAGTAAGACTGCACTGGCTCCCAGTGGCCGTCCCTTGCTGCTGCCACCGCCTTCGCAACCTTCGGCACCAACACCGCCACCGGCGTCCCGGACACCACCGCCACCGCTTCTACGCAGTCCTCGAGGATCTCATCACGGCGCGCCAGCAACACCGCCTCAACGTCACCTGCTTCGATCAGCTCCTCGACGATCGACAAACGAGGTAGCCAGACCACCGGCACACCGCTCGCGCCCATCAGCGCCGACGCACCTGACCAGAAGGCCTCGCCGTCCTCCCAGTTGGCTGGCCACTCCTCCTCGACCTGTTCGGCCCACCGAGCCAACGAATCCAGCAGTTCCGGACTGATCAAGTTGGGCAGGAGGTCCTTTGTCCAGGACTGCAACACCGAATCCAGCTGACTCCGCACAACATCCCGAAACCCGGCGAACATCTCCTCGTTGCGCGCCACTATCGATGCTGCGTACTGCTGGAACTGCGGTGAGCAGAACTGGTCGTACGACTGCCAGACCGACTCCAGCGCTCGAGCGGACGAGACCTGCTGGCGCATGTCGAGCGATGCCATGAAGCTCTCTGCTCTCAAGGCCGGCCATACGTCGTTCCAATCACCTGACATGGCCACGGCTCAGCCCGGAGGAGGGAACGGGTCGTTCCCGTAGCTGTTGCGCTCACCGATCTTCCCGTCCTGTTTGTGGATCAGGTGCTCGGTGTTCTCGCGCATGGCCGTTTTCCGACCAGCCGACTGCGCCTCCTTCTTGGTCGGATACACCTTCGACACTGAATCCGACCCGGCTCGCCGGTTGGCCCAACCATCACCGTGCTTGACCGTGTGGACCGGTGGCTTCTTCGACTTGCTCATGAGACTTCTCCAATGCGTTGGGGGATCGAACACCGGGAGGAGTCCCGGGATGCCCCCAAACTACACCGAGATAAGTACACGAGTGCAACTATTAGTGAGCGCTCGGCCACTGCGCGCGTCCAGCGCGAACTGTGGCACACTCCGCGCGACCACACTTGGTGTTGGATGCCTCACGGAGAGAGCTTGTCGGCATTCGTAAGTCGCGTCGTCGACCTACGCCGCCCTCCGCCAGAACGGGTAGAACAACACCCCGACGTTCCAGTACGCCAACACCCCTACCTGATTCAGCTGCACCGAGGAGGACAGAATCTGGACTACCTGGATGTCGGCGGAAAGCTCAGCACCCGTCTACGGTCGGGCAGGTTCGTTGGCACTTTCTGGGCGGCACCTCGCGTCGATCTGATTGACCAGACAGGCGAAGGTGCAGTCGAGCACCGACAGATCCAACTCCGGCTGGCAGCTCGTTTGAACAAAAACCTGAGTAGATTCCGAGTCGCTAGCGACTGACCCGTCAACTCGTCGGAGGCGTAGTGGGAGACGAAGGCGAAGCTGTACTGCGCGACTATACCCTACCCACGGATCGCGCGCGGGCAATCTCGGAGAGATTGACGATGAATTTGGCGATCTTGGTTGGCTGCGTCGTCGCAGGCCTTGCGGTACTCATCATTCGTCCCACCGTCTTCCCAGATGGGTCTGTCAACCTTGACGAGATTGCCTACCTCACTCAGGCAAGCGCCATCGAGTCGGGTGACTTGACGCTTCCCGCATCGACCCACGATCCGCATTTCCGACCATTTCTCAGCGCCACATCCGGAGATCGAATCATCTTCAAGTATCAGCCCCTATGGCCAAGCGTTATAGCAGCTGGCAACGCCCTCGGTTTCCATGGTGCAAACCTCCTTGCACTGCTGGCTGCCGCTGGTCCAGCGCTCCTAGCGTGGTTCACGTTCGAAGTTGGCCGGGATCGCATAGCAACGATAGCGTCCGCTTCAATCGCAAGCCTCACGCCCTTCCTCTGGATCCAGTCGAGTACCTTCCTCGGCTACCATCCTTCGGTTCTGCTCGTCTGCACAGCGGGAGCGCTGCTTCTGAGAGGAGGGCGAACCGCGTCGCCAGCTCTGCTGACTTTCGGAGCCACAGTCGCCAGCTTGGGGCTACTCCACCGACCGTTCGACACAGCAATCCTCATCATTCCGGTAGCTCTATACGTAGTGTGGCAATCCCGTCTGGGCTTCATGAAGATCGCAACTTGCTTCGCAATCGGGTCTGTGGGCCCTTTGGTGCTTTTCCTGTTGTACAACGCCCACACCACTGGCAGGGCCACTCAGTTGCCGTTCAATATCTCCGGTGGGCTCGACAAGTTCGGCTTCGGCACTCGAGCTAGCTTCGTCGTACCAGAATCAGGCCCTGATGGGCAGGTGAACTACACGCCTGGGAAGGCGCTCCAGTCTCAGCTCACTAATCTCCGATCGCTTCCCCGATTCTTAGCGGCAGCACCCCTGATTGTCGGTCTAGCCGTGGCTGCGTCTGTAGGGCTTCGCAAGCGTCCCGAAGTGCGGCTACTGCTGGCAATGAGCGTGACGATTGTCGTTGGCTACACCTTCTGGTGGGGAACGGCGAATCTAGTAGAGTTTGAACTACATAGATCCCTCGGACCCGCCTACCATTATTCACTTCTTATTCCTGTAGTGACCTTGGCCTCTATCGGCTTTTCATTCTGCTGGAACCGCTGGAACCGACCGATTCTCGTCAGTATATGCATCGTCTTGAGCTTGGCGTGGATACCGATGAACGTTGCAGCCCTTCAAGATGCTCAGCAGGACGGCGATCTACGCTCTGCACAGCTAGCCATTGTCGATGAGGTCAGTGAAGGACTGGTGATTGCCCCTCCTTTGTATCCAGGTGACCCGTACGTGCGAGTGGCGAACGACGCACAGCTGCAGAACCCCGTGATCGTCGCCCTCGACACCGGAGATTCCATCCTTGACCTAGTCAGGATGCATCCTGATCGGGAAGTAGCTGTTGTCCGACAACTATCTGCCTTCGATGACTTGTTTGGCCCCTCGACCCAGTCGCTGGTCAGGCCTGAAGTCCTACGTTCGGATGGCAACGGCTATGTGGTCACCATCAAGCCAATGGACGAACGCTTTTCTGTGGCGTATCTCGGAATCGATGACACGTACTCAAGTCTGGGCGACCTTGCCGACACAGGCGGAGCGATGAGAGTTAGTGAGTCAGATCTCAAGGACGCTCAGACACTTACAGTAGGCGTGCAGCCGATCGACGAAGATGGCGATCAGGTACAACGATGGGCAGAGTGCGTCTTCGAAGTTGGGGTATCGGAAACCGGAAACGTGGAGTTGCTGGCGCCATGCGCACCTCAGCACTTCTACGTCTTCCCAAACTCCGAGCCCTTCGTAGCCAGAGAAGACATCTCATCAATCGTGCGCGTCCGAATTTCTGAGGGTTAAGGGCGTGACGGTCCGAGTGCTTCCGGTCTCCGATACAAAGTTCGCCAACTCGGCAAAGGCGACATCGGACAGTCTGTTCGTCTAGCTTTTCTAGTTTATGGGCTCATCGGATTCTGGCGGGGGTGAGGTTGTCGAATAGCGCCGAGTTGGGTTCGGCCGGCGTAGAGCCGGGCGCGGATGCCGTAGTTGCGGAAGCGTCGGAACCCGAATCCGATCCGCTTGTTCAGGTTGTTGATGGCTTCGGTGCGTCCGTTCGAGAGGCCGGATCGATGCCAGTTGGTGACCTGGGTACCCACCGGGCGATCGTGCGGCCGAGCTGGCCGATCTCGGGCGGCAGCGATGCAACGTCGACTCCGCGATCTCGATATACCGATACACCCCATCGAGCTCCCTACCGGCGGCGAGCTGACGATGGCCCTCCTCAAGAAGCTTGCGGATGATCTGCTCCGGCGTATGCCGACGGCGCTTCTTGGTCATGGTCACTGATGCTCTCTCTGTTCAGAGTCGCATACCAACCGGACCACGACCCGGGGCTCACCTCATCCACAGGGGCTCTCCGGATCGATCAGGCGTAGGAACCGTCGATTCTGCGAGCCCCTGTTTCGCTCCCCGCCGGGCCCTCACCGATCAGCCACTACCCCCGCCCAAATCCGATGAGACGCTTGACAGGCAAGCGATAACCGTTCATCGTGCATGAGACAGCAGTCCATGAGCCACACGGAGTGACATCTAGGTTCAGACGTGGCGACCAGGTGCGAAATGACAAGTAGGGAATAAATCATGCACTTTGACTATCGCCGTCAGCGACTTCGCTCAGTAACAACGCTCGCACTATCCCTATGTTTGGCGCTCGTTGCTACCGAATTGCCGGCCAAGCCAGTCGCGGCCACTGCCATCAACACTGACAACTCGCCCGATCCAGCGATGATCAAAGTCGGTAGCAGTAGCTACTACCAGTTTAGAACCGGTGGCTCAGTCCCGTGCGGAGGTGACAAAGTCCACTTCGTACCGCGCCGTGCAACATCCAACTTCCCAAACTTCACCAATTGCTATGATGACGCGCTGCCTGGCGGCCCTGGCGCTGGTTTTTGCCAAACGGAGAGCTACGTATGGGCGCCGCACGTAGTCTATAACCACCTACGAACATCGGATAAGTATCAGCTGTTCTTCTCTGCGAGATTGGGAAGCTGCAGTGGGCCGTTTTGTATTCGAGTCGCATTCTCGAGTACGGCTTCAGGGGCGTTCGCGAATCCCGTTACCGTCAAGTGCGCTACCCAATCGTCGAACTGGGTGATCGACCCGGAGGTGATCCGGGTCTCAAACAAG
This sequence comes from Acidimicrobiales bacterium, assembly GCA_041394245.1. Taxonomy (NCBI): domain Bacteria; kingdom Bacillati; phylum Actinomycetota; class Acidimicrobiia; order Acidimicrobiales; species Acidimicrobiales bacterium. Next base: position 389,890 of record JAWKIR010000003.1, read on the forward strand.
TATTACCTGCAATATCGGGAGGATATCGAGTATCTGGGCACCATCTTCCGAGTGCTGCAGGTAGTCGAGCTCAACGCAAGTGGAAACGCAACGGTTGGTAGCTCTCGGCTATTGCATTCCAGCTACCAGATCACGTGGGACAAGGACACGGGGACCAACCCACTCACAGATGGAACGATTGAGAACCCATCGTTGCTTCTCGGCTCAAACGGTAACTACTACATCAACTTTTCTGGTGATTATACTCCAAATCTGTTTACCGGTCTCAGAGAGGACTACGCTACGGGTCTAGGCGTCTGCGGTACTACGCTGCTGACGGGAGCGGCATGTAGTCCAACGAGTTCCACTAACCCCTACTACGGCTGGTCGAACAGAAGTCCATCACCTGCCGCAGCTCCATCGTTTACCTTTCCAGGCGACCCTCGTGGCCCGGGTGGGCTAACCTATGTACGTCAAACCAATGGGAACGATGTAACCAACGGAAGCAACAATAGATTAGTCGCGCTCCACGAGGCAAAGATCGTGAGTTCGACGAATATTCGTCCAGCAATGGTCTATTGGCAGCTACACGGTCTCTATGGGCTTTTCTACACCAACGTCTGAGAATGGCCACGGAGTCTGCGTATCGCGAGTACTAGTAGTCGTCATAACGAGAGTAGGAATGAGCAATGACTCCACCAACCTCGACTGAGTTTCAATCGGCTGTCTACTCAACTGGTCGGCGATATCGCTTCCTGTCGATCCTGCTTGCTGCGGTTGTCCTTCTGGGAGGCTGGTTCCTCTGGACCAGTAAGTCATCAGACGATGGCAACATTGCGGTTGTGCAGCCAGCGGAAAGTGAACCACTAGAGTCAGACATGGCAACGACCCCGAGCAACGAGACATACTGCGAGAGCGTCAATGCCTGGCGTGGGGACACGTCAGCTTCGAGATCACCAGCGGCGCTTGCAGAACTCGTCGGTAGCGCACCCGACGAGTTCGCATTGTTGCTGGCCGACGAGACCTTGCAAGATACAGATGAGGTCTCGGCCGGCACACTAGCTGCCTGGCAAAGAGCACTTGCGTTCGATTCCGCTCTCGGCGGCCGGTGCAGACCGGCGGAGGCAACAGGCGAGTGGGCCGAGTTCTGCACTGCTACCGGGCCGCTTGCGCCAGAGTCTTCCTGGGACGAGACGATCGCGTTCTGGCAGGCAGAGCTCGTCGTCGCCGGTCCAGAAGAGCTGAGGTCAGGACATCAGCTGGTGTTGGACTGGATTGTTGACAATGGGGACAGGAGTTCAGCGCCTGCCTTCTTTGCTCCGGGGGCGGAAGCACCGGAAGATGTTCTGAGAGCTCAAGCCCACATCTCGACCATCTGGCTCGAGAAGTGCGGGCTGCCTTCGTTCGACAACTAGTGCCGTGACGGCAAGCTGTTCTTGGCCGGCATCCTCGACCTTCACGACCGAGGCCTGCCTGGCTGGTCGATGTCGAACCGGGCGACCGCGGACATCGTCGTCAACGCGTTGGTGATGGCGTTGGCCCGCCGTCACCCTGACGGTGATCTGATCCACCACGCCGACCGCGGCGGCCAATACGTCTCCGACGATCTCGCGTTGACGATGGCCGACCACGACGTGACCGCGTCGTTCGGCCGCACCGGCGTGTGCTGGGACAACGCCGCGATGGAGAGCACCTGGGCCACGATCAAGAAGGAGATCCGCCACATGCACGGCGACTGGGAAACCATGACCCGAAGCCAGCTCCGCACGATCCTGTTCGACTACATCGAAACCTTCTACAACCGACGCCGACACCAAGCCCGCCTCGGCCACCGCACCCCCGCCGAGACCTACACCGCCTCCCAGGCGGCATGATCAAATGACAGAAACCCGTGTCCACCAAACCGGGTCAACTCCAGCTTTCCTCATGATGTGGCCGGGGCTCAGGCATTGTTCGAGTCGAACCTCCGTTCGAGTTCGAACGCTGGGCGGTGTCTCTGGTTGACGGCCAGTCCTATGAGAAGCAGGTCGGCGACAAGGGCATCGATGGCATTGTCCGGTTCCCGCTCGACAAGGAGATGAACCTCGGACGGATCATCGTGTCTGTGAAGGGCGGAAGACAGCTCAATCCTGGGATGGTCAGAGATCTCCGAGGAACGGTGGAAGCACAGAACGCAGCAATGGGAGTTCTGCTCACGATGCATCAACCAACTTCTGGGATGATCAAGGAAGCCAATGGATCAGGTTCATTCGTGAACCCGTTCACCGGCCGGTCCTACCCCGAGCTTCAGATTCTGACCGTCCCGGATATGTTTCTTGGAAAGCGTCCGAACATGCCGACTCCGCTTCTGCCCTACGTCAAGGCGCCGACGTTCGCTGGCTGGCAACAGAGCTTTGATGAGATGTAGTAGAGAGCCGTCCCGAACACGGTAAACGGGCTCGGCTGTTCGGAGGGGCGCTACCTCGAAGCTCTCATGTCGTATGGCAGGCGGTGGCACAGTGGTAGCAGCCGTTCGACCGGGCGAAGTACTGCTTCGCCTTCTGCACGGCAGTCGTGCAGTTCTGATGCAGACCCAGGTCTTGGCGGTTCGACCAGTCCGGAAGGTAGGCGCAGTTCTTGGTGACGTTGTGTACCTCGTGATCACCGTTGCTCTGAGCGTTGCGGTTGACGCAGTAGCTATCCATTTCGCTTCTCCGATTCTTGGAGGATCGAGCATCGAGAGGCTTCCCGACAGTGGAATTACAGCACGATAACTACTCCGATGCAACTCTTTGTGGGCGCGCGACCACTTCGCGCGTTCAGCGCGGGAGCGGCTACAATGCGCGCGACCATTTCGAGTAGTAGCACAATCACGTGAAGTGGCGTCACAGGTTCGAACTTTGTCGCAGAAGGACCGCCAAAAGTGTCAGCATCAGGATCGTGAACACGCATCTCGATCCGACCGGTCCAGCGGCGAAGCCCTGGTTGAGCGACGCCGCCACTGCACGCGAGACCGAGATCGTCGCGGCGCTCGACTTCGGTGATCTCGGCGCAATCGACGACCGGATCTTCGAGCTGATCGACCACAACCGTCGGATCCACGATCGCGAGTGCATCAATCTCAACCCGGCGTCGAACGTCATGAACCCTCGGGCCGAACGCGTGCTGTCGTGCGGCCTCACGACTCGTGCGTCGCTCGGACATCCCGGCGAGAAGTACGAGATGGGGCTCGAAGCCATCGAGGAGATCGAAGTGATCGCCGCCGAACTCGCACGAGAGGTGTTCGGAGCACGCCACGTCGAGCTCCGCGTGCCCTCCGGGGCCATCGCCAACCTGTACGCGTTCATGGCCACCTGCGAACCCGGCGACGCGATCCTCGTGCCATCCGCCGACATCGGTGGACACGTCACTCACCGTCACGAAGGCGCCGCCGGCCTCTACCGGCTCGACATCCACGAGTACCCGAGCGACCCGGGAACCTTCTCTGCCGACCTCGACGCGCTGGCCGAACTCGCAGAACGCGTCAGGCCGAAGCTCATCACCGTCGGGACGAGCCTCAACCTCGCTGCCCACCCGGTCGCCGAGATCCGCCGGATCGCTGACCGCGTCGGCGCAGCTGTGCTGTTCGATGCCGCTCACGCGTGCGGGATGTTCGCGGGCCGGGTGTGGCCGAACCCGCTCAATGAGGGTGCCGATCTGATGACGATGAGCACCTACAAGAGCCTCGGCGGGCCGGCCGGCGGGATCGTCGCGACGAACTCCGATGACCTCGCGGCCAGGGTCGATGCCATCGCGTACCCGGGCCTGACCGCGAACTTCGATGTCGCCGTGACCGCCGCGCTCGCCGTGACGTTGCTCGACTGGCGACTCGTCGGTGCCGACTACGCCACGATGATGGTCGCCAACGCCCAGGCGCTCGCACGCGAGCTCGCCGGGCGCGGTATCCCTGTCTTCGAAACCGCGAGTGGACACACCACGTCACACCAGCTCGCGGTCGACGCCACCCGGTGGGGCGGCGGGAACGACGCAGCGCTCCGGCTTCGCCGAGCCAACCTGCTCGCAAGTGCGATCGGCCTTCCGGGTGACGTTTCGGCCGGGTTGCGGTTCGGCACGCCGGAGCTGACGCGTCTCGGCATGCAACCGGTCGACATGGCGGAGCTCGCCCAGCTCATCAGCGACGGACTCGGCGACGACCCCGAGTCTGTGGCGGTCTCCACCTCCGAGTTCCGAAGCCGCTTCGACGCCATCCACTATGTCCGCCGCTGACCACTCGTGACCGGCGTCAACCCCCGAGATCGGCGACATCGACGACGGTGACGGTCGGCGGGATGTCCTCGATGACCTGGTTGTAGCGCAGGCCCCAGGATCCGTGGCGGTGACCGGTCGTGTCGATCCAGTTGCCGAACCCGGGATCCTCGTCGGCGACGACCAGGCGCACGGTGCCGTCGGGTTCGTAGGTGGCGGTGTGCTTGTTGACCGTCACCCCGTAGAAGCGGTAGTCGAGCGACTCCTCCCACATGTTGTTGAGCTGGAAGTTCCAGTAGTACGCCTCGATGGCCGGCACCTCGATGATGATCGCCTGCCCGGGCTCGAGCACCCACGAGCCGTGCCGGAACAGCTGGTTCGGGTCGCCCCAGCCGTTGGCCGCATCGGCCTCCGGGAGGAACTCGAGCGTGTTGGGCCGCTCGGCGAACATGTCCATCCAGCCCTGGAACATGTCGACGATGCCGTGCACATAGAGCCCCGCCATCGCGAGGCCGTGATTCAGCTTCTTGGCGGTCAACGGGCCCGGCCCGGGCGCCGGCGGGTTCAGACAGTCGAGCGTGAGCTCCGACGGTCGTTCGTTGGCACGGTCGAGGTAGAAGTTGCGGATGATGAGCGTGGTCGTCACCGGCTCCAACCGCAGCCAGCGCTGCCCCGGCGCCAGCGACGTCGGTTCCTCGATGCTGGCGACGAGGTCGACATGGCCGTTCGGGTCGGGATCGTTGTCCTCGATGTGCCCCTGCATGCCGGGGGTCGCCGCACCCGACGCATACCCGCCCGAGTAGGCGCCGACGCTCAGATAGTTGACCGTGCCCCGCGGCCCGTGGATCCGATAGTCGTAGCGGGGATCGATCGGCACCTGCGTGTAGAGCGCGTCGGGGTTGTCGCAGCCGATCTTCAGGTTGTGGGCGATGGGCAGGATGTCGGCGAAGGGCGGGTCACCGTTTTCGAGGAACGCCTGGAGGCCGCCGCGGGCGAGACGGCTCAGGTAGCGGAACCCCTCGAGCCGATCGAGTTCGTCGTCGCTGCGCGCGACGACCTTGTCGCCGGCCGCTTTCAGCGAGTCGCAGAACGCCGCCCAGCTCTCACCGCTCAGCGCGGGTTCCGGGGTGGTGTCGGACATGTGGTTCTCCGATTCAGCTCGTGATCGACCCACCCGCCAACGGAATGGTCTGGGCCGTCATCCACGATGCCTCATCGGAGGCGAGGTACGCACAGAGGGCGGCCACGTCGTCGGGCGTGCCGAGGCGACCGACCGGGATCCCCCGGGCCAGATTGGCGGTGACATCACCACCGGCGGTGTTGTCCATCAGACCCAGCGCGACGGCGTTGACCGTCACCCCCGTGCGGGCGACCTCGAGGGCGACCGACCGCAGGAACCCGGCCGCACCACCCTTGCCCGCGGAATACGAGGCCACCCCGATGCCGACACCGACGGTGCCCGCGCCGGAGACGATGCCGATCACCCGGCCGTGACCCCGCTCGATCATCCCGGGGAGCACGGTGTGGGTGCAGTGCATGACCCCGCCGAGGTTCACGGCGATCGGACCGGCCCAGTCGGCGGGCTCGGTCTCGGCGAAGGGGCGGACCCGCATGGTCTCGGCGCCCCCGTTGCCGGCGTTGTTGACGAGGATGTCGACCGCGCGATCGGCCAACGCGGCGCGCACGGCATCGAGATCGGTCACGTCGAACGGGACCGCCTCGGCCGAGTGGCCGGCCGCCCGCAGCCGCTCGGCGACCGCATCGGCCCGGGCCGCATCGATGTCGTTGACGAGCACATGGGCACCGCGCGCCGCGAACACGGAAGCGACGCCCTCCCCCACGTTCTGGCCGGCGCCGGTCACGAGCGCCGTGCGCCCGTCGAGTCGGAACATCTCGGGATCGGACATGTCGGAGCCTTTCAGAACGCCTGGATGGTGTGGTGGTGGGTCATCGCCGAACCGGCGGGACCGAGGAGCATCTGGGCCCGGAGATTGCGGGCGTGGAACAGTCGCACCAGGGCCTCGTCGTGGACGCCGGCGGTGTCGGCGAGTACGAACTCCTCCAGCTTCGCGTCCCCCTCACGCCAGTCGGCGGGGCGGGCGCCGAGCAGTGTCCCGAGATCGTCGAGGTCGGCCTCGGCGACGGCATCGCCGATCTCGTCGCGGCGCTGGAGGTGGCGGGCCAGCCGGAACAGGGTACGCAGCTCGTACTGGAGGAACGGATCGTCCGAGTTGATGTTGCGCAGTGCCCGCACCATGTGGAGGTGCCCGGGTTGGGCGGCCGACACCCGGGCCGAGGGCATGTCGACCGTGGGGAGATCGACGCCGAGTTCTTCGGCGAGCGCCTCCGTGGCGAAGAGGTTCGTCTCGCAACACCACTGGAGATTCGTCATGAGATCCGACGCCGCCGAAGGGTCCTTCAGCGCGTGGCTCATCGCGAGCTGGTTCGAGAGCGTGAACGCCAGGTGGTGCCACCGGATCGCCGACAGATCGACGGGTGCCCCCGACAGCTCCTCGTAGCGGGCGTAGAGCCGGTTCATGTCGCCGTAGCCGACGATGGTGTCGCGCATGCGCCACGCGGCGAGGTCCATCATCGGGTCGCCGATGTGGCCGAGCTCGAGATCGAGCACGGCGACGATCCTCCCGTCGGCGTGATGGAACTGGCCCGAGTCCCACACGATGGGGGCTTCGCGGCCGCCGGTGTCGATCGGATTGCGCCGCAACCATCCGAGGAAGAACTCGAGGAACGGATCGGGGTGGATCTTGAGCGAGCGATAGTGCTCCTCGTAGCGCTCGAGCCCGATCACGCCGGCCCGGGCCGGGTCGTCGGCCCGGTGGATCCCGGCGGCGACGAACGGTTCGATCGACAGTGCGTGGAGCCGGGCCAGGATGGCCAGATAGTCGTCGACCACGGCATCACGCTCGTCGTCGTCGACATCGGGGAAGTGCTCCTGCCCGGCCACCCGGTCCATCACGTAGGCGGTGGGCTCGTCGATCCAGCCCCGCACCGTCGCGACGGGGATGCCGTGTTCGCCCAGCAACCGCTGGAACGTCATCTCGTGGCGCAGCGGGAAGATGAGCGGCATGTCGGTGCGATCGCCCCGCACCACCAGCTCGTGACGGACCCCGTCGCGCTCGACGGTGGCGAACCACACCGGGCGCCAACGCGTCTGACGGGCCAGTTCGACGACCTCGCCGCCGAAGTCGCGCTCGAACCAGCGGATGATGAGGTCGTCGGCCGGATTCATCGGTGGGCATTCTCACCCGCCGAGTGCCGGTCGTGCACGTCCCCGCGGGGACGTTTTCGGGCGGCAACCCCTGTCATACCCCGTCGATACGTTCGGTTCAGGACACATCGAGCACACCGGGAGACGACGGCCATGACCCCCACCGACGAGATTCCACTGGAGCGACTCGAGGCGCAGATCACCGAGTGGTCGGGCCACATCGCAGCCGCCACAGCCCAGCTCCTCGGTTGGATCGCGGCCTACGACCGACGGGAAGGCTGGCGGTCCTGGGGCTGCAAGTCCGCCGCCCAGTGGCTGTCGTGGAAGTGCGGCGACACCCTGCACACCGCCCGCGAGAAGGTCCGGGTCGCGCGCGCCCTCGAGGACCTGCCCCGAATCGAGGCCGCGTTCCGGGTGGGCGAGCTGTCCTACTCCAAGGTGCGGGCCATCACCCGGGTGGCGGTGGCGGCCGACGACGAGGACTGGCTCGACCTGGCGAGGAACTCCACCGGAGCCGAGCTGGAACGAATCGTCGCCAGTGTGCGGTCGGTGCTCGAGCGCAACGAGAACCGCACCGCCGGCGAGGCGTTCGAGCAACGGAGGATCACCCGATCGGCCAAGGGCGCCGGCGTCGACCGACTCCTCGCCGACATCCCGAGCGACATGGCCGAAACCGTCATGGCGGCTGTCGACGTGGTCGCGTCCCACATGATCGACGAGGCGACCACCGGCGGCGGCTCGCGACGCGAGGTGATCGCCGAGCGCGGGGGCATGGCCGCCATCCGCGTCGACGCCCTGGTGCAGATCGCCGAACGGATCCTGGCCGCGGCACCGGCCGCGGCCGAGCGCGGCGACATCGGTCGTCTGCAGCTCGTGATCGACAGCGATGCGGTGGAAGCCCTTGGCCGCGACTCGGTCGAGGAAGCCGGCGACACCAGCGATCCCGGCGAACAGACACTCGCCGGGCGACGCGTCGGCCCCGAGATCGCCCAGCGATGGGCCTGCGACATCCGGGCATCCGTGCTCCTCGAGCACGACGGCCATCCCCACGACCAGGGCCGGGAGTCGCGTACCCCCAATCGTCGGCTGCGCCGGGCCCTCCATCGACGCGACGGCGGACAGTGCCGTTTCCCGGGATGCGGCACGACCTCGTGGCTCCACGCCCACCACGTCGTGCACTGGACGCTGGGAGGTCCGACCGCACTCGACAACCTGGTCAGCCTCTGCGGCTTCCACCATCACCTCGTCCACGAAGGCGGGTGGTCGGTCGCCGTGACCGATCGGGCCATCGTGTGGTCGGATCCCGACGGGGTTCCGGCGACGGTCGAGCCGTTGGCGGGCGATTCCTCGACCGTGGCCGACATCGGCCGAGCGGCCGGGGTGGCGCCGGACTCGATCACCTCACGGTGGCAGAACGATCGGCTCGACTTCGGTTTCGTGGTCTCCGTGATCGTCGAGAACTGCATCCGGGCCCGGGCGACGCTAGGCATACCGGCATGACCGAACGACTGGTGATCGGCGTGCTGTACCCGCCCGACTGGAACGACGACTTCGACGACGACCTCGACCGACTGCGGGCCATCGACCCGAGGATCGAGGTGATCGCCGAGCGCTACGTGGAACCCTTCGAAGCACGGACGGGGCGCGGTGTCCCGCCCTATGACGACATCATGCACCTGGTACCAGAGCTGACCGATGCCCAGCGCGACGTGTTCGGGCGCATCGACTGCTGCATGGCCATCGACCTGCCCTTCGACGTCGCCGACGTCGCCCCCAACCTGCGATGGGTCCAGGGAGTCGGCGCCGGCATCGCCCAGTTGCAGTCGGCCGGCCTGCACGAGGCCGGAATCCGGTTGACCAACGGTTCGGGGCTCACCTCGGCCGCCATCGCCGAGTTCGTCTGGGCCCGCATCCTCGGCGAATACAAGCGCACCCGCGACCTCGATGCCGTGCAGGCCGACCACAAGTGGACCCCGGTCTACGGCGAACAGATCGCCGGGAAGACCATCGCCCTGATCGGCTTCGGGCCGATCAATCAGGCGGTGGCCGCGCTCGCCCGAGCCTTCGGACTACGCGTCCTGTGTCTACGCCGCAGCGCGGCCGCCGACCCGTTGATCGACGAGGTCTTCGGCCCGGATCAGCTGCACTCGATGCTCGGCCAGGCCGACATCACGGTGGGTGCGGTTCCCGAGTCGGCGGCCACCGAGAACCTCATGGACGCGGCGTCGTTCGCGTCGATGCCGGCCGGGTCGATGTTCGTCAACGTGGGCCGGGGCACCCTCGTCGACGAAGACGCCCTGGCCGACGCACTCACCACGGGGCACCTGCGCGCCGCAGCGATCGACGTCGCCCGGGTCGAGCCGCTCCCCGCCGATTCGCCACTCTGGCAGGCACCCAACCTCTACCTGTCGGCGCACTGCTCGACCGACCCCACGAAGCTCTTCGAGAACCTCCATCGGCTGTTCGAGGACAATGTCCGCCGTTTCATCGCCGGCGAGCCGTTGCGCAACGAGGTGGCCGGCTGACCCGAACGGTCAGAGTTCCTCCCAATCCACCCGGTCGTCGCGGTTGGGTTGGCGACCGGTGCGCAGCGGGCACAGCGGTGCCGCGGCGAGGAGGATCCGGTGCCAATCGGTGGAGGCCGGACGCACCGCCTCGCGCCAGGAGCGGAGGCCGTCGTCGCTCGACTGCACCGCCTCGGCCGCAGCCCACGCCTCGTAGCCCGGCAGCGCCCAGACCACGATCAACTCGTCGTCGTCGCGCATGGCCGTGGTCCATGCACCGACCATCGTCCAGCCGAACGGTTCGTAGGCCGGCATCGCATGGCTGCGGACGAGTTCCAAGGTGTCGACTGCGGTGCCGGGGCGAACCTTGATGATCTCGTGGGCGCAGACCTCGGCCCGCAGGCCGGAGGTGAGGGTGTCGGTGATCGTCGGCATCCACGGCGCCGGGAGCAGGATCCGATCGAACCCGCCCTTGCGGAACTCCGACGCCTTCTTCCACCACTTGGCGAGCTTCGGGTCCTGGAGGTCGGCGCCCACCGTCTCGCCGCCGAACGAACGGGCCAGCCCGTCGAGTCCCGGTTCCTCCCAGATGTTGCAGACCTGGGGCCACCGTCCGGTACTGCCGACCACACCCCAGACCCCGAAGCAGAGTTGGCCGCGGTCCTCCTGGGCGTTGGGACTCCAGTTGGCGGTCATGTGGTGCATGTAGTCACCCCGATGCACCCCCCGGATGTCGATGAACTCGTGGATGTAGGCCTTCTCGTTGACCGAGGTGTTCATTGCAGTTCCCTTCGCAGGAGCTTCCCGACATCGCTGCGGGGGAGTCGTTCGATTCGTTCGTACCGCACCGGCACCTTGTAGGGCGCGAGATGGGTTCGACACGCCGCTTCGAGGTCGGCATCGGGAGCGTCGCCGACCACGAACGCGACCGGAACCTCCCCGAGGCGGTCATCGGGCATGCCGACGACGGCGGCTTCACGGATGCCGACCACCGAGGCCAGCACCTCCTCGACCTCGTCGGGGAAGACCTTGTTGCCACCGCGATTGATCAGGTCACCGACGCGGCCCTCGATCCACACCCACCCGTCGTCGAGCCGAGCGAGGTCGCCGGTCCGCACGAATCCGTCGGCGCCGAGCCGGTCGCCGAGCGTCGCGACGACACCGTCAGCCGGCGGGGCCGGCGGCTTCACCGACAGCTCGCCGACGCCACGGTCGTCGGGTGCGTCGATCCGGACCTCGACCCCGGGGTGAGGCCGACCGACCGCACCGATCCGCTCGGGGTGGGCCTTGGCGTCGGCCGCCGTCCATCCGATCACCTCACCGAGTTCGGCCTGGCCGTAGCCGTTGAGTACGAACACGCCGAATCGTTCGGTGAAGCGGCGGGCCTGGAACGGCGACAGCGGCGCGGTGATCGAGCGCACATAGCGCAGGGGGCCGAGATCGCTGATCTCCGCATCGTCGTTGAGCATCGCGATCGACGCGGGCGGCAGCACGGTCGAGCGGATCTCGTGGCGGCGCACGAGCGTGGCGAACTCGGTGGTGGTGAAGCGGTCCATGAGCACCAGCGGCGCGCCGGCCCGCAGCCCGAACAGGGCGTTGTAGATCCCGGCGTTGAGCGCCATCGGTACCGGGATCAGGTTGGGCGAGGGGCGTTTCGCCGTGTCTCGCGCAGCCGAGAGCGGGCCCAGCACCCGATCGATGATCTCGAGATAGGCGTCGTGGTGATGCACGATCGCCTTGGGCTCACCCGTCGTGCCGCTGGTGAAGAGCACGAAGGCCGCGCCCGGTTCGTGCACGGCCGACCCCGACCGTCGTTCGACCGCGGTGCCGACGACGACCGCAGCGACACCGGTTCGTTCGAGCAGCGACTCGACGGCCGCGTCGGGCAGCCGGTCGTTGACCGGAACGAAGACGGCACCGTGCCGCCAGATCGCGGTCATGGCGATCACGGTCTCGCATCCGCCCGACCGCACCGCCACCGCCGCACCGACCGGTACCCCGGCGGCGGCCAGCTCGCTCCGCAGACGTTCCACTTCCGCTCGCGCCTCGCCCGCCGTCCACGACCGGGTCGATCCGTGCAGCAGCACCTCGTCGTCGCCGAACGGATGGTCGATCAGCAGCGACGAGAGGTCGACGTGCTCCGCCGACGACGGCTCACCCATCGGCGAGCGGCTGCCACTCCGGGTCACGCTTCTCGGCGAAGGCCCGCGGCCCCTCGTCCTGATCGGGGTGACCCCACATGCCGACGAGATGCTGCGCACCAGCCCGGCAGGCGTCGGTGAGTCCCAACTCGAGTGCGCCCCACAGGGCCTTCTTGGTGGCGGCCATCGCCGCCGGGGAGTTCCTGGCGATCGTCTCACCGATCTCCTGGGCCCGAGCCCGCAGCTGCTCGGGCGGATCGACGATCTCGGAGATCATCCCCAACTCGTAGGCCCGTTCGGCGCCCATGCGTTCGTACTTGCCCATGAAGGCCATCCGCATCACGGCTTCGACCGGCATCTTCTTCATCAGCCCGATCGCCTCGATGGCGACGACCTGCCCGACCGACACGTGGGGGTCGAAGAACTGGGCATCGCTCGCCGCGATCACGATGTCGGCGTCGGCCACCCAGTGGAACCCCCCGCCGCAACAGATGCCGTTGACCGCGGTGATCACGGGCTTCCACACCTCCTGGTGCCACGAGGTGAAGTGGACGTCGAAGTCCTCCATGGACTGGCGGTAGCGCTCCATGCCGATCCCGTCGGAGGCGAGCTCGCCCACGTCGACACCGGTCTGGAAGTCGCGGCCGTTGCCGGTGTGCACGATCACCCGAACCTCGGGGTCGGCGTCGAGCTCACGCCAGGAGACCGCGAACTCGTCACGCATGTCGCCGCTCATGGCGTTGCGCACGTCGGGTCGGTCGTTGACCAGCCAGCCGACGGGGCCGTCACGGAAGACCTCGAGATGATCGAACGACGAGTAGTTCACGAGCGGGGTACTTCCTGCCAGGGGGCGCCGTGCCAGGGGTCGGGCTCGCGGGGAAGCCCGAGCACCTGCTCGCCCAATACGTTCTTGTTGATCTCGGTGGTGCCGCCCTCGATCGAGTTGGCACGACTGCGGATCATGCCGCGGACCTGGTGGGGCATGTCGGGACCCTCCCACGCCATCGACGCGGCGCCAAGGCGATCCACCGCGGCGAGCTGCAACGCCTGGTTGAGCACGGCCTGGTGCACCTTGCCGATCGAGGCGGCCGGGCCCGGGGTACCGCCCGCCTTGACGGTGGCGCGCACCCGCTGGTTGGTCCAGTCGCGGATGCGTTCCTCGGCGTAGAGCCGCATCACACGATCGCGGGCCACCGGATCGAGGTGTCCCGGGGCGGCCAACAGCTCGTCGACGCCTCGCCCGCCGAGACGACCGATGCCACCTGAGCCGGCACCGGCCACCATCTGACGCTCGCTCGAGAGGGTCGCCCCGGCCACCCGCCAGCCGTCGCCGGCCTCGCCGACCCGCTGGAAGTCGGGCACCCGCACCTCGTCGAGCCACACCTCGTTGAAGTCGACCTCGCCACCCATGTGGCGCAGCTCGCGCACCTCGACCCCCGGGACCCGCAGATCGACGAGGAAGTAGGTGATGCCCTTGCGCTTCGGCTGTTCGGGATGGGTGCGGGCGAGACAGATCGCTAAGTCGGAGCGGTGCGCCCAGGTGCTCCACACCTTCTGGCCCGACAGCACCCATTCGTCGCCGTCGCGTTCGGCTCGCATGGACAGCGACGCGAGATCGGAGCCGGCGCCCGGTTCGGAGAAGAGCTGGCACCAGCGCTCCTCGTTTCGGACCATGGGCGGGAGGAAGCGGAGCCGCTGCTCCTCGGTGCCGAAGGCGAACAGGGCCGAGGCCGTGTTGTTCAACCCGAGCGGATTGAGCCGACCCAGGTTGTGCGGGGCGAGGACGGACTCGACGACACGGGCCTGGGCGTTGGTGAGATCGAGGCCGCCGTAGGGCACGGGCCACGTGGCGACGGCCAGACCGGCATCGGCGAACGTCGGATACCAGGCCTCGTAGTCGGCCCGGGGCCGCGCGGCACGCAGCGCGTCGGGGCCTTCGGCTGCGGCGCGGCGCCACGATTCGGGCACGTGCGCCTCGACCCAGTCGGTCACGACGGCCACGATCTCGTCGTCGGTTGCGCTGCGGTCCAGTGTCAGCCGCTCGCTCATCCGGACGTTCTCCCCCATCTCCGTGGCGGGTCTACATTACCGGCCATGACCGAACCGGCGATCACCGACGAAGGGCTGGCCCGTCTGCGAGCCCGCATCGGTGTCGCCCAACCCCATCCGCAACCGCCGTGGTACCGCGACCCGGGGATCGACGCGTTCCGCCATGTCGCCGAGGCGACCGGTGACGACAACCCGCTGTGGTGCGACCCCGACTACGCGACGTCGACCGTGTGGGGCGGCCCGATCGCCTCACCCAACCTCAACGGCGGCGACACCCTCATCGGCGAGAACGAGATCACGTCGCTCGAACCCGACACGAAAGCCCTGCTCAAGGGCGACCCGCTGAAGGGAGCCCACGCGTACTACGCCGGGAGCTTCCGCGAGTGGTGGGCACCGCTTCGGCCCGGCACCCGCGTCACGCGCCGCAACGCGCTGGTCGGTGTCCACGACAAGCCCAGCGAGTTCGCGGAACGGACCGTTCACGAGTGGACGGGCGAAGTGTTCGGTGCCCCCGACCACATGCTGTCGGCCCAGTACCGCCTCATGATCCGCACCGACCGCAAGAAGGTCGAGGCCAAGGGCGACAACACGAAGTACGCCGACACCGAGATCGCGCCCTACGGCGACGAGCAGCTCGCCGAGATCGACGCCGCCTACGCGGGAGAAGTCGACCGCCGACGTGGCGCCGAACCCCGCTGGTTCGAAGACGTCCGGGAGGGCGACGTCGTCACCCCCCTCGTGAAGGGTCCCCTGCGAGTCACCGACATGATCGTCTGGCACACCGGTATGGGCATGGGGCTCTACGGCGTGAAGGCGCTGCGGCTCGCGCATCAGCAGCGTCAGCGGGTCCCGGGCTTCTTCCGACCCGACGACCTCAACATCCCCGATGTCCACCAGCGCGTCCACTGGGATCCGGAATGGGCCAGGCGGGCCGGCAACCCGGCGATCTACGACTACGGGCGCATGCGCGAGACCTGGCTCGTGCACCTGTGCACCGACTGGATGGGCGACGACGCCTGGCTCTGGAAGCTCGACGTCGAGTTCCGCAAGTTCAACTATGTCGGCGACACGCACTGGATGCGGGGCGAGGTCGTCCGTACATACCTGGCCGAGGGTGACCGCCCCGCCGTCGACCTCGAGATCCGGGGCGAGAACCAGCGCGGCGAAGTGACCTGCCCCGGCCACGCAACCATCCTGCTGCCGAGCCGTGAACACGGCCCGGTCCGACTCCCCGAACCACCGGGAGGAGCAACGACGTGCGCGGGCACGCTCGACGCGCTGGTCGAGCGATTCGCGGCCGCGGAGAAACCGGCGAACGAGGACGAGCGATGAACGACCTGCCCCAGACCCTTCCCGGCCTCGTCGAGTACGCCGCCGACCGTTGGCCCGACGCCGTGATGCTCCGCTCCCGCCAGGGCGACACCGCGACGTTCGGTGGGTATCGGGAGCGAGTCGAGCGGATGGCTGCGGGCTTCGCCGACATGGGGATCCGGGCCGGCGACGTCGTCTCGTGGATCCTCCCCACCTGGGTCGACACCGTCGTACTCGCCGGCGCACTGTCACGGCTCGGCGCGGTCCAGAACCCGATCATCGCCATCTATCGCGACCGCGAGGTCGGCTTCTGCTGCCGTCAGAGCGGCGCTCGGCTCCTCGTCACGCCCGGCGAGTTCGGCGGTCACGACTTCGCAGCGATGGGGGCACGCGTGGCGGCCGACATCGACGGCCTCGACCACCTCGTGGTGGCGCCCGGAAGGTTCCCCGCCGGTGACCCCGCGACCCTGCCGCCCGCGGTCGACGACCCCGGCGGAGTGCGCTGGCTGACCTACACCTCCGGGACCACCGCCGATCCGAAGGGCGCCCGCCACACCGACCGCACCGTCGGCGCCTTCCCCCTCGCGATGGGCCGGCGTCTCGACGTGCAGGCGGGCGACCGCTACTCGCTGGTCTTCCCGTTCCCCCACATCGGCGGGATCGGGCTCCTCTACATGGCGCTCCAGACCGGGTGCACCCATCTCATGGACGAGACCGTCGACCCGGTCGCCACCGTCGATTTCCTGGCCGAACACGGCTGCACCCATGCCGGCACGGGCACGCCCTTCTACCTGATGTACCTGGCGGCACAAGAACGCCGGGCCGCAGCCGGCGACGGCGCCCTCTTTCCCGATCTCAAGGTCTGCCCCGGTGGCGGCGCACCGATTCCCCCGGCGATGCACCGCCGGGTGGTCGAGGAGTTGGGCGGTGTCGGCGTGGCGTCGGGATGGGGGCTCACCGAGTCACCCGTCCTCACCAACGGCGACGTGCACGACCCCGACGAGAAGCTCGCCACCACCGAGGGACGGGCGCTGCCCGGTGTCGACCTCATCGCCGTCGACGCCGACGAACGGGTGTGTCCCCCCGGCGTCGAGGGTGAACTCCGGGCGAAGGGGCCGCAGGTGATGCTCGGCTACGTCGACGCCGCGCTCGATGCGGATGCCTTCGATGCCAACGGCTACTTCCGCACCGGCGACCTCGGCGTCATCGACGCCGAGGGCTATGTGACCATCACGGGCCGGCTGAAGGACATCATCATCCGCAACGGCGAGAACATCTCGGCCAAGGAGGTCGAGGACCTCCTCTTCACGTCGCCGGAGGTCGTCGACGTCGCCGTGTTCGGGGTGCCCGACGACCGGACCGGCGAACGCGTCGTCGCGGCCATCGTCGCCGCGGAGGGGACCACCCCGACGGTCGAGTCGATCGGTGGCTTCCTGCGGGCCGCCGGGCTGCGCACCCAGGCCCTCCCCGAGCGCGTCGATCTGCTCCCTGCGCTCCCCCGCAGCCCGGCCGGCAAGGTCCTCAAGCGCGAGCTGCAGCGCGGCTGATGCACGTCGTGCTGGTGCACCCGGAGATCGCGCCCAACACCGGTGCCATCATCCGGCTCTGCGCCAACACCGGCGCCGAACTACACCTCGTGGAACCGCTCGGGTTCGTCCTGAGCGACTCACTGCTGAAGCGGGGCGGACTCGACTACCACGAGCACGCGACGATGCAGGTCCACCCCGACGTCGACACGGCCCTCGCCGGCCTTCCCGGACGCCGGTTCGGATTCTCGTCGAGGGGGGCACGGCGCTACACCGACATCACCTTCGCCCCCGACGACGTCCTCGTCTTCGGCGCCGAGCGAGCCGGGCTGGATGAGCACGCGATGTCGCGGATCCCCGACGACCACCTCCTCTCGATCCCGATGCGACCCGACAACCGGAGCCTGAACCTGGCGAACGCGGTGTCGATCGTGCTCTACGAAGCCTGGCGGCAACACGGTTTCGACGGGGCCGCTCCCCTCGGCGGCACCACCACTGCCGAGCGGCTCCATCTGGACCCATTCGATCGATGAACAAGAACTTGTTGTTCTACGGCCAAATGCGGCTCATATCATCAATTCTTTGTTGAATCTGCCGACCATCGTTTGACAAGTACCGGCAGATCACTAATCTTTTGATCATCCTGAGGATGGGAGCATTCGGACCGTGGTCGAACGTCGGACGTTGGTGGAGTGGGAGGAAGCGATGGGCCGCCAGGTCCGAGACCTCCGCACCCGCGATGGCCTCACCCAGGCCGAACTCGCCCGGCGCGCCAACGTCTCGGTCGGGACCATCCGCAACCTCGAGTCCGGAGCGGGATCGACCCTCTCGACCCTGATCGAGGTGGTGCGTGCGCTCGGACGCACGGAATGGCTCGAAGCCCTCACCCCACCCATCACGGTCTCCCCTCTCGAACTCCTCGACGAACGTCTGCGCCGGCCATGACCACCGATGTGTACACACCGGTCGAGGTCGTCGAGGTTCGGGCCTGGGGCCGCCGAGTCGGGGCCGTCGCTCCTGATCCCGCCGCGGGCGCCTACGTCTTCGAGTACGCCCCCGAGTGGATCTCGGGCCCCGTCGAGCTCGCGCCGCTCCACATGCCCAATCGGCGGGCGCCCTACGCGTTCCCCGATCTCGACGCCGTCACGTGGAAGCGCCTTCCGCCCCTGTTGGCCGATGCCCTCCCCGACGACTTCGGCAACACCCTGGTCGATGCGTGGATGGCCCGTCGAGGTATCGAGCGCGACCGGATCACTCCGCTCGACCGACTCGCCTACACCGGCGAACGGGGCATGGGCGCCCTCACCTTCCATCCCCCGCTCGCCGAGCGTCCCGACGAGCCGACGGCGATCGCACTGGCCGATCTGGTCACCTCCGCTCGCCAGGTCCTCGACGGCGAGTTCCCCGCCGCCGCTCCGGCGGAGGACACGCTGCGGCAGCTGATCCAGGTCGGCTCGTCCGCAGGCGGCGCGCGGGCCAAGGCGGTCGTCGCGTTCAACCCCGAAACAGCCCAGATCCGATCCGGCCAGTTCGACCCGCCACCCGGGTTCGGGCAGTGGCTCGTCAAGCTCGACGGCGTGACGACCGGTCAGGACCGTGGCGTCCGGATTCTCGACGGCGCCGGCTACGGGCGGATCGAGTTCGCCTACCACCTGATGGCGACCGCGGCGGGCATCGCCATGACCGAGTGCCGGTTGCTGCCCGAGGGGCCGCGGGCGCACTTCCTGACCCGGCGGTTCGACCGAACCGACGACGGTGGTCGACTCCACGTCCTGTCGTTGTGCGGCCTGGACCACCTCGACTTCCGCCGTCCCGGCGCACACAGCTACGAGCAACTCCTGCTCGTCGTCGAGTCGCTCGGCCTCGGGCCCGACGCCGCCGCGGAGGTGTTCCGCCGCTGTGTGTTCAACGTCGCCGCGGTCAACCGCGACGATCACACCAAGAACGTCGCGTTCTCGTGCACCCCCGACGGCGAGTGGTCGCTCGCTCCCGCGTTCGATCTGACCCACTCGTATCGCGTCGACAGCGTGTGGGTCGCCCGCCACCAGATGTCGGTCAACGGCAAGACCGAGGAGATCGCCCGAGCCGACCTCGAGACGATGGGTGACCGGTTCGCGGTGCCCGGGTACCGGTCGATCATCGACGAAGTCCTCGCCGCCGTCGCCGTCTGGGAGGACTTCGCCGACGACGCTGGCGTTCCCGACGATCGCATCGCCGCGATCCGCGCCGACATGGACGCGTTCGCCCCGAGATGACCTCAGGCCACGGCGCGCGCTGGGTCATCGGCGCGTCGGCCGGTACTCTCCCTTCACATGGAATACGTCATGGTGCCGGTGCCCGAAGAGCTCGTCGACCAGGTCACGACCTACATGGCGTGGAAGCTGTCGGGGCCGAAGATCGCCGAGAACCCCGACGCGGTGCGCCTCGTGTTCGACCAGATCGATAGCGACCTGCGCAACCTGATTCTGCACGTCGCCCAGGCCACCGTCGCCGGCAGCACCCCCACACTGCTCGAGGTGTCCGCCGCCATCGACATGCCGGCCCGACAGATCATCGGCTCGCTCAGCGAGCTCGCAGTCCGTCTGCAGGCCGCGGGCCGGGCCAACTTCCTCCTCCTCGCCCGGGCCGACCCGCGTGAGCGCCCCGAGGGTGTCGAGGAATGGGAGCACCGGGTGCTCGTGATGGCCGATGCCGACGCCGAGGTGGTGGTCGGGTTCTGATCAGCGAACCCGCCGCAGGAACCCGCCCGGGTTGAAGGTCAACGAGAACTTCTCCATCGATCGATCGGCGACGAATTCGCCCCGGTCGCCCAGGATCTGCTTCACGCCCTCGGCCGGTCCCGGTCCGAAGGCCGGCCACACCGGGTTGCCGTTGAGGATCGTCTCGGCGACCACGACAAAGGAGCCGACGGGGACGAAGCGTTCGAGCCGGGTGAACTCGCGATGCGTCGTCGCTCGGTCGGCCGCTCCTCCGAGGATGACGAGACCCCGCCCGTCGCCGACCAGCTCGGCGAGGTGTTCGTCGAGCGAGCCATCGCCGACGTCGCCGTCGACGTACACGAGGCGATCGTGCGTCGGACGGTCATTCGCATCAGCGCCGATGGCGACAACGCGGCCGTGCCCGACCATCTCGAGGATCGATGCGAGGAACAGGGACCGGCCACCGTCGGCCGCTCCCGTCTCGATGACGACATCGGGACGGATCCCGACGATCAGTTCCTGATAGGCGAGAAGGTCCGTCGGCGCGCTCGAAACCGCACGACCGAGCCAGGTGGTTTCCCGCCAGGGCAGGGTGTGCCACACCGCTTCGGTGAACGCGGTGGAGAGCTCCAGCGGCATCGGGGTCGGCGACGTCGGTTTGCCGTCGACGACCGCGTCCTCGATGAAGGCCCGCGGGGCGAGCCGGCGCGGCTTGCTCCGCCTCGCCGCGTCGTTGGGCATGCGTCCCACGTAGTGCAGCGGCTTGCCCGGTCCCTTGAAGGGCCGGCCCCGGAGCTCGGCGTACTTCTCGGCGTAGCCGAAGATGCGCGATCGACGCTCGACCGCGTCGGTCTGGTTGGTGGTCGTTCCACCGTGCATCTGGTGGAACGAGCCCTCACCGATCATCGTGCACACGTTGATCCCCGGTGCGTTGCCGAGACGCTCGTAGAGCTCGAGGTTGGCATAGCCCCCACCGGCGACGTCGAAGGACTCGTCGAACCCACCGATCTGCTGCAACTGGGCCCGCGACGCGAAGATGCAGTTGCTCTCCCACACGCCGTCGAACCAGTCGCGATCACCGACGAACGATCCGATCTCGAACAGGCGATAGCCGGCGTTCGGCCAGTCGATCCGCTCGAAGAGAGCGTCTTCGTAGGCGCGGTCGTAGCCCTGCTCCATCACATCGCCCTGCTGCCCCGGGCCGATGTACCACT
The DNA here is from genome assembly GCA_041394245.1 of Acidimicrobiales bacterium. NCBI lineage: Bacteria > Bacillati > Actinomycetota > Acidimicrobiia > Acidimicrobiales > Acidimicrobiales bacterium. Next base: position 410,763 of record JAWKIR010000003.1, read on the forward strand.
GCTGGGTGACGACGACGGCGGGAGCGTGGTCGCGCATCGCCGACATGGCGAAGCGCAGCGCACCGGGAGTGACCACATGGGCGCCATCGATCATCAGCGCGAAGTTCTCGCCCTCACCGAGCTCGATGCCCCGGTTCAACGCGAACACCGGCGACGGCATCGCGTCGGCACCCATGTCGAGGAGACGGAACTCGGGCCCGAACTGCGACACGAAGGCCTCGTCGAGCCGCTGCTCGGGATCGGACCCGTTGTCGATGGCGATGACCTCGTACCGCAGGTCGTCGATCCCCTCCTGATACGACCGGGACAACGACCGCAACGTGCGTTCGGCCTCCCGTCGCATGTTGTAGAACACCACCACGACACTCAGGTCGAGCGTCCCCTGGGTCCTCGGGCGCAGGATGGGAGCGCCGCGGCCCGCCGGAGTCGCCGCGGATTCGGCGGCGGTACCGTCACCTGCGGACTTCACCCACGAGACGGTCGACTCGTCGATGCGCTCGAGTGGTGCCTGGATCCCGCGGCGGGCATGGAACGCCTCGACATCCTCCCGGGTCGAGTCGTGGGCCAACTCGTCGACGACCACCACCGCCCCGACCGACAACTTGTCGTAGAGCTGTTCGAGGATCGCTCCCGTCTTCGCTCCCGCCGTGTGACCGATGCGCAGCAGCGCGATCGAATCGATGGGAGCGTCGGCGAGCGAACTCTCGAGCGGGCCGACGAGGAACGACACCCGATCGTCGAGCAGGTCGAACCGGTCGAATCCCTCTCGCACCATGTTGAGGTCGGCCCGGAAGCCGGCGACGCCCCGCTTCGGCATCCGGGGTGCGTCGTCGCCGTCGTCGGCCGATCGGAACCGATCGGCGACCCAGACCCGCGGCTCCTTCAGCTCATGTCCCTCGAGATAGGCCCGCAGGAAGATGGCGCCACCACCACGGCCGGTGCCGCACTCCACGAAGTCGCCGGCGACGCCGCCGGTGCGGACGTGATCCGCACACGCCTCGAGATGCTCGAGACGCGAGCGGCCCATGGCGGTATAGGGGAGGAACGACGAGTTGGCGTGCGCATCCGGGCCCGCGACGCGAGAGCGCGACCGCTCCAGACGGTTCGCACGCTGCTTGTCGAATCGCATGGGGTCGCGCAGCGCCGCCGCATCGAGACGGGTGCCGTTCTGTGCCGCGTCGAACAGCTGCTCGATCCGTACCTCGTTCTCGATGTAGTGCTCGTCGAGCAGGGCCGACTTCACCACGCCGAGATAGCGGGCCGCCGCCCGGGCCTGGAACTCTTCGCGCTGGAAGAAGACGTTGTGCTGGAAGAGCATCGCCTTGATGCGGATGTCTTCGGCGACCTCGAGCATGTCGTAGCGGGCCTCGGCCGATTCGAGTCGATCGAACGCGGCAGCGAGCTCGGGCTCGGCCGCCAGCCGTTCCTCCTCGGCGATGATCGCGAGGCCGAAGTAGAACGGCAGCACGATCTGGCGGATCGGCTTCGGGTGTTCCTTGACGAAGTCGTCGAGGCCCGTCATCACGCCGTTGCGCTCGCCGCCCTCCTCGAGTGCGTTGGCCATCGTCGGATTGAGGCCGCCCCGCTTGGCCAGCTTCGACTGACCCGGACGCATGCCGAGGTAGTCGTAGGGCTGGCGGCGCTCCTCGGGGACGTTGCTGGGGTCGTAGTAGAGGTCACGACGTCCGTAGGGCCACGCCACGTCGTGGAGGATCATCACCGGCATGAACCGGCCGGCTGCCAGTGCGTTCTCGGCCAGGAGGCGACACTCGTTGTAGACCGTCCACCAGTTGTGGTCGCCGTCGATCAGCGCGGCGTCCATGGGTTCGAGATCGGGGAGGACGTCGAGGCTCAGCGCCTCGTGGAAGAAGTACCGCCCCGGGAACTGCCGCTCGTGCTCGGCGGGGTCGAAGTCGGGCACCGGGTCGATGACGTGGAGCTCGCCCTCCGGACCGAGATGGTCGAGGATCTGCACGGTGTTCTCTCCACGAAGGGCACCGATCTCGACGACCTTTCGGGCGCCGCAGGCGGACAGAACAGGCGCGATGGCTACATCCCAGAGGGGAAACATGGGGCCGACAGTACCGCACCGCGACGCCTTCGGATTCGGGTCGTTCGGGCCATTTATGGGCCCGCGAGGGCGCCGGTATACTCGCCGTTGCGACATCCAGGAGGACCCATGCCGTACGTGATGGTGCCAGTGCCCGAAGAGCACGTGGAAGAGGTGATGCAGTTCATGCTGCGATCCATGGCTCGCGCCTCGCAGGAGGAATGGGACCAGGACAGCGTCACCCGCATCTTCGGCCAGGTCGACGAACTCTCGAAGACGCTCCTGTCCCACGTCGCCCGCGCCACGGTCGCCGGCAAGGAAGTCGTCGAGGGCGACGCGGCCGCCGCGGTGCAGCTCAGCCAGCGCGAGACCTCGGCGATCGTCCGCGAGCTCAACGAGATCTCCCGCGAAGAGAACCGTCCTTCGCTGATCTACCGCCGTCCCACCATCGAGGTCCTCCCCAACGGGCGAACCGTCGACAAGTTCGCGATCGTCGTCGACGATGCGGTGGCGCCGCTGCTCATCGAGGCGGAGAAGGCCGATCTCGCGGCGAACCCGCTTCCCGGCACTGTCGGATGACCGACGCGCCGACGGTCGTCGAGGCGAAGCCCGCGATCGAGGTCGACCATCTCTCGATCGACTACCGGTTGCGACTCCCGGGCGGCAGCGCCGCCAAGGACGTGCTGGACCTGGTGACCCGGCGCCGCCCGCCCGAGCGGACCGTCAAGGCCGTGCGCGACGTCACCTTCGATGTGCCGAAGGGCGAGACGCTGGCGATCGTCGGACGCAACGGCGCCGGGAAGTCCACGCTGCTCCGAGCCCTCTCCGGCGCGCTGGCGCCGACCCACGGGCGCATCACCGTCCGCGGCCGGGTCTCACTGCTCGCCCTCGGCCTGGGCATGAACCCGAACCTGTCCGGCCGCGAGAACATCCTGCTGGGCGGGCTGGCCGTCGGCCTGACCCGCGCCCGTCTGCACGAGCTCTACGACGAGATCGCCGAGTTCGCCCAGCTGGGTGAGTACCTCGACTACCCCATGAACACCTACTCGGCGGGCATGCGGTCGCGCCTGGCCTTCGCCGTGGCGGTGCATCTCGATCCCGAGATCCTCCTCATCGACGAGGCCCTGGGCGGCGGCGACGCCGGATTCGGCGAACACGCCCGGGTGAAGATGGCCGAGCTGATGAGAGAGGGGCGCACCATCGTCCTGGTCACCCACGGGCTCACCTCGGTTCGTTCGATGGCGACCCAGGCCATCTGGCTGCATCAGGGAGCGATCGCGGCGTCTGGTGATCCGGAGGACATCATCGCCGCCTACATGCGGTACTGCCGTCTCGAAGACCTCGAACTCCCCGACGAGATGTGACGAAGATGTCCAACACCCCTCCCGACTTCGACGACGAACCCGACGTTCTCGGCACCAGTGAGACCGAGGCATTCACTCGGGATCGGCGCCGGGAGCTCAAAGCTCGCCGTCGGCAGGCCAAACGGGAGCACCGGGCAACGAGCCGCAGAGCGGTCGACGACGACATCCTCTTCGTCTACGAGTCCCATGTTCGCTTCGTTCCGCCCCTCCAGCCCTACCTTCGGGACCTCTGGGATCGTCGAGCCTTCGCCGTTGCCCTGGCGAAGTCGAAGGTCAAGGGATCGCGATCCAACACCGCGCTCGGCGGTGTGTGGGCGCTGATCGACCCGCTCTTCATGGTGGGCCTGTACTACTTCCTGTTCACGGTGCTGCGCGGCGGATCCCGCCCGTCGGCCTTCATCCCGATCATCATCTCGGGCATCCTCCACTTCCAGGTCGCCGGCGCAGCACTGACCGAGGGCGGCAACTCCGTGTCGGCCGCGTCGGGGTTGATGCTGAACTCGACGTTCCCCCGGATGCTCCTTCCGATCTCGGCGATCTACGGCGGCGTGTTGAAGTTCCTCCCATCGGTCCCGATCATCCTCGGTGCCGCGATCTTCCTCGATGCAACGGTGAGCCTGAAGATGCTCTGGTGGTTCGTGCTCTTCCCACTCCAGATCCTGATCGGAACGGGCCTGGCCCTGATGATCTCCACAGCGGTCGTGTTCTTCAAGGACGTGAAGAACATCCTCACCTACGTCAGTCGCATCATCTTCTTCACCAGTCCGGTCATCTATCCGGTCGATCTCCTGTCCGACGACATCCGGCGCTACGTCCAGTGGATGCCGTTCTTCGGTGTGTTCGGCAACTACCAGCACATCCTCGGGGGTCAGCCGATCAACTACGGATGGCTCGGCATCGCCTGCGCCTGGGCGGTCGGTGGTCTCTTGCTCGGCGGCTGGCTCTTCCTTCGCTACGAGCGGGAGTTCGCCACGAAGCTCTGACCGGCCGCTACTTGCCCTTGTTGGAGTGCGGGAACGCGATCTTCGGCTCGGCGACCCCGAGCAGCGTGCAGAACGGTGCCCAACCGGCACCGGCGGTGATGTCGACCTCGACGAAGTCGTCGCGACCGGCGAAGTACTCCCGCACGCCGGAGTAGTGGCGCTCGTACTGGCGCCGCCACTTGTCCTCCTCGACCACCAGGAAGTTGCCGTCGTACTCGCCACGGGCCTTGCGCGCCTGGTTGTTCTCGACATGGCGGCGGCGGCTGTCGAGCCACTTCTCGAGCGGGCGGACCGTCATCATGAAGCGACTGCCGGGGTACTGCCGATCGAGGAGCGCATAGTTCTTGGCCAGGACCTCGATGTCGGAGTAGCAGTCGATCGCCTGGTCCATATTGCTGAGCAGGGGTAGACCGGCGTCGCGCGCCGCCTCGATCTGCTCACGGATCGGCGGGCCGCCCCAGTGCAGACTCCTGAACCCGAGGAGGGTCATGGCGTCGTGGAACGACGTCGTGCCGGTCTTGTTGAGCCCGATGGCGAACACCCGGGGCCTATCGGGGGCGGTGCCTCCCGGCACCGGACCGTCAACCATCTCGCCACGTCTCCATGTCGGCCGCCGTGCCGTAACCGGCCCGGACCCAGGCGTCGGTCGCCACCGCGGCGAACACCTTGCGCCGCTTCTTGTCCCACGCAGACCAGTCGTCGTCGTCGGGTCTCGTCGGGTCGAGCTTGAAGCTCGAGCCGATGCGCTTCTTCGAAAAGAAGTTGCCCGGGCCAGGGTGATGGCGCAGATCGAGGAACTCGAGCACGGGGTCGAAGGCCTCAGGGCCACCGGCGGCGAGCTTCTCGTTCCACACGGTGAGACAGCGATCGGGATTCGCTTCTGCGAAATCGAACCCGGCGTGCACCCACGTCGCCCAGGTCTCGCAGGCCTTCTCGACGTCCTTGCTCCACTTCGGGATCTCGTTGGGCTTCGCGTTGGCGAGCAGCTCGTCGTCGAACTTGCGCTCGAAGTTCGACATCGAACGGACCACGTTGCGCCCGTCACGCACGATGTGGACGAACTTCGCACCCGGGAACATCTTCGCCAGGGTCGGCGCCATCGGCGTGTAGAGCGGCGTCTGGTCGATCCAGCGTTTGCCCTCGGCGCGCGACGAGAAGAGGGCGTTGAAGCCGAGGCCGATGAACGCCAACCACTCGTCCTTGTCGACCTGCTCGTGGTCGAGCCAGCACGGGGTCTGACGATCCTGCTGGTTCTCCCACACCCGTTCGGCCCGCTCCCCCTGGAACAGATCCGAGAGGATGTAGCTCTCCTTGCCGACCCACAGATCGGGGTGACGGTTGAGCGACTGTGCGGTGGCCGTGGTCCCCGAACGTGGCGAGCCGATCACGAAGATCGGATTCGGGCAGATGCCCTCGCCCGCGAGATACGGCGCGGCATGCTCGAGACTCACGACGACGGCACCTCGAACGAACCGTGGTAGTCGGAGTACTTGCGGTTGTAGTACGGCGGGGCCGCGAGGGGATCGACGCCGTGCTTCCAGCCGTACTTGTAGCGATGACCGAGCAGCAGCCAGTCGACGTTGGGGGTCGTGCTCGCGGTGGTGCGCCGGGCGTGCACGACCCGTGCCGCCGGCACCGGTTCGAGTGCGATGCCCAGCTGCCAGGCGCGGTGCCAGTAGTCGGTGTCCTCGCAGAACGCGGGATTGAACCATTCGTCGAAGACACCCACCTCTTCGTAGATCGCCTTCGTCATCATGAAGCACCAGCCTGCGGTGCCACCCTGGTCAGGGGTGGTGAACCCCTTCCCGTCGCAATGATCGGTATAGGGGAACGCGATGCGACGACCATCGTTGGCCGCCTCGAGCAACGCCTCGTCCCATCCCGGCTCCACCATGCAGTCGCTGTTCATCACGACGAACGTCGGAGCCGTCGACAGCCGGATCCCGGTGTTCCACCCCGTCGAGACACCCTTGTTCTCGGGATAGCGATACACCTTCGCCAACAGCTTCGACTCGAAGTCCGATCCGTTGTCGATCGCCACGACCTCGGTGGGAACCCGCGCCACCTCCCAGATCCGCTCGACGGTCTTCTCGACCATGCGGGCCAGCTTCTCGCTGCGGCTCCAGACCGGCAACGTGATGCTCAGCACCGGATCGTCGGAGGCCTCGGGAGGACTTCCGTCGTAGAGCAGGTCGGGATCGGTGTCCTCGAACGGTTGGACTGTGGTCGGTTGACGCGCCATGGCGTAGACCCCTCCGGTCGTCTCCGCGATCCCCTTTGCGTTGAGAATGCGGAACATCGTGCGATAGGACTCGTGGAGTTCGTCGAGATCCCGTGCGGACATCGCGTCGCCCTCGGTGCGACAACGCTCCTCGAGCCGGGCCACGGTCGTGCGCAACCCCTCCTCGGCGAAGCGGTGCTCGTCGTAGAACGCGCGGGCTTCGTCGAGCTTCAGCTGGGCACCGATCCCAGTACCCGGATGCAGCGACGCGATCACCGCGCTCGCCCTGCCCTTGGCCTGGGTGCGATCGCAGAACCCGGCGAAGTCGAGCGGACGGGCCATCACGCTCACCGCCGATGGGTCGTAGACGACCTTCAGCCCGTGCGGCATGAGCCGCCACCCCATCTCGATGTCGATCGAGTAGTCGAGGCGCTGGTCGTGCAGACCGTGACGCATGAGCAGCGACCGCTTGCAGGAGATCCGGCCCTCCCAGAAGCCACGCCAGTCGAGCTCCTGACCCTTCGAGAGGCTGGAGTAGGAGAACATGAGCCGGTCCACGTCGGTGATGAAGTGCATCAACGGGCTGATGTCGAGTTCGGGCGCCCAGTCGGTGTGGCCCAGGATCGCCACACCCTCGTGGGGTCGCGCCGTGTGCCCGTCGAGATGGCGTTCGAGATAGTCGGGGGTGACGCGGTCGTCGTCGTCGAAGAAGAGCACGATCGGGGCCTGAGCGAGGAGCACGCACAGGTTCTTGGCGCCGCTGCGACCCGAGTGCGCGGCGCACACCCCGAAGATCTGCAGACGATCGGCGAACTCCTCGACGATGGCGTCGATCTCCGAGTCGGGCGACCCGTCGTCGACCAGCACCACCTCGTAGCGGGACCGATCGATCGTCTGGTCACAGAACGAGAGCAGCGCCCGGCGCAGCAGCTCCGGTCGCTGGTAGGTCGAGATCAGCACGCTGATCTCGGGTGGCGACTCCGGAGCCGGACGGAGGTGGACGCGGGGGACCCCCTCGTCGTCGGCGATCCACACGCGGCGCACATGGGCGAACGAATCGCCGAGATCGTCGGCCTCGATCGAGCCGCGCAGACCGATCGTCACGTTGTCGCACAGGGTCACCGGCCCGTCGAGGGCGGCCCCCGCCCGCACCGACAGCACCGGCAGCGGCGTGACCGAGTCGACCTCGCGGGCGACGACTCCCCGGTGACGTTCCGTCATCGGGGGACCCGCCGCCGGTCCGCTGCTGTGCGCGGGCTGGATCCGATCGACGTCGAGGGTCTCCTGTGTGGCGATGAGCTCCTCGAGGAAGCCCGCCGGCAGCACCGCGTTGTCGTGGATGTAGACGACATGGTCGGCGCCCGTGTCGTCGACGGGCGACATCGCGTCGGGATCGTCGGCCGCCCTCCACACCTGGCGGACCGTCATCGCGTCTGTGCCCTTCAACTCCGACAGCAGATCGGGATGAGGGCCACTGCGACCGGCCGAATACGTCCCTGCGACGAAGACCGACACGGCCAGTGCCGGGGTGAGCGTGACCGCGGCATCGGCGGGCTCGAGATCGAAGATCGCCACCGTGTCGTCCTGGTAGAGCCGCCGTCCGTCGTTCTCGAGACGGTCGAAGAGCTCGGGGAACCGGCCGCGCCAGTCGAACGCCGCCCGCGGCACCACGAAGTAGCGCGCCCCGCGCTGTCGCTGGGCGTCGAGATGGTTGACCGCCGCACGACCGTCGACCGGATCGAAGCCACCCCATCCGCCCTCGCGACCCTCGGGGAAGTGCCAGCACGGCTGCGAGCCGAGATCGGTCAGGCTGTCGTCACCGAGTGAGACGACCAGCACCGGCTCGCCGGGCTCGGCGATCGCCTGGATCCGCCGGCGGATCTCCGCCGCGTCGACGTTGGCGGTCGGACGGCCGTCGCCGGCTTCGATGCGACGAGGACGGCGGGGCAGGGCCATGACCGATGCGATCAGCCGATCGAAGCACGGCCGGACGCGATCGAAGCCATGGCGCTCGTCGACATGGGCGGCACCGTGCTCGGCGAGACGATGCCAGAGGTCGTCGTCGGTGAGCACACGGGTCAAGGCGGCAGCCATGTCGGCGGCGTCGACCGAGACGAGGGCATGACGCCCCTGCACGATGTCGAGGCCTTCGGCACCGATCGGTGTGGTGACCACCGGCGTGTAGGCCATCATCGACTGCAGGACCTTGCGCTTGACGCCGGCGCCGTGCAGCAGCGGCACGACCGCCACTCGTGACCGCTCCACATAGGGCTCGACGGTGGGGACCCAACCGACGAGATTGAGACCGGGCATGTCGGGATCGACGGCGAGCTCGATCTGATCCAGATAGTTGCCGATCACGGTGAACGGATGGCGCCGGCGCAGATCCTCGTCGATGAGGGGCAGCACCTCGTTCGCGAGGTAGGCGACCGCATCGCGATTGGGGACGTGCCGGAAGTTCCCGACGAAGTATCCGCCCCTGCGTTCCGACAACGGCACCGTGGATCGCTCGATGTGTTCGGCCAGCGGAAGGGTGAACACGCGATCGTCGCCGACGAAGTCGGCCAGCAGCGTGCGTTCCTTGTCGGACACGGCGATCACCGCGTCGGCGGAGTGGTACACGTTGAGCTCGCGGGTGGCGGCATCGCCGAAGGTCGAGTCGACCGCGCCGGTCTGGCCGAATGCCTGGCGGGCATTGCGCAGGAAGTGGATGTCCATCGAGTTCACCACCACCCGGGTGTCGGGCGAGTACTCGTGGACGAGCGGGACGATCTCCTCCGCGACCTCGAAGAATGCGACCATCGCGAGGTCGAAGCGATAGGAACGCAGGAGCTTCGGGGCCCAGTCGAACCCCGCGAAGGTGGCGACGCCCATCTGGCGCAGACGCTCGGCGTGGCGGTGCTCGGCCTCGCCCTCGGGCTCGCGGGACAGGAAGGTGACGGTCCATCCGTCGTCGAGCAGCCACCGGATCGTGTTGTCGATGTCTTGTGAACCGCTGTCGCGGTCGAACGCCGGCATACGCGTGTGGACGACGAGGGCGGTGCGTGGCATCAGGCCTCGTTTCCGGACGCGAGAGAGCCGATGTCGTCGTTGGCGAGGAAGTAGCGCCACGACCCGTCGCCGAGCTCGGCGGGCCGCTGTGGACGAGACGCCAGCCATGTCGGCCAGGCCCCGCCGGCCGCCACCGGACGGTTCGACGCGCCACCGACGCGCACCACGGTCGCCGACGAGCGGTACGCGACGGTTCGACCCGACTTCCAGACCTGGCCGAACCACGCCACGGGATCGTCGGCATCGAACTCGGGCAACGCCTGCCAGACGGCCGACGATGCCGCGACGATCCCTCCGCCCCAGCAGGTCGGCCGATTGAACTCGTGCCACGGAGCCCGGACATCGAGGGTCCCCTCCGCGATCCCGGCAACCGACCCGTCGGCGAAGACCATCCCGCCGGCGGACTCGATTCGACCGTGATCGTCGAGGACCTTGGCCACCCAGACCGCCTCGGGGGTGGAACGAACCGCTGTCGTCATCGCATCGAGTGCGCCGGGAAGCGGCACCATGCCCGCTTCGAGCACCAACACGACCTCGGCGTCGACGGAACCGGGCTCGGTGTCGAAGCGGAGCTCCGCGCCGAACGCCTCGGCGCGGACCCGGACCGCGGCATCGATCTCCGGGGTCGAGGACGTGGCCACGATGGTCACCGATGCCGCCGCATCCGCGGGTTCGCCGACGAGATGGACCGTCTCGACACGCAGCTCCGTACCCACCCGGTCGCACACGACCACGGCCGACGACGCCACCCGCTTCGCCTCCTCGAGATCGTGGCGCCGACTCGTCACGACGATCTCGACGCTGCGATCGAAGTAGGGCAGACCGGCCGCCCCCACGTCGCTTGCGGGAACGAAGGTGGTGAACCCGGGAAGATCGCCGGCGAGGTCGAGTCCGGACCAGTCGAGGAGCGCCGGCGGCGACTGGCGGCCCCGGCTCAGATCCTTCACGGCCGCGAGAACTCCCGGCTGTTCGACGGACGACGCGGTGAGATCGAAGACCACGCCGGCCGCGTCACGATCAGCGAGGACCCGATGGCTGCGAGCGAGGTGATCGCGCAGCTCCGGATGACTCTGGAACCACGCACGGGCTCCTTCGGGCACCACGAGTCGCTGAGTGCCCCGCAACCGCAGGACCTCGAGGATCGCGATCAACGACACCGAATCGGCCGCCGGCGCCGATCCGTCGAACGACGGGAAGGCCACCCCGGTGCGGCCACCGACGGAGACGACGGTCGGCTTGCAGCCGGGCGTCACAACCGCCCACGAGCTGTCGGGATCGACGAACTCGTCGACCAGCCGCTCGAAACCCTTCTGCCACTTGAACGCGGCCGGACCCTTCGGGACCTGGGCGGCCCGACCGTCGTCGCGCGACGTGGGCCGAGGCGCCGGCGAGGCCTTCTTCGGCGCGTTCGCGGCATTGGGACGAGCCGCCGGTGCCGATCCCGAAACGGACCTGACCGCGCGCTTCACCGGAGCCGGGAGCCGACGGGCGACCCCGCGGGTCACCCGCTTGGCCTTCGGCACGGCACCGGATCGCCGGATGGCCGTCGAGCCCTTCCGCGCCGCTTTCTGCGCCGGCTCGGGAAGACGGTCGACGACTCGCGCCGTCCGCTCCTTGACCCGATTCCCGGCCTGGCCGTCGGCCACCGCCCGCCGCACGCGGTGGATGTTGTGACGAACGGGCTGGGGCAGATGCGCGGCGCCGGCCTTGACGGTCTGCTTGGCCGCCGCGGGGGCGCCCGTTCCCCGCATCCGGCGAACGAGCTTGCCCACCGCGCGGCGAAGCGGTCCCTGCCGCAGCGCCTTGTTGTTGTGCTGCACGGTCTGTTCGACGGCTCGGAGCTTGACGTGAACCGCATCGAGAACGTCGCCGATGTGGTTCGTGCGCTCGAGGGTCGACCGCTGCCGATCCTCGAGCCGGTGCACGGCCTCGCCGACGGTGTCTGCGTTGTCGATGAGCCGCAGGGTCTGCGCTTCGATCGCAGAGAGGTGGTTGCCGATGTCGGCGCGGAAGTGGTCGAGCTCCCGGGTGACCGCGGCGAGTTCGGCCCGACGGCTCTCCGACTCCCGTCGAGCCTGCGTCAGCTGCTCGCGCGCCTCCTTCTCGGCGGCCTGCGAGTCGGCGAGTCGCTGTTCGAGACGCTCGATGGCCTGCTGACGCTGCTCGGCATGGCGGGCCGCGACGGTGCCGTCGAGAACGAGCCGTCGGACCTGGCCCTCGTCGACCGCGGAGGGCCGGGGCACCGGTGCGCCGGCCTCCTCGCACAAGCGGGCGTAGAGATCCCGCAGTCCGGATCCGAGGTTGGCCTCGTCGAGACTCACCCCGACATCGTGGTGACGGAGATCGGTGCGCACGTTCAGCGGTGCGGCTTCGAGGCCGGCGAACGCGCAGACCCGATCGAGCTCGCCCACAGGGTCGAGAAAGTAGGTGTCGTAGTGCGTGACGATCCGCCGGTCGGGCGGCACCAGATCGAGCACCGACTCGTAGTAGCGCTCCCAGAGCGACAACCCGAGCGAGTAGGAGTTCTGGTTGCGCCGCTTGAGCGACAACGCGACCTCGAGTGGATTGCGCACGCAGATCACGAACCGGAGGTCAGGCTGGAGGTCGAGCCAGAACGCCGCGGTCAGACACGTGCGGGGATCCTTGAACCCCCACCGCTCGTTCTCGGCCAGACCGGCGAGCGCGACCGTCGCCGGTTCGACCACCGCCGCGAGTCGCGGATCGTCGACCGCCATCGGCAGCAACGCCGGAGGGTTGTCCCACGAGCCGCCCGCGGCTTCGAGCAGGTCGTCGTTGCAGGTGACGATCGCCTTGTTCTCCCAGAAACCCTCGGGGTTGTCGTCGGCGGCAGCGAGGAGCGCGTCGGCCTCACCGCCGAGCAGACGCAGACCCGACTCGTGCAGCCCGCGGGTGATCATCGACGTACCCGAGCGGTGCATGCCGGTGATCGCGATCGGATGTGGTGCCGCGGTGGCGTCGCTCATCGTCGTCTCTCGAGGGGGTGCAGGTCGGGTGAACGCAAGTGCCCCAGTGTGGCGCGTGTTGCGGCCGACTGAAAGACCGTTCGCCCACTATGAGTTGGATGGCCCCCACGGAACGTGGGTATTCGGGTTCCCCTCCAGCCAGTCGAGCGACCGGCGGAAGTGGGGAATGGCCGCGGCCGGCACCGACCCGAGATAGCGCGGCGCCAGCGCGGGCGGGGCGAACTCCCGACCACGGAGTCGGGCGTACTCCGCCCAGAGCTCCTCCCTCCGCGCCTGGCCTCCGGTCGCCGCTCCGCCGTGGAACTGGTGGAACGTGCCCTCTCCGAGCAGCACCACCAACTCGGCCCCGGGTCGTTCGCAGGCCCGTCGGAACAGGTCGTGGTTGACGAGCCCGCCGCCGGCCCGGTCGAAGATCTCGTCGAACCCGCCGAGGTCGGCCCAACGATCGGCCCGCATGAACAGGGCGTTGCTCTCCCCCATCGGGCCGAACCAGCCCCGCGCCGAGGAGCCCGCGAGCGTACTGATGGAGAACAGCTCGTAGCCGTCGCGCCGCCAATCGACCGTCTCGAGCAGCGCGTCCTCGACCGCCTGGTCATAGCCCTTCGCCGCAGCGATCATCTGCGACTCGGCCCCCAGATGGAACGCGAGCGTCACCGCGATCACGTCGGGGCCGAGCCGCATCGCGTCGGCCGCGCCCGCGAGCAGACCGGGACTCACCATCCGGGCCCCATCGATCATCACCCCGATGGTCGACCCCGCCGCGGCCTCGATCCCGACGTTGGCGGCACGCGCCGGCGACGAAGGCGCCGGGTCCAGCCGGATCAGACGTCCACCGGGAACGAGGTCGAGCAGGCGCGGATCGACCGGCACCGGCGAACCGTTGTCGACCACGATCACCTCGTAGTCGACGTCGCCGTGTTGTGCGTCGGCCGCCAGGGTGGCGAGTGTCCGCGGCAGCTCGCGGGCCATGTCCCACACCACCACGACCACGCTCACGTCAACGCCCACACCGGAACGGTAGCCCGACACTTCCCACCGCTGGTCGGTGGTGGTACAGATGGACGGAATGTCACAACGCATCGAGGCCCTCCCGTGGGACAGCGACTTCTTCGATCTGTCCATCGGCCAGGTCGACCTCAACGGCGCCGACCCGAATGTGCTCGACGAGATCGTCATCGAGGCCCGTGACCGCAAGTTCGACTGTGTCTACGGATCACACGAGCCGGCCGACACCTACACCTCGCTACATGCCCAGGACGCGGGATTCCGACTCGTCGAGATCAACCAGTTGATGAAGCGACCACCGGGACCATTCGCGACACCACCGACCCGCTCAGTCGTGCGAACCGCCACCGAGGACGACCTCCACCTGATCAGCGACTCGCTCGACACTCTCGCCCCCTGGAGTCGATTCGGCGCCGATCCCCGCTTCGGCACGACCGCGGCGCGACGGCTCCACAGCGCCTGGGTACACCGAGCGGTGACGGATCCCGAGCGCCTGGCCACGATCTCCGAGGACGAGGACGGCATCGATGGTGTGGGGACCCACGTGTGGGGGGAACAGCCCCGCATCGATCTGCTCGGGGTGATCCGCCCCGGGACCGGTGCTGCATGGCAGCACATCGCCAAGCTGATCGAATGGGCCGACGGCGGCGAGGTGCTCGGTGGGCCGTGCGCCGCCCGCAACATCGCTCCACTCCGCTTTCTGGAGCACTGCGGGTTCGCCCTCACCCGGGTCACCTACACGCACCACTGGTGGGCGACATGAGCGTGACCGACGATCCGTTCCCCGACGGCCTCATCCCGTTCAATCGACCGAGCGTCGAAGGGCACGAACTCGACTACATCAGGGAAGCCGTCGAGCACGGTCACACCTCCGCATCGGGTCCGTTCTCGAAGCTGGCCGTCGACGAGTTGACGGAGGCCACCGGCGCGGCCGACGTGCTGCTCACGACCTCGTGCACCGCGGCCCTCGAGATGAGCGCGATCCTGCTCGACATCCAGCCGGGCGACACGATCGTGGCACCGTCGTTCGGCTTCGTCACCACGGCACTCGCCTTCGTGCGGGCCGGTGCCAAGGTGCTCTTCTGCGACATCGAGCCCGACACGCTGGGCCTCGATGTCGACCGCCTCGCCGAGATCATGGACGACACCGTGCGGGCGGTCGTCCCGATCCACTACTCGGGCATCGGTGGTCGGATCGAGGAGATGTGCGACATCGTCGAGCGTTGGCCCAACGCCGACCTCGTCGAGGACAACGCCCACGGCCTGTTCGGCAGCTACCGGGGGGAGCCGCTGGGTTCGTTCGGACGCTTCTCCACGCTCAGCTTCCACGAGACGAAGAACTTCATCTGCGGCGAGGGCGGCGCGCTGGTCGTCAACGACCCCGCCGACATCGACCGCGCCCATGTGATCTACGACAAGGGCACCAACCGACGGGCGTTCCTCCACGGTCAGGTCGACAAGTACTCCTGGCAGGACGTCGGCTCGTCGTTCGGGATGTCCGACGTGCTCGCCGCCTATCTCTACGGCCAACTCGAACAGAAGGAATCGATCCTCGCGAAGCGCCGCCACGTCTTCGACCACTACCACGAAGCGCTGACGCCGATGGTCGCCTCCCATGGCATCCGCCTCCCCGTGGTGCCCGACGACTGCCGGCAGGCGTATCACATGTTCTACGTCCTGCTGCCCGACGGCGAGATGCGCAACCACGTGCTGAAGTCGATGAACGACGACGGCATCTACGCGACGTTCCACTATGTGCCGCTCCACAGCTCGCCCGGCGGTGTCGCCGTTGCCGCAAGGGAACTCGCGTGCCCGGCGACCGACGACATCAGCCGTCGTCTCCTTCGGCTTCCCTTCTTCACGAGCCTCGGGCAGCACGACCTCGATCGGGTGACGGAATCGTTCATTCACGCCGTCGAACATTTCTGACCGCCCGAGCGGTAACCTCACGCCCGTCGGGAGACGTGGCCGAGCCAGGTTGAAGGCGCTTCCCTGCTAAGGAAGTAACGTCGTCAAGGCGTTCGTGGGTTCAAATCCCACCGTCTCCGCCAATGTGTCAAAGAGAGAATCCGGTGGCGCCCGCAGCTCGCGGGCGTACACTGGCTCTCCGTTGCGCTCGTAGCTCAGCTGGATAGAGCATCTGACTACGGATCAGAAGGTCGGGGGTTCGAATCCCTCCGAGCGCGCCACATCACGACAGAACAGGGCCGCTCCTCGGAGCGGCCCTTTCTGCGTATCCCGGCACGGTGTCAGGGGATCAGCGCCAGGATCTCGCGGCGCACGAGTGCGAGCTTCGCGGCGACATCCGGGGCCAGTCCCGCCGGCACCTCGGGTGCCTCCCCGCCGTCAACGGCCGCCCGCAGCACCGCCGCGCTGAACTCTGCGACCTCGAGTCGTTCGGCGTTCCATGTCGTGCGATCGACCCGACCGAGGCGGGCCACGGCGCCGGCACCGTTGAGCTCCGGCGGCGAGAGATAGTGCGACATCCCGCCGATGTGCAGGAGATTCGGGTGCTCACGATGGCGCAGCTCGTATCCCGACAGCTGGAGAAACACGTTGACCAGCTTGCCGGTGTCGTAGAGCCAGTAGTCGTGACCGGCCTCGGCCAGGGCTGCGGATGCGGCCGCCGACAGGTCCGGTCCACCGGAGTCGAATCGCACACCCCAGCGGTCGAGCACGTCGTCGATCGCCGCTCGCCGATACATCGCGAAGTGCGGACTGCCGAAGAGGAAGCCTTCGCGAGAGTAGAAGTACTCGCCGTTGACACCAGGGTGCCCTTCCGGCACCACGTCAGTCGTCGACCACACGCCGCGGCCTGAGGTGACACCGGCTGCACCGGCCGCCAACTCCGCGGCGAAGTCGGCCACGAACGGACCCGAGGCGCGGATGTCACTGTCGATCAGGCAGAAGTACGCACCATCGTCTCGTGCGGCACGCACCCGTTCCAGGGCCGTCCCGTGCGGGACCATCTCGTCCGAAGAGACCTCGAACACCTCAACGACCTGCGGGTGGACATCGGCAAACTGCTCGAGCAACGCGAGCTCGCTCGCCGGGCAGGCATTGGCGACGAACCGGAACCGGGCATCGCTGTGCGCCATCTGGCTCTCCACGAAGAAGCGGAGATAGGGGAAGACCGTGCCGGCCCACACCACGTTGAAGACGACGTCGCGTTCGGACATGGCGGCTCAGACGACCTGCACGGCGGGGAGCGAGTCGATCAGCGCTGCGAACTCGCCGTAGATGACATCGAGCCGCTCCCGGATCTCCGGCGGTGTCGACGTCCAGTCGCTGGCTCGTGCCCGATAGGTGAGCCGCGGGTGCCCGTCGGGCAGCCCGACGAACGTCGCGAGTTCGTCCCACGCCTCGTCGATCAGATCGAACCGCACGAACATCACGGGGTAGCCCGACGGATGGTTGCGCCAGCCCTCGAAGTGCTCGGCCAGCGCGAAGTCGTCGACGCCGGCCGCGAGGAACGACTCGAGATCGGCCAGACGGTCCGGGGTCGGTGTGGCGGGATCGATCTGGTGGAGTCCCCGCCAGTGTCCGTCCTGGATCCCGCGACGAAAGACCGACAACACCGCATCTCGCGGATCTCCGACCGGGTACACCACCCTGAATCCGGCCGGCACTTCGTCGACCGTCGGCGGACAGCGCAGGTGCTTGTGGGGCCACTGGGCCGGGCCCGGCGGCAGGTCGAGTCCGGCCTCGGCGAAACTCCGGGTGAGCGCTGTCGTCCCCGAACCCCCGAACGAGGTGATCTGCACCTGGTGACGAATGGCGAAGGGATCACCCTTCGCGAGGAAGTCGGCGATGGCCTGGCGACCCAACGCGGCCGCGACGGCGAGGTCGATTTTCTCTGCGTCGCTGTCCACGGCCACAGGATGGTACCAGTCGGCAACCAGCCGGGCGCCAGTGGCCATTCGACTCATACCGACCCTTCCGGGCCCGGCCGTACACTCACTCCTCGGAGGACCGAGACGATGCTGCTGACGATCGAACCCGACGACGCCGATCCCTTCGAGTTCGAATGTGAGGACACGATCGCGTCGGCGTGGGTCTCCAAGGACATCCTCTCGAATCGGACCTATCCGGTGCTGCCGTTCGTCGACGACGTCAGGGTCGTGCTCGACGCAGGCGGCAACTGTGGCGCCGCCGCGGTGCACTTCGCCCGCCACTATCCGGACGCCACGATCCACACGTTCGAACCGGGCAGCCATCAACGGGCCTTCCTCGAACGCAACGCCGTCCACCATCGCGGCATCACGATCCATCCGATCGCCCTGCATCGAGACGACGGGGAGATGCCGCTCTACCAGGGCGACAGCGACTCCGGAATGTCGTCGCTCGAGGCCAGCGAGTGGGCCACGGGATCCCGCGAGATCGTGACCGTTCGCAGCGCGGGCGGTTGGGCGACCGAGCACGGGATCGACCGCATCGACGTGATGAAGCTCGACGTCGAGGGTTCCGAGGTCGACGTGCTCGAGAGCCTCGGACCATTGATGGCAACGGTCAAGGTCCTCTATGTGGAGTACGACTCCCGGAAGGCGCGACGCGACATCGATCGCATCCTCGAATCCACCCACGACCTCTACTCCGGAAAGGTCTTCCTCGATCAGGGAGAGCTGATCTACCTGTCGAAACACGAGGCGAACCGGCCGGAGGCCACCGATCACCTCCGCTCGATCTTCGTCGCCGACGCCTAGACGATGATCCTCACGTTCCTGGCCCCCAGCACCCGGCACCCGGTCGGAGGCAACACCTTGATCTACGAGTTCGCCACGGCGATGGCCGAGCGGGGTCACGACGTCCACCTGTATCACCACGAGATCTTCGGTGGCGACGCGATCACCAGCGTCGACGAGATCGGTTGGTACGAGTTCCGGGCCAACATCACCCACCACGTCGCCGGGATAGAGGGGTTCGACCCTCGAGAGGTCGTGTCGGGCGACATCTACTTCGGTTACACCCCGTTGATCGAGGACAACCCGCGCTACGGCCTGCCCGTTTGCTTCGTCCAGGGCCACCAGATGTATCCCGAGGCCCAGGAACGACAGACCTATCTCAACCCCTGTCCGAAGATCTGTGTCGCCAGTTGGCTCGTTCGCGTCGGACTCGAATACGGCGTTCCACCCGCCCAACTCGTCCACATCCCCAACGGGCTCAAGCAGGCCTGTCTCGACACCACCCGCGCCATCGAGGGGCGCAGACCGCGGGTGCTGTTCTGCTACAACTCTCACCTCAGCAAGGGCGCCCCGCTCGGGCTCGAGGTCCTGACGCGGCTCCACGATCGCCGACCCGACCTCGACATCGTCGCCTTCGGCGGTCTGGCTCCCGACACCGACTTCCCCGACTGGCTGACGTTCCACCACGACCCCGACCAGACGACGCTCATCGACGGCCTGTACAACACCAGCACCGTCTTCCTCTGGACCAGCAGGATCGAGGGTTTCGGGTTGCCCGCCCTCGAGGCGATGGCGGGCGGTGCCGCCCTCGTCACGACCGACAACGGCGGCTCCGAGGACTACGCGTTCCACGGTGAGACCGCACTCGTCGCCGACTACCCCGACGCCGACGCCCTGCTCGACAACGTCGAACGGCTGCTCGACGACGAGCGCCTGCGCCATCGCCTCGCTGCAGCAGGGCGACGGCTCGCGGCCGGCTTCACCTGGGAAGCCTCCGCCGATCGGCTCGAAGCCTTCGTCCACGAATATCGCGAAGACCCGCAGCGCTATGGACGACCGGCGTGATCAAGGATCGGCGGGCGGCTCGAGGAACGGTGCCGGATCCGCGACATAGGCGGCGAGGATCTCTGACAGACGGCGGCCGGAGCGATCCCAGTCGAACGTGAGGGCATGGGCCAGGCCCGCAGCGGCGTAGCGCAGCCGACGTTCCTCGTCGTCGAGCAAACGATCGACCGCGTCGGCCAAGGCCGCGGCGTCGCCCGCCGCCACGACATCGGCCGTGACGCCGGGGATTGCGTAGTCGCGTGATCCACCGCAATCCGTGGACACCAGTGCGGTACCACACGCCATCGCCTCGACCGGTGTGAGCCCGAATCCCTCGTTACGACTCGCCTGCACGAAGACCCGGGTGTCGGCGTAGATCTCCTCCGCCAGCCGACGGTGGTCCGGCGAGTCCACGATCTCGACCCCGTCGGGGATCCGATCGTCGAGCATCCGCCCGAAGGTCACGAGCCGGGCGTCGGGCCGACGGACGCGGAGCTCCGCGAGCATCGCCTGCGCGGTGGGCCAGTCCTTCTCCCGATGCGGATGATGCAGGACGGTCACGTCGATCGAGCGGTCCTCGAGCGGGGAGCTCTGCCGAAATCGCCCGTGATCGAGTCCGGGCGGGACGTGCAGCAACTGATGACGGGGCACCCCGTAGGTCTCACCCACGTCCTGCAACCACGACGCCACACAGATCTTCGGGCCCGGCGAGCGGAATGCATCGCGTTCCCACTCCTCCGACAGCATCCGGTACCCCTGGATGATCGTGGCCGGCAGACCGAGGCGGCGAGGCGCCGACGAGTTGAAGATCACGTCTCCAGAAGGCAACGCCGGGTCGTCGAGCCCGTCGAAGAGCACGTGCCGCACACCGTCACCGACCGCCGCCGAGGGCAACCGGTCGAGCGAGTCGATGCGGTTCGGCCATGCCGGCCCATGGAGGAAATTGACCGTGCACCCCGCGCGCGAGAGCGCCCGAGCCAGCTCGTAGAGCACGGTCTCCCCACCGGTGACGTTGCCGGTCGTCGGATAGACGAACTGCACGATCACTCGGGTGAACGCTCCACGACTCGCGCCGGCGCACCGACGGCAGTCGCACCGTCGGGCACATCGTCCATCACCACACTGTTGGCGCCGACCTTGACGTTGCGACCGAGCGTGATGCCGCCGAGCACCTTCGCGCCGGTGCCGATGCGTGAACCTGCACCGATCGTCGGCCCGACGAGATCCGGCGCCAACAGTCCGATGGTCACCCATGGCGAGAGCGTGACGTTCTTCTCGATGGTGGTGATCCCGTCGATCACGACCATGCCGTGGGGCAGACAGAGCCCCGGCTGGATGACCACGGGATCACCGATGGACACCTGCGCACTCGCCATGGCGATCCGATGGAACAGCCGCGGCAGCAGGGGTACGCGATGCTTCAGGCATGCGGTCTTCGCCCGGTAGGCCACCACGGCGATGAAGGCGTCGGTCACCACACAGAGTCGGACCACCTGGAGCCACCGATCGGCCGTCGACGTGAACTCGTGGCGGTCGCCGCGGTTCAGCGCGGTGATGCGGGCGTCGCCGGCGATCGCATCGGCGAAGCGCGGATAGCGACGCCGCAGATCGGCGTCGAACAACCGACGTTGCGCGGTGTCGGGCGTCGCCCGAACGTGCTCCCACCGTGCGCGCCATCGCGGTCCACCCATGCCCGCCGATGCTATCCGGCCGGGGATCCCGCAGTCATGGGCCGGTCGGCCCGCCGAGTGGTCCGGACGGCCCCAAAGCCGACGAAACTGGCGTGTTCTGTTGACCGTTCGCGCTGCCGACCTCCACACTTGGTCCGCGCGCTCACATCCCTGCCGGAAAGACCTCCATGTACCCATTCTGGGAACCCGTCATCGCTCCCCTCGTCCGCACCGCACAGGCGCGTCGAATCGTCGAAATCGGCGCGCTCCGGGGCGAGACGACGATCAAGATGCTCGAGGACCTCGGCCCCGACGCCGAGATCCACGTGATCGACCCCGTGCCCCAGTTCGACCCCGGCGAGCACGAGGCCCGGTTCCCGGGGCAGTACATCTTCCACCGTGACCTCAGCCTCAACGTCTTGCCCACCGCCGACGCTTTCGACTTCGCACTGATCGACGGGGACCACAACTGGTACACCGTCTACAACGAGTGCTCACTCCTGCGCGACGCATCACGACGGGCCGGGACGCACCTCCCGCTCATGGTCCTGCACGACGTCTGCTGGCCCTACGGGCGCCGCGATCTCTACTACGACCCGAGCAACATCCCCGAGGACCAGCAGCAACCGTGGGACACCCGCGGGATGACCCCGGGACGGCCCACGCTGCTCAAGCGTGGCGGCATGAACACGACGCTGGCGAACGCGATCGAGGAAGGTGGCCCGCGCAACGGGGTCCGCACCGGCCTCGACGACTTCATCGCCGAGCACGACACGCCGATCCGACAGGTGATCCTGCCCATCTACTACGGCCTGGCGATCGTCGCCGAAGAGGCGTACCTCGACGATCACCCTGCCGTCCGCGAGATGCTCGACCGGCTCGAGTCCATCACCGGTGTGCAGGAACTGCTCGAGCTCTCGGAATCGATCCGCCTCGACGAGGTCGTCTTCAGTCACAACATCGGGCGGATGAACGATGCCCGACTCGATCGGGCCGTCGGGCGACACCTCGACCTCCTCCGGGCAACGCTGCTCGACGAGCACTATGTCGAGAACGAGGTTCGCATCGACCAGCTGCTCGACGCGGTCGAGCGGCGCACCGACGCCGACCTCGAGATGCTGCGATCGCCACGCCAGCATCGACCACCGATCGTCCGCGAGTACGACCGCCTGCGCAAGGAGGGCGATCCGACAGGGGCGACCGGCGCGTTCGCCTACACCGACATCGGGCGGCAGCGCCTCGATGCGATCCACGAGGCGCTCGACACCGTGCGGCGCGACGGCATCGCCGGTGATCTCGTCGATGTCGGGTGCGGCCGCGGCGGCGTGGGGATCTATCTACGCGGCTACCTCGATGCCCACGAGGACGACCAGCGCCAGGTGTGGATCGCCGACGAGTTCCGCGCCGCGCCCGTCGGCGACCGGCGCCCGCTCGCCGACGGCGGCAAGGCGGATCTGTGGGCGGACCTCTCCGACGTCCGCAACGGATTCGAGCGATTCGGTCTGCTCGACGATCGGGTGCGGTTCGTACAGGGCTCCCCGACGGAGGCGCTCGCCGGCAGCCCGATCGGTTCGATCGCCCTGCTGCGCATCGGACGCGATGCCGCAGCCGATGCACCGGCCATCCTCGACGCCCTCGGCGACCGACTCAGCGACGGGGCCCTCGTCCTCGTCGACGATCTCGTCGGGCCGGAGGACGCCGACGCGACACTGCGTGCCCGCTCAGACCGCGGTGCGGTCGAACGGCTCGGATGGCGGGGACTCGCCTGGCGGCACTCCACCGACGGTGCTGCGGCGGCACCATCTCTCGGAGGGGGCCCGGTGCCACTGGCCGGGGCGGCGCCGACCGACTCGATCGACCTGTCCGTCGTCGTCATCTTCCACAACATGGCCCGCGAGGCCGAACGAACCCTGCACACGCTGTCGCGCCGCTACCAGAACGGACTCGACGACGTCCGCTACGAGGTGATCGCGATCGACAACGGATCGGATCCCGAGCAGCGACTCACCGACGAGTTCGTTCGCAGCTTCGGTGACGAGTTCCGCCTGGTCGCCCTCGGCGACGACGCCGACCCCTCGCCCAATGCCGCGCTCAACATGGGCATGCAGATGGCGAAGGGAACCAACCTCGCCTTCATGATCGACGGCGCCCACCTGCTGACGCCGGGGGTACTGCGCTACGGGCTCGACGGCCTCGGCGCCTACGGTCCCGCGATCGTCGCGACGCAGCAGTGGTATGTCGGACCCGGCCAACAACCCGAGTTCATCGGCGACCAGTACAACCAGGATGTCGAGGACGAGCTCTTCGCCAACATCGAATGGCCCTCCGACGGGTACCGGCTCTTCGAGATCAGCCACTTCATCGGAGAACGCGACTGGCTCGACGGCATCATCGAGAGCAACTGCCTGTTCACCAGCCGCAAGCTGCTGGAGCAGGTGGGCGGATTCGACGAACGCTTCTCGATGCCGGGGGGCGGCTACACCAACCTCGAGCTCTACGAACGACTCGGCGCGCACCCGGGGGTCAAGGTCGTCACGATCCTCGGCGAGGGCTCGTTCCACCAGGTGCACGGCGGCATCACCACCAACGACGGCTCTGTCGACGATCGCCGATCGAAGATCTTCGGCTACGGCGACCACTATCGCGACCTGCGGGGCCGCACGCTCGGCGGACCCGGCAAGCACCTCCACTACATTGGCAGCTTCTCGTCGCGTTCGGCGATGCGGACCCGTTCTCGACGGCTGAGCGCCATGGCCTTCGACCGCCCCGACTCGCGCGGTGAAGGGCCGGCCGAGCCGATCCGCATGGCCGACGAGGTCGCCGCATCGGTCATCGACCACGTCTGGAAGACGCTCGCCTGGCAGGAAACCACCTGGCTCGGCCAGCCGATCCGCAACGCGCCGACCGACCTGGTCATCTACCAGGAGCTGATCTCGTCGATCCGTCCGGACACGATCGTGGTCGTCGAGCGCGAAGGCAGTGGCACCGCCCGTTTCGCGGCGAGCATCTGCGAACTGCTCGGGCACGGCGAGGTCGTCTCGGTCGGAACGACCGATCCCGGCGCCGCCCCTCGGCTCCGGCACGTCAACGGCACCGCCCACACACCCGCCACCGTCGAGCGCGTGTCGTCACAGATCGGCGACGACGCCGCGGTCATGGTGATCCTCGGCGCGGGCGGCAAGGCCGGCATGTTGACCAAGGAGTTCGAGGGCTACGCGCCGCTGGTGAGCGTCGGCTCGTACCTGATCTTCGAGGACACGATCGTCAACGGCAACCCGGTCTGGCCCGGTTACGGGCCGGGACCGCTCGAAGCCATGCGCGGCCTGCTGCCGCACCACGGCGAGTTCGTGCAGGACAGGGGTGTCGAACGGTTCGGACTCACCTTCAACCAGGGTGGCTACCTGCGCCGGATGTCGTGACCCGGTACTTCTTCCTTCACCTCCACAAGACCGCGGGAACGGCGTTGTGGCGGCGGTTGCAGCGCCAGTTCGAACCGGCACAGCTCTACCCGGGCCCCCAGGACGATGCGGCACCCGACCGGACGTTGGTTCCCGAGTACCTGATCGAGCGCTACCGCGCCCGCCGCGACGAGATCGAGGTCGTCACCGGGCACTTCCCGCTGTGCACGACCGAGCTCCTCGGCGACGACTTCCGGACCTTCACCGTCCTGCGGCATCCCGTCGAGCGGACGATCTCCGTCTTGCAGCACCATCGCGACCTCACACCCGAGGATCACGACAAGTCCCTCGACGAGATCTACGACGACCCGCTGCGCCAGCTGCTCACCCGCAACCACATGATCAAGATGGTCGCGCTACGCCGGGAGGAGATGACCGACGGCGCGCTCACCGACATCGAGTTCGATCGGGCCCGCCTCGACCTCGCGAAGCAGCGCCTCGCGACGATCGACGTCGTCGGTGTCCAGACACGATTCGAGGAGTTCTGCACCGAGCTCGGCCTGCGTTTCGGGTGGGATCTCGGTCGTCCGGTCGAGGCCAACAAGTCGACCCCTGCGCCGGTGAGCGACGAGCTCCGGCACCGCATCGAGACCGACAACGCCCTCGACATCGAGTTCTACGAGTTCGCCGAACGGCACGCGATCTGAGCGCTCACACCACGATCGGGATCTGCCCCTCCGGGAACGTCGAGGGCGAGAAGAACCAGCTCTCGATCGCGTAGCGCTCGTGGGTCATCGCCTCGCTCAGCGCAGTGCGGTGCAGGAAGAGATGGTCGAACAGGAGCGCGTCGCCGGGTGCGAACACCGGACGGACGACACCGGCGTCGCCGGCGACCTCGTCGACCACCGCCTGGGCGACCGACCAGTCGAAGACCGCGTCGTGGGTGCCGGTGTCGACCACATGATCGATCCGGCGCGGCACCAGGTCGAGTCCCGGCGCGTCGACGCCACAATGCGAGAGCGAGAGCCACAGGTTGACCGAACGGGTCTCCTGGCCGAGGAACGCTCCGTCCTGGTGCCAGTTGGTGGGAATGCCCGTCGGGACCCGGCGGAGGTTGTATTTGTTCGCCGAGATCACGGGGCGCTCGCCGAGGATCGTCTCGACCAGCTCGAGCACGCCGATCCGTTGGTAGAGCGCGAGCACCTCGTCGAACATCCGCGGGGAGTCGACCGCCCACAGGCTCCCCGCGTCGCGCATGAACTTGCGGCGAATGCCGAGCTTGCCGTGTTCGGGACGGGGTGAGAACGGTGTGAACCACTCGGCCCGATCGGGCATCGCGTCCGGGTCGGAATCGAAGGCCTCGATGGCGCGATCGATGTGGCGGCGCAGCTCGGCGGCCCGCGCCTCGTCGATCAGTCCTCGCACGAGGACACATCCGTGATCGGCCATCAGGGTGCGATACCGGTCGGCGTCGAGATCGCCAGGGTCGATCTCGGGAATCTCGGGGCCCGACCACGGACCCGCGGTGATCCGCGGCGGGAGGGGATCGGGGGGCGACCATGTCGAATCGGCGAAGAAGCGATGCCGGAGATCGATCGCCGCGGCCGGGTCGAGCCCGGCAAGCGCCGCAGCGAGCGCGTCGACGCTCACGCGTCGCCGCCGCGCCACTGCCGGCGCACGCTCGAACGATGTTCCTGGCGCAGGTACTCGCCGATCATCTCCTCCGGCGAGGCGGCGGCGCGGACCGCGAACTCCTCGAAGGGGACGATCTCGAGGTCGAGATCACGCCAGTAGTACTGGAGCTCCTCGGAGTCCCAGCCCTCGTAGATGTCGTCCCAGCTGAGGGTGCCGAAGTGAGGCGACAGGCATCCCTCGGTCATCGGCTCCGTCTCGAGCTGCCAACGGAAGTCGATCGAGAGCCGCATCGCGTTGGTCGAGAGGTTGTGACGGGCGGCGTGAACGGTGAGCGAAGGGAAGACCAACACGTCGCCGAGGGAGAACTCGGTGGTCACCCAACGGCACTGTTCGAGCATGTCGAGCGGCAACCGGGCACACCGGTTGCCCGCACCGAGATGTGTCTCGAGTGGGAGGAGACCCCACTTGTGCGACCCCCGCAGCACGGCGATCCCCCCGAGGCTGACGGGCACATCGCTCAGCGGGATCCAGGTCGCCGTGAGGTGCTCACTGCCCTGGTTGTTGGGGAAGTCCTGATGGGGCGGCGTCGAGATCGCCTCGAACTCCGGGAAGATCAGCCGGCACACCTTGAGCGGGTGAGGGAACGCCGACGGGCCCAGTACCTGCTGCATCAGACCCGTCAACGCCGGATCGTGGGCGAACTCGTGGAAGACCTGCAGCTTCTGCACCCCGTGCAACGCGTCCCAGAAGTCGTCCTCCCCCTCGCGCACCGGGCTGCGAATGGCCCGCGCGTCGAGTTGCTCGTCGCCACCGGCGATCCAACCCGCGTCGGCGAGCACGCCCGTGATCTGCGTCCTCACCTCGAGCAGCTTCTCGCGGGGCAACACCTGCTCGAAGTAGAGATAGCCGTCGACGTCGAGTCGCTCACGCAGGCCGGCGGCATCGCCCATCAGCTCGTTGGAGCTCCGCATCGGCAGGAACGCCCAGTCGTAGGTCATCGCAGTACCCGGATCCACGTCTTGCTGGTCATCAAACCGCGGAGGGTACCACCGCGCTCTCGAGCCGAACAGGGTCGTCCGGTCACTTCGCGTGCCCTCCGGGTTCGCCGCGCCTACGGTGCAGCCGCATGGATCTGGTGCCCACCGTCGACATCCGCAATCCGTCGAGCGTGTCACTCGATGCCCTCGACGCAGCCTGTGCCGACCACGGATTCTTCCTGCTCGAAGGCCACGGGCTCGACGAGTTGATCGCGCACACCTGGACGGCCAGCACCGGGTTCTTCGCATCGGCGCCGGCCAACAAGGAGGCGATCCGCCGCAGCCCCGAAGCGATGCTCGGCTGGTACGACCGTGAACTGACGAAGCGCAAGCGCGACAACAAGGAGGTGTTCGACTTCATCGATCCGTCGATCCCCGATGATCGCAGCCCCAACCGCTGGCCCGCAGCCCCCGCCGACTTCCGATCGGCCATGGCGGACTTCTTCGACGGCTTCGCCGCGCTGGCCACCGACACGCTCGCCCTCGTGCACGCGACCCTCGGCCTCGATCCGACCGCCACGGCAACCCATCGCAACGAGCGGACGGCCAGCACCGTGCGCCTCAACCACTACCCCGTCGACGACCCTGTCCCGGCGGGCGAACGCGACGCCCTCAATCCGCTGGGCGACGTCGCCCTCGGCCACCACACCGACCCCGGCGTCTTGACCCTGCTCCTGCAGGACGACACCGGCGGGCTCCAGGCGGCGTCGCTCGAACACGGCTGGATCGACGTCGAACCGCGGCCCGGCACCATCGTCGTCAACCTCGGTGACACCATGCAGGTCTGGACCAACGACCGCTACCGGGCGGCCGTCCACCGCGTCGTGCCGATGACCGAGCGCAGCCGCTACTCGATCCCGTTCTTCTCCAACCCACCACGTGATTGTGTGATCGAGCCCATCGCGGCGCTCGCCGCGACCGGGCCGCGCTACCGGGCCTTCACCTGGAAGGAGTTCATCCGGGGCCGGGCCGAGGACAACTTCGCCGACTACGGCGTCGACGACATCCAGATCAGCCACTTCGCCCTCGACCCGACCGGAGCGCCACAGTGACCACCGTCCACACCGAACTCGGGACGATCCGGGGCCGAGAGCGCAACGGCGTCCACCAGTTCCTCGGCATCCGCTACGCGGAGCCGCCGACCGGCGCCCGCCGCTTCGCCGCGCCGGTTCCGGTCGAGGGATGGGACGGGGTCTACGACGCGACGCGGTTCGGGACCGCAGCACCCCAGGTGGCGCGAGCGGCGGGGAGTCCGTTGCCCGGGCGTGACATCCGATGGGACGAGGACTGTCTGTTCCTCAACGTGTTCACCCCCGCACCCGACGACGGCGGTCGGCCCGTCCTGTTCTGGATCCACGGCGGCTCCTACACCGGCGGGTCCGGCAACGCCTACGACGGTGGTTCGTTCGCGACACGGGGCGACATCGTGGTCGTCACCGTCAACTACCGGCTCGGCGTGTTCGGCTTCATGGAGCTGGGCCATCTCGATCCCGCGCTGGCGGGATCGCAGAACAACGGCATCCGCGACCAGATCACCGCGTTGCAGTGGGTCCACGACCACATCGAGCGCTTCGGCGGCGACCCGAACCAGGTGACCATCTGCGGCGAGTCGGCCGGAGCCGGATCCGTCGCTGCGATCCTCGGCTCACCGGCAGCCGATCACCTCTACCACCGGGCGATCGCCCAGAGCCCACCGGTCTCGTTCCCCCGCACGACGACCGACCACAGCGACCTCGTCGTCGACGAGGTCGGCGGCGGCATCGAGGGTCTCCGCGCCGCTCACCCCCAGCAGCTGCTCGACGCCCAGGTCGCCGTCGGCGAGGCCCAGATGCAGGGCCGCGAACCGTTCCTGCTCGGCGAAGGACGAGGCGGCCTCCGACCGGCGCTCGACGACCACACGATCACCCGGCATCCCGATGACGCCGTCCGTGCACTCGGGCCGGCGGCGAAGCCGCTGCTCGTCGGCACCAACAGCGACGAGGGCACGCTCTTCGGGTTCTACCTGACCGGCGAGGTGAGCGACCACCAGCTCCAGGTGGCCGTCGCCGAACACGACGACGATCCCGATGCGGTGATCGGGGCGTTCCGTCGCGAGTACCCGGGCGAGAGCAACCGCCGACTGATGGTACGGATGCTGAACGACACGATGTTTCGCACCGGCGCCCTCCGGCTGGCCGACGCCCAGAGCGACGCCGGCGGCGAGGTCTACGTCTACCTGTTCACCTGGGCCAGCCGCGGCTTCGGTGGCCGGCTCGGGGCCATGCACGCTCTCGAGATCCCGTTCGTCTGGAACGGCGACATCGACGCCTGGGCCGGCGTGATGGGCGAGGGCCGACCCTGGCCCGACGACCTCGCCGACCGGATGCATCGGGCGTGGATCGGGTTCATCCGTCACGGCGACCCGAGTCACGACGGGATCGGCGAATGGCCGCCCTACGACACCGGTCGACGCCCGACCATGGAGTTCGGCGAGACCAGCGGGATCCTCCACGATCCGGTCGGGACGCTCCGCGCGGTGTGGTCCTGACCATGGCCCACATCAACCTCGGCACGATCGTCCTCGAACCGAACCGCTGGTTCGGTGTCACCAACGATCGGTGGGCGACCACGCGGATCAGTGAGTGGCTCGACCCCATCGAGGCGGCCGGTTTCGACGGGATCGAGCTCTGGGAGGCGCACTTCCGCGACGCCGACGAGGCCGAACGCCGAGCCATCGTCGACCATCCGCTGCCCGTCGCCGTCTACAACACGTATGTGTCGTTCGACGAGGATGACGACACCGAGCGGCTCGCAGCGGCCGAGCTGATCCTGCGCACCGGAGCCCCGAAGGTGAAGTGGAACACCGGCCCCGAACGCGACGACGCGTCGCTCGACGCCTACGCGGCCCGCCTCGAACGCTGGGCTGCGGCGCTGCCGGGGATCGAGCTCGTGTGTGAATGCCACGACGGTTCGGCCATGGACGACCCGGCCGCCGCGGCACGGGTGTTGTCGGCCGGCAGCAATGCGCTGTTCCACACCCACGACGACGTCGAGGTGATCCGGGCCAAGTTCGACGCCTACGGCGACCGGATCACCCACGTCCACGTCAACCATCTGTTCACCGGGTCGCCCGCTCTCGCCGACATCCGCGACGAGCTCGTGGAGAAGGTGTCGCTGGTCCGCGACCTCGGCTTCGACGGCACGTGGACCCTCGAGTTCGTCCACGGCACCGGCGGCGACGACGACCGACCCGAGCCCATGTTCGCGCACGCCGTCGACGACCTCGCCGTCCTGCGCGACCTCCTCCCCTGACCCGCCACAGCGGTGTCAGACACCCGCCACACCCACTGCCGAGGACGGCCCATGCGCCAACGACTCATCCTCCATCTCGTCGCCCGTGACGGCGCCGACCTCGGTCCGGCGCTGGCCGCGGTCGCAGAGGAACTCACGACCATGACCCGGGACCCGGCGTGCTTCATGGGGGCGGCTTCGCCGTTCACCGCCGCGGTGGAGACCACCGCCGGACATCGCGACACACTCGCGGACCTTGCCACGGCGCTCGGCGACCGCGTCGACCGGCGCCGCTCGATGGCGCTCGTGGGCACCGACCGGGTGTTCATCGAGCCGGCCTCACCGACGCCGGTCCGTTACCAGTACCTCATGCGCCGGCGCCACGACTTCACCCACGACGACTATCTCGCCCGCTACGAATCGATCCACTCCGGCTTCGGTCTGCGCACCCCTCACATCGAGGGCTACGTCCAGCTCCACGTCGACCTCGAGGCCTCACGTGGGCTCGGAGAGGCGACCGGCTTGCAGGCCGAACCCTGCGATTCCATGTCGGAGCTTCACCTGCGGTCGGTCGAGCACTTCCTCGAGGGGATCATCGACGACCCCGAGATCGGCCGCCTCGCCACCGAGGACGAGGAGCGCTTCGTCGACCGGCCGCGTTCGTTCGGCTTCGCCCATCGCGTCGTGCAAGGCTCTCGGCCATGATCATTCTGCGCTTCGACTTCCGACTCGGTCCCCAGTCCACGGCCACGATGTCGGATCTCTACGCCACCTCGCTCGAGATGCTCGAATGGGGTGAAGCCAACGGGGCGACCGGCGTGTTCTCCGAGCACCACACGTCGAGCGACGGCTACCTCCCGTCACCCATCGTGATGGCCGCCGCCGCGGCCGCTCGCACCTCCACCCTCACGATCAACGTCGCCGCGCTGCTCGCTCTCATGTACGACCCGGTGAAGCTCGCCGAGGACATGGTCGTGCTCGACCATCTCAGCCAAGGTCGGGTCAGCTACACGATCGGGCTCGGCTACCGCGACGAGGAGTTCTCGATGTTCGGCATCGACCCGTCCCGGCGCGGCGCCATCATGGACGAGCGGCTCTCCGTGCTCCGCCGGGCCCTCGACG
The DNA here is from genome assembly GCA_041394245.1 of Acidimicrobiales bacterium. Lineage (NCBI taxonomy): Bacteria > Bacillati > Actinomycetota > Acidimicrobiia > Acidimicrobiales > Acidimicrobiales bacterium. The sequence goes on from JAWKIR010000003.1 coordinate 442,279, forward strand.
GGGATCGATTCGAGTGGGAGGGCCGCACGGTCGAGGTGACCCCTCGGCCGTTCACCGAAGGCGGACCGATGCTGATGTACGGCGGCGGCACTCCCGCCGCGGCCCGCCGAGCGGCCCGCCTCGGGATGATGCTCCTCCCCCAGCACTCCGACCCGGCGCTGGCCGCGGCCTACGACGAGGCTGCGATCGAGGCCGGCAACCCACCCGGCATGTGCCTTTCGCCGGGTGCAGGATCACCCACCTCGCTGTTCATCGCCGACGACCCCGACGCGGGCTGGGCCGAGATCGGCGAACACCTGCTCCACGACGCCCGGATGTATGGCGAATGGCTCGGATCGACCACCGCCGCCTCGGGATCGCAGGCCACGACGGTCGAGGAGTTGCGGGCCGAGAACGGCGCGTACCGGATCGTCACTCCCGACGAGGCCCGCACGCTACGCGACCAGTACGGCGCGCTCTCACTCCAGCCCCTCTGCGGTGGGATACCACCCGAGATCGCCTGGCGTTATCTCGAGCCGTTCGCCGACCTGTAGGGATCAGCCCTGGCGCTTTTGGATGTTGGCCCATTCGTCGCGCAGGCCGACGGTGCGATGGAAGACCATGGGTTCGTCGAGATCGTGGGCGAAGTAGCCGAGCCGCTCGAACTGCACCACCTCGCCCAGCGGGGTGTCGGCCAGCGCCGGCTCGAGCTTGCAACCGAGCCGGACCTCGCGTGAATTCGGGTTGAGTGACGTCAACGGATCGACGCCATCGGCCCCGGGGTGCTCGTCGGTGAAGAGGCGGTCGTAGAGCATCACGGTCGCGTCGACCGCATGGTCGGCCGACACCCAGTGGATGGTGGCCTTCACCTTGCGTCCGTCGGGAGCCTGACCGCCCGCCGTCTCGGGATCGTAGGTGCACAGCAGCCGGGTCACCTCGCCGTCGGGGCCGGTCTCCACCTCGTTGCAGGTGATGAAGTAGCCGGCCCGAAGCCTCACCTCGGTACCGGGCGAGAGCCGGTAGAACTTCTTCGGCGGATCGATCATGAAGTCGTCGCGCTCGATGAAGAGGCGGCCGCTGAACGGCACCTCGCGGGTACCGGCCGACTCGTCCTCGGGGTTGTTGATCGCCTCCCGCATGTCGTCCTGACCGGTGGGCCAGTTGGTGAGGACGACCTCGATCGGGTCGAGGACAGCCATGCGACGCAGCGCGTGCGCGTTGTGGTGGGTCCGCACGAACGATTCGAGCAGCTCGATCTCGTGGGTCCCGTTGACCCGGGCGATGCCGATGTGGGCGGCGAAGGCCCGGATGGCCTCGGCCGGGTAGCCGCGTCGACGCAACCCACGGATCGTCGGCATGCGGGGATCGTCCCACCCGTCGACATGGCGCTCCTCCACCAGCTGCAGGAGCTTGCGCTTCGACAGCACCGTGTGGGTCAGGTTGAGACGGGCGAACTCGGTCTGGCGGGGATGATCGCCCGGCAGCTCGAGCTGCTCCATGAACCAGTCGTAGAGCGGACGGTGGGTGTCGAACTCGAGCGTGCACAGCGAGTGGGTGGTCCCCTCGATCGCGTCGCTCTGGCCGTGGGCCCAGTCGTAGGTGGGATAGATCTTCCACTGGTCGCCGGTGCGGAAATGATGGCTGTCGCGAATGCGGTACATCACGGGATCACGCATCTGCATGTTCTCGTGGTTCATGTCGATCTTCGCCCGCAGCACCCGTGACCCTTCGGCGAAGTCGCCGTTCTTCATGCCCTCGAACAACTCGAGGTTCTCCTCGATGCTGCGGTTGCGCCACGGACTGTCGACGCCGGGCTCGGTGAAGCCGCCCCGGTTCTTCGAGATCGTCTCGGCGTCCTGATCGTCGACGTAGGCCAGGCCCTTCTCGATCAGCAGGACGGCCCAGTGGTGGAGCTGACGGAAGTAGTCGGATGCGAACGCCGGCTCACCGGTGTCGAAGCCGAGCCATTCGATGTCGTCCTGGATCGCCTCGACGAAGCGGCTGTCCTCGGTGTCGGGGTTGGTGTCGTCGAAGCGCAGGACGCACGTGCCACCGAACTCCTCGGCCACACCGAAGTTGAGCGTGATCGACTTCGCGTGGCCGATGTGGAGGAATCCGTTGGGCTCCGGCGGGAACCGCGTCTGCACCCGACCGCCGTAGGGCCCGTCGGAAACGTCGGCGGCGATCTTCTCGCGGATGAAGTCGGTCACGCAGTCATCGTATGCAGCCCGGCCACGACCTCCGCGAAGTGGCGCGGGTCGGGCGCCCGGTTGTTGACCAGGCTGACGTGATCGCTGATCCCGGCGAGTCGGGCCCGGATCCGCGGCGCGATCTCGTGGGGCTCGCCGACCACCGCGATCGTCTCGATGAGTTCGTTGTCGATGAGCAACGGCATCTCGTCCCACCGGTTCTCCCTCGCCATCCGGTTGAGGACCGGGTGGAGATCGCCGTAGCCGTGCAGCTCGAAGACAGGTGCGTACGCCGGCGTCGTCGCGTAGAAGGCCAGCTGACCCCGGACCGCCTCCAACGAGCGGCTGAACTCCTCCTCGGTGCGACCGGTGACCACGATGGTGACGCAGACGACCTCGATGTCGGCCGCATCGCGACCGGCTCTCGCCGCCCCATCGGCGATCGCGGGCAGGGTCACCTCCTGCAGCGAACGACGTGTGTTGACGGGGTGCACGAGGAACCCGTCGGCCACCTCACCGGCGACACGGGTCGAGAGCGGGCCGAACCCGGCGGTGAAGATCGGCGGCGGACCGTAGGGGTTCGGGCCCGGGTCGAACGCCGGGATCATCCGGGTGTGGGTGTAGAAGTCGCCCTCGAAGCGGAGACGTTCGCCGGTCTCCCACGCGTGCCAGATCGCCCGGATCGCCTGGACCATCTCCCGCATGCGGGCGGCCGGCTTCGACCACGGCATCGAGTAGCGCTCCTCGATGTGGGGCTTCACCTGCGAGCCGAGGCCGAGGACGAATCGGCCGCCGGTGGTGGCCTGGAGATCCCATCCGGTGTTGGCCAGCGTCATGGGCGTGCGGGCGAACGCGATGGCGATCGCGGTGCCGAGTTCGATGCGCTCGGTGTGTTCACCGGCGATGGCGAGCGGCACGAACGGATCGTGCTTCGCCTCGAAGGAGAACGCCCGGTCGTAGCCGATGCGCTCGAGCGCGGGATAGACCTCGCGAGCGAGCCGCGGATCTTCGGTCGGGACCGTGATGCTCACATGCACCGTCAAACTCTGCCAGATTGCGAAGGTGACCAGACCGCTCCCCCTCGCCGGCACCCGTGTGATCGACTTCTCCCGCGTCCTGGCCGGACCACTGATCACGCAGAACCTCGCCGATCTCGGCGCCGAAGTGATCAAGATCGAGCGGCCGGGGCACGGTGACGACACACGCATCTGGGGCCCGCCGTGGCATCCCGGCGCCGACGGCGGGCAGCACTCGACCTACTACGAATCGCTCAACCGAGGGAAGCGCTCGATCGTGCTCGACCTGTTCGACGACGACGATCTCGCCGTGGCCCGGTCGCTGGCGGCGAGCGGCGACGTGGTGGTCGACAACTTCCGGCCCGGGTTCATGGCGGCCCGGGGGCTCGACCGGGCGACGCTCGCCATCGACAACCCCGCCGTGGTGACCTGCACCGTCACCGCGTTCGGCGAAGACGGACCGGCGTCGACCCTGCCGGGCTACGACCTCGTCGCCCAGGCCATGGGCGGGCTGATGCACATGACCGGCGAGGGCGACGGTCGGGCCAATCGGGTCGGTGTCCCGATCGTCGACATGACCACGGGGCTCTACGGCACGATCGGCCTCCTGGCCGCGCTGACCGACGCGGTACGGACCGGTGAGGGACGACATGTCGCCGTGAGCCTGTTCGACACCGCGCTCGCCGCGCTCGGGAACCACGGCACCGCGGTGACGATGGCCGGGGCCGACCCGCGCCGCGACGGCAACCGCCATCCGTCGATCGCGCCCTATGAGTCGTACTCGGCCGCCGATGGTGATCTCATCATCGCGGCGGCCAACCAGAAGCTCTTCGCCGGCGTGTGCGCGGCCCTCGACCGTCCCGACCTGCTCGAGGATCCACGCTTCGTCGACAACCCGACCCGCAGGGCCCACATCGACGAGCTGGCCGAGGAACTCGAACGCACGCTGGCGACCGACACGCGCGATGCGTGGGTCGAGAAGCTGCGGGCCCACCAGGTGCCGACCGGACCGATCAACTCGATCCCCGAGGCACTGGCATGGGCGGCCGAGATGGACATCGATGCAACCGTGCAGGCCGACGGCTACGTCGGCATCCGCTCCCCCATCGTCATCGACGGCGCACGCCTCGACACGTCCCTCCCCCCGCCCAAGCTCGATGAACACGGCCCCCAGATCCGAGCCGTCACGCCGGTGTCAGACACCCGCCACAGCGGTGTCAGACACCCGCTACAGGAGGACTGAGGCGATGTGCTGATGACGCACCGGCACATCGCGGCGTTCTCGCTCCTCGTACCCGACTACGACGAAGCGATCGCCTTCTTCGTCGACGTGTGCGGGTTCGAGCTCACCGAGGACCGCGACGAGGGTCGCAAGCGGTGGGTCACGGTGCGGCCGCCGGGGGCGGAGACGCACATCGTGCTGGCCCGGGCCGACACGGAGACGCAACGCGCCGCGCTGGGCAACCAGCTCGGCGGCCGGGTCGGATTCTTCCTCCACACCGACGACTTCGACCGCGACCACACCCGGATGGTGGCAGCCGGCGTCATCTTTCATGAGGAGCCCCGCCACGAGTCCTACGGCATCGTCGCCGTGTGGGAGGACCCCTGGGGCAACGCCTGGGACCTGCTGCAACCCTCCTGAGCTGCAGTTCTTATTGACAAACGATATGGTCCTGGTTTATCGTTTTTCGATATGACAACTCGCCTCCGGGTGGCCCCTCTGCGAATCCTCGACGTCATCCTTCGAGTCGCGAGGGCACTGCTCCTCCTTGCGACGATCCTCTTCGTCGCGCTGACCGTGGTCGGCCTGTTCGTCACGACGAGCGTCAGCCTCGAAGGCAGCACCGACGAACCCGAACTCACCTACACCGACAATGCGGGCAACGCGATCACGATCGACGGCGCCACGCAGACGATTTCGTCCAACGATCGGACATCCGCTGACGAAATCCCTCGTTTCGGCGCCACCGAGGTCACGATCGACCTCGAGCGACGAACACCGCGCACCGCAGCGATGGCGTTTGCGGGAGCCTGGTTCGTTCTCGCCTGGGTCGCAGTGACGAACGTTCAGGGCATCACACGGACCACGCTCATCGGCGACGCCTTCAGCCACGAGAACGCCCGCCGCCTCGGCCGAATCGGCGGGGCGACACTGATCTACGCGGTACTCGGCACCGCCATGCCCCGCGTCATGGATGCGCTGCTCGACGACGCAACGCTGCCCGTCGATGGCTTCCACACCCGTTCGCAGATCAGTGACCCGTGGGCATGGGTGGTCGTCGGGTTGCTCCTCCTCACGATCGGCCGGGCGTTCGAGCGGGGTGTCGAGCTCGAGGCACTCGACGCCGCAACCATCTGATGCCGGTCGTCGTCCGCCTCGACGAGGTCCTCGAAGCCCGGGGCATGACGCTCACCGATCTCTCCAACGAGATCGGGATCACGCTCGCGAACCTGTCGATCCTCAAGACCGGAAAGGCCAAGGCAATCCGGTTCTCGACACTCCAGGCCTTGTGCGAGGTGTTGGACTGCCAGCCGGGTGATCTGCTCGCGTATGCCGAGGACTGACCTGTAGCGGGTGTCTGACACCGGTGTGGCGGGGGGCCGTTAGCCTCGCCGACGTGTCCGAGTTCCATGCCCGCATCCTGGTCTTCACCACGTCGGCCGCGGTGCTCGTGCTCGAGATCCTGGCCGGACGGCTGATGGCGCCCTACGTGGGCGTGTCGCTGGAGACGTTCACCGCCATCATCGGCACGATCCTGGCGGGAATTGCCCTCGGCAGCGCCATCGGCGGACGGTTGGCCGACCGCTACGACCCGGCCATGCTCATCGGCCCGGCGCTGGCCATCGGTGGCGCGCTGGCCTGGTGGTCACTGTGGATCGTCGGCGTGCTCGGCCCCGAACTCGGCAGCGAACCCGCCGCGATCGTGTTGCTCGCGACCGTGTCGTTCTTCGCTCCGGCCACGGTGCTCACGGCGATCAGTCCGATGGTGGCCAAGCTGCGGCTCAACTCGCTGGAAGACACCGGCAAGGTCGTCGGTGGTCTCTCGGCCGTCGGCACCGCGGGGGCCCTGTTCGGCACATTCGTCACCGGTTTCGTCCTCGTCGCCGCGGCACCGACCCGGCCGATCGTCATGGTCGTGGGCGCGTTGTTGGTCGCGTGGGGCGTCTTCGAGACAGTGCGCATCACCCGGAAGGCGCCGAGCGCCGCGCTCGTCGTCGTGCTGCTGGCGTCGTTCGGGATCGGTGCAACCGCCGATTCGCCGTGCGAGTTCGAGTCGGCCTACTTCTGTGGATGGGTGGCCGTCGACGAGGACGACGCATCCGTGCGCTACCTCCATCTCGACACCCTGCGCCATGCCGCCGTCGACCTCGACGACCCGACCAACCTGAAGTTCCGCTACATCCGGCTCATCACCGACGTGATCAACTCCACGTCCGAGGGTGCGATCGACACGCTCCACGTCGGCGGCGGCGGCTTCTCCGTGCCGATGTACCTCGAGGCGACCCGGCCGGGCTCCTACAACCACGTGTTGGAGATCGACGACCTCCTCCTCGACGTCGCCCGCGACGAGCTCGGCTTCGTGACGGGCCCCGACATGGAGGTCTCGATCGGCGACGCCCGGCTGTCGATCGGTGAGTTCGCCGACGACTCGTTCGACGTCGTGATCGGCGACGCGTTCGGCGGCCAATCCGTCCCCTGGCACCTGACCACGACGGAGTTCATCGCCGAGATCGACCGGGTCCTGCGCGACGACGGCATCTACGTGATGAACCTGATCGACGGCGACGAGAACCGGTTCGCTGAATGGGAAGCAGCGACCCTCCGAGCCAACTTCGACCACGTCGAGTGGATCATCCATCCCGACGGCATCGACCGCCGGGCCCGCAACCAGATCCTCGTCGCGTCGGACCGGCCGCTCCCGCCGCTGGTGTTCGACCCGGCCGACGGCGTGCTGGTCGACGACGTCGAGGCCTTCATCGACGGCGGCGAGGTCCTCCGCGACGACTTCGCCCCCGTCGAGCAACTCGCCGCCAACCCCTGAGCCCCCACCCCCGCCGTTCTGTGAGCTTGAACGCCGCCAAGAGCGGCACTGAAGCTCACAGAACGGGGACGGTGACCGTGCCCCAGAACTGGGGGTGCTCGATGAACACGAAAGTGTACTCCCCCGGCGGCGTGTCGCTTTGGATGACGAGGCTCGCCTCGCCGGTCGCGTCCCAACGATCGGTGACGATCGGGGCCGGCGCCCCCGTCGTCGGCGAGTCGGTGAACACGCCGCCGATCTGGATCTGGACCGACGGGTCGTCGACCGATTGGAGCATCACGTCGTCGCCCATCGTGGTCGCGCCGCCGAGCCCGGCCGGATCGAAGGCCACGGTGAGCGGCGTGTCGACGGAGATGACCGCCATGTCGGACGACAACCGAATGGTCGGGCCGACGAGCGGCACGATGTCGCGATCGCCGATCGGGGCTGCGAGGGTGATCTCGAACCGATCGGGTTCGAAGCACGGAAGAATCGACGGTCCGAACCGGGGCAGGAGCGGGACGGCGATCTCGACGCGGTCATCCGACTCGACGACCTGGGGCGGCAGCAGCCGCTCCTCGTAGATCACTCCGCACTGGGCGGCGTTGACCACGGTGAATACGGTGTCGTCGGGGCCGTCAATGGTGGACTCGTCGACCGTCCACTCCAGCGTGCCCGGCGGTGCGGTGAACGCGCCGACCGGCGGCAGGAGGAAGAAGCAGATGTCGTCGGGTTCGGCCCGATCGGCGAGGAAGTCGATCGTCGGCTGGTAGCGGCGATACAGGCCGATCTGGAGGCGGCCGCCGTTGATGCTCGAGCCCGAGTAGAACATCGTCGCGTCGGTGAGTCCGTCGGCGTTGAGACGGATGCGAAGGGCCTCGAGCTCAGCCGAACGTTGCGGTGTGGTCGCCGCCGGGTCGAGGGTCGCCGGACAGTCGGGGAACACCATGTCGGTGGCCTCGACGTGGACGTCGCTGACGTCGCCGTCGGCCACCGGGCCTGCGACGGCGGGTTGGGGATGGGTTCCGAACGTCTCGCAGCCCTGGCCCCTCGGCGGCAACGGTGCCTCACCGATCTCGAAGACGAACGACGGACTCGGCACCCACTCGGCGACTGCGTCGACCACCCGGAGCGCGGTCAGCCGGCGGCTGAACCGCTCGTCGTCGATCGGCGCGTCCCACTGATCGTACAGGTCCCCGTCGGGGTTGCACGTGAACACGTGGTCACCATCGACGGGTACGGACACCAGGTCGCCTCGGGGGTCTTCCAGGGGCGCCACTCCGTCGAGGAACGTCAGGAAAACCTGGCCGTTGCGGCCGTCGACGACATCGTCGGCTCCGTCGCCGTCGAGGTCCGGAATCAGCCAGCCCCATTCCGGACCCATGGACGACTCGCCGTCGCCGTCGCCCTCGTCGACCGGACCGGTGACCTCAAGGGTGCCGTTGAGCTCGGGGTTGGCGACGAGGCGGGCGAAGTACGTCCCCGCGGGGACGCCCTCGGGGACCACGATCGTGCCGGCGCCGGTCACGGGCCACTGGTCGGTGGCGACCTCGCCGACGGTGCCGGCCACCGGCGTGGTGCTGAAGACGTCGGAGACCTGGAACTGCACGGTCGGATCGTCGGCGTGCTGGAAGATCACGTCGTCGCCCATCGTCGACTCCGACGCCACGTTGACCGGATCGAAGGTGAAGTCGGCCGTGGTCCCGATGCCGACCGGGTCATCGAAGAAGAGCGTCCCCGGCTCGGCCGCGATCTCCGGATCACCCGCGCCTGCTGCGTCGAACTCGTAGGTCGTCGGTGCCGGACAGTCGTCGGTGAACTCGGTCTGGCCCCGACCCACCGCGATACCCAGCGCTGCGGTGTCGTCGTCCTGCCGGATGAACGGCTCCACCCACTCGCCCTTCGGCTCACACCCGACGGCGCGAACGACCACCCGACCGTCGACGAGTTCGACCTCGACCTCGGCCAACTCGGGCGGCAGGTTGCGCAGACCGAACGCCGGGAACTCCAGGCACACGTCGGCGGGGTCGACCCGGTCGGCGAGCCACCGCAGCGTCGGTTCGTAGCGCGACGAGAGCCCGACCGACGGCACCCCCCAGATCGACTGCGGTCCGCCCGAACTGCCGACGAAGGGCTGGTCGTGGAGTCCGGCGTCGCGCAGGTTCTCGATGACCGCCTCCAGCTCGGCCGCCCGCTCGCCCGTCGGTGGCCCGGGCTCGCCGTTCACCCCACACTCGACGAAACCGAACGTCTCGGTCGTCTCCACGTGGAAGTCGCTCATCGTTGCGGTCACACCGTCGGCGCCGACCGGGTCCTCGACCGCCGGGACGAGTTCAACCGGAGCATCCGGGACGGACGAGGTCGTGGACGGCGGGTCGTCGACCGCTTCCACGTCGGGTTCGTCGTCGCCGGTCAGGGCCACGGCCGCGCCGACGCCGATGACGGCCACGAGCGCCACCGCAGCGGCACCCACCGCTCGACGGCGACGACGACGCCGGGCCACACGGTCAGCCACATCGGCCGCGTCGAAGGACGCGGTCGCGGCCACGGAAGACGCAATTCGGTCGTCGAAGTCGTTCATGCTCCCGGCCTTTCATCGGCGGACAGATCGTCGATGAACCCCTGCGACCGAAGCCGGTCGAGGGCCTGGCTGGTGGCCGCCTTGACCGTGCCTTCGGCGCAGCCGAGGTGCTCGGCCGCCTCGGCCACCGAGAGGCCCAGGTAGAAGCGGGCCACCAACGTCGCCCGCTGGCGCTCCGGCAGCGCCGAGACCGCATCACGGATGGCGACACCCTCGGCCGGGTCGACGACGACTGGTGCGGCCGACTGCCGCGCCCGCCGCTCGATCGCCCGTCGGCGCCACCGCGACACGGCCAGGTTACGGGCCGTGCGGAACGTCCAACCCTCCGGTGACGCCATCGAACCGACGGTGTCCCACCGCTCCCACGCCCGGGCCAGCGCCTCCTGCGCGAGCTCCTCGGCGAGGTGGCGGTCGCCGGTGTAGAGCACGAGCGCGGCGACGAGCCGCCCTCGCACGTCTGCACAGAACTCGGCCGGGTCAACGGGATTCATCGCCACATGAACGCTTTCCCCCACCGATCGGTTTAGTCGCCGCTGTAGCGGGTGTCTGACACCGCTGTAGCGGGTGTCTGACACCGGTGTGGCGGGTCAGGGGGTGGTGAGCGGGGGGCCGGCGGACCGGCGGCGGCGGGCCTCGAACACGAGGGCGCAGCCGAGCAGGATGAGGATCAGGGCCCAGCCGACGAAGCGGAGGACGTCGGAGCCGGTGATCGCGAGGATCGACTGGGCCGGTGTTTCGCTTCGTCGCGTGATGCCGGTGTCGGACGCCGTGATCTCATCGATCACCTCGCTCGGGATCGGGGTGCCGCCGACGGTGTTGCCACCCTCGACGATGCCGACGTTGACGATCGACTGCCCCTCGGGTCCGGTCACCGCCGTCGTGAGGACGATGGTGCTCGACGCATCAACGGCCAGCACGACATCGGTCGTGCAGGTCACCAGCTGACCGGCGGCGGCGCAGTCGAAGTCGTCGCTCTGCGCACTCACGTAGGCGAGCCCGGCGGGTAGGTCATCGGTGACGGTGATCGTGTCGTTGGTCGGCGAGGGACCGAAGTTGGTCACCTCGAGGGTCCAGTCGACGGTCTCACCGGTGACGAGCTCGCCACCGAGCGTCTTCTCGATCCCCAACAGAGCCAGCGGGATCTCGACCTCGTCGGTGTCGGTGTCGTTCTCGGGGACGGTGTCGGGAAGGCCGCCGGTCACCTCGACCGCCGCCGTGTTGACCACCCCGGGCGCCGCCTCGGCACCGACGGCGACGGTGACCTCGAGCGTCGACGTCGCCCCGACGGCCAACGGACCGGCGGTCAGGTCACAGGTGATCGACTGACCGGCGACGACGCACGACCAGTCGTCGGCGGCGATCGCGGTCGGGGTGAGCCCGGCCGGGATGTCGTCGGTGACGGTGATGACGCCCTCGGACACCGCGGGACCGTTGTTGGTGACCGTCAGCGTCCAGACGGCATCGCTGCCGACGGCGAAGACGCCGCTCGACGTCTTCGCGATGGCGATGTCGGCCTCGCGGCGTTCACCGAAGTCGACATCGTCGCGGTTCTCGCCGGCCCCGAGAACGACCTGGGTGGTGCGGTCACGTCCGCCGTCGAGGTCGTGGGTGGCGGCCACACCGGCCGGCAACGTGGTCGGGTCGATCGAGACCGTGTAGATGCCCGGGGCCAGGTTGCCGACCCCGTAGAGGCCGCCGCCGGCCGTCGTGGTGAGGTACTCGACATCGTCGAGCGACTCGTCGACGCCCACGGTCGCCGGGTCGTCGCCGAGCACTCCGTCGAAGCCGGCGAACTGCACGATCACGTCGACGCCGTCGAGCGGGGTCTCTCCGCCGTCCTGGACGCCATCGCCGTTGTCGTCGAGCCAGACGTAGTCACCGATGCTCCCGGTGCCGGTGTAGCCGAAGTCGACGTCGAGATAGCTCGGGTTCGCTCCCGTCAGCGTGATCGAGGTGACGATGCCGTCCATCACGCCGGGCTCGGCATTGTTGGCCTGCGTGTCGGTGATGTCGGGGGTGTCGACCAGCTCGAAGGTCTGCGAGAGCCCCGCGGGCAGGTCGGCCGTGTCGACGGTGACCGTGAGGGCGATGTCCTGGGGAAGACCGGTGAAGGAGTACTCCCCGTCGGCGTTGGTGGTGGTCGTGAGGGTGATCGTGGAGCCGTCGCCCGGGTCGAGCCACGACACGGTCACGTCGATGCCGGCGATGCCCGGTTCCCCGGCGTCCTGCACACCGTCGTTGTCGACGTCGAACCAGATGCGGTTGCCGAGGTCGGCGTTGGTCGGCGTGAGGCTGGCCGAGTCGTTGTCGTCCTCGTCGGGACCCACGCCGTCGTCGTGGTTGCCCGGCGTGGAATCGATGTCCCACTGGCTCGCCGACTCGACCTCGGCGATGTTGAGGATCGTCGTCGAGGCGTTGATCCGCACGACGATGTCGAGCGTGGCCGAAGCGCCCGGGGCCAGCGGCGACGCGAGCGTCCATGCGTCGGTGGTGTCGTCATAGGCGCCGTTGGCCGAGATGGCCGAGTCGAACACGACCCCCGCGGGGAGCACGTCGGTCACGACGACATCGGTCGCGGTGTCGACCGCGACACCGCTGTCGTCGTTGGTGACCGTGACCCGGTAGGTCACGAAATCGCCGAAGAAGTAGGGCGCCGATTCGACGATCGACTTGTCGATGGTCAGATCGATCCGGCGAATCCGTGCCGTTGCGTCGTCGGAACCGTGGACGCCGTCGGGCGCGCCGTTGTCGTCTCCGTACCCCCCGGTCTCGTTGGCCGACTCGCCGGTCGCGTCGTCGCCGGCAACACCGGAGTCGTTGACATGGTCGAAGGTGCCGGTCGTTCCCAGCGTCAGCAGCGATGCCTGCGGCTGGACGTCGAACTCGATCACGAACGAGTCACCCGCATCGAGCTGGGCGACGACGTCGGTCCACAGCAGGGGACCGACGGGACCGCCGGTGGGATCGGCCAGCGCGCCGAGCCCGCCACCGGTGTCGATCTGCGCGGAACCGGCCTGATACAGCCAGCCGGTGGGGAGCACGTCGTCGACGTCGATGTCGAAGGCCGACACCGGGCCGTCGTTGAAGACCTCGAGGCGCCAGCGGAAGTCCTCGCCCACCCGCGCGTCGGTCGCATCCATGCCGGCGGCCGGGGTCTTCTGGATCACGAGATCGGGGAACCCGACGGTCAACGTGTTGGTGTCGGCCGTCACCGGGTTGCGGGCGCCGCCGTATTCCGGCACGTCGGTGCCATCGGGAACCGCCGCCCGGTCGGCCGTGGAGAGGCCCCAGTAGCTGGTGACATCGGCCGTGTTGACCAGGTCCTGATCGTCGGCGAGATCGGCGGACGGGCCGATGACGACGTCGTAGGTGAAGGTCACGGATCCACCGGACGCGGCGACCGGTCCGGTCACCGTCCAGGTGAGGGTGCGGGGTCCGGCGCCGTCGAAGACCGGCGCGGGTGACCCGGTGACGTTGAACGGCACGCCGGCGCCTTCGGCCGGCAACGTGTCGACCACGGTGAGATCGTGCGCGTCGCCGTCGCCGTTGTTGGTGACGGTCACCGTGAAGCGGTGGGTGGCACCCACCTCGGTGTCGCACGCATCGGCGTCGAGGGCCGCCTCACAGGTCGTCGGACCCGGGTCGAGCACCTGCACGTCCTTGTCGATCACCAGCAGCGGCTCGATGACGTCGATGGTCTCCGCTTCGGGGCCGACCGTCTCGTCCCACACCTCACCGTCGAGATCCGACACGTCGTCGGGGTCGACGGCGATCTCGTCGGTCTCGTGCCACACCACGGTGGCTGCGTTGTCGCCCGTCGACGCAGTCGTGGCCGCGAGGTCGACATGGGTCGAGTACGGCAGCGTGATCCGGCATTCGGTGCCGTTGGCGAACACGTCGCCGAGATACCAGCCGGCGGTCTGGCCGTCGGGGGTGAGGGCGACGACATCGCCGGCGACGAGTGCACCACCGCCGACCCGCTCGCACTCGGGCCCGCTGATGACCGCCGTGCCGTAGCTGTCGAACTCGAGGAACGCGGGCAGCGTGTCGAACGCGGTCATGTCGAAGGCCCGGTTGTCGGGCGGGACAGCCACGGTGATCTCGAAGTCGACCGCCTCGCCGACGGCGTAGGTGGTCGTGTCGGTGTCGGTCAGGTCGAACGGGTCGCTGTCGAACGGAGCGACGTCCTTGGCCAGCGCGGCGAGCGGGAGCTCGACGGTGTCGGTGTCGGAGTCGGAGTAGGTCGTGCGTTCGTTCGCGGCAGGGCCGTCGTCGGCCCGGCTCTCGGCTGTGACCGTGCTCGTGTTGGTGAGCTGGGTGCTCGCCACCGCCGGACTGTCGATCGTCACCGTGTAGCTGATCGTCAGCGAGTCGCCGACCTCGAGCGCAGCGAGAGCCGGCACTTCCACCTGGGTCCAGGTGATGGTCCCCTCGGCGCTGGCCGGCACGCCGGCAGCGAACACTCCGCCGTCGGGGTTGTCGGCGGGAACGCCGGGTGCGAACGACACGCCATCGGGAAGCACGTCGGTAACGACCAGGTCGTAGGCCGCTGAGTTGCGTCCGGCACCGGCATCGGGATTGCTGATCTCCAGCGTGTAGGTGACCGTGTCGCCCGGTGCGACATTGCTGAGGCCGTCGGCGGGGGCATCAGTGTCGGTGCCGTCGTCGGACTTGGCGATCTGCGGGTTCGGTTCGAGAACGTTGGTCGTGATCCGGGGCGAGGAGGCCGTCGGGACCGGGTCGCCCGATGCCGTGTTCCAGTCGGCGTCGACCGTGTTGCGGATCGTGTCGCCCGCATCGACGCCGGGTGCGTCGTTGACGTCCACCGTGAAGGTCAGCGAGACCAGGTCATCGAGGCTGCCCACGGCGTTGCTCCACGCGGCCGGGAAGGTGACGGTGACGTCGTCGGCGGCTACTGCCACCACGAGGTCGCCCGCGTTCTGGCTGACGGAGCCGTCGACGTCGAAGTAGCCGGCGGTCGCCGACGTGATGGTCAGCGGGATGGTGGTGGCGCCGTCGTCGAGACTCAGCCCACCGGCGTCGAAGCTCACGAAGTCGATCTCGGTGTCGAGATCATCAGTGATCACTGCGTCGTACAAGTCCACACCTTCGGGAATGGTGACGTCGAAGGTGTAGGTGATGAGTTCGCCGATGGTGGCGCTCTGCGTCACTGCGGACGCCGGCGTGTTGGAGCTGTTGGTGCCACCGGCGTCGGTGTCGCTCGAGGTCTGGACCTTGACGACGGTGACGTCGGGGATCACGACGGTGGTCTGGTCGCGTGCACTGGTCGCGTTCTCCGCGGCCTGGTTGTCCTCGTCGATGTTGTCGGTCGGGACATAGGTCGGTGTCGTTCCGGCGTTGCCGTCGCTGCCCGTGTAGTCACGCACGCCGGCGTCGTTCACCAGGTCCTGCCCGGCCGCGATCGTCGCCGGCACGGTGATCGAGTACGACAGGGTGCTCGTCTCCTGCGGCGCGAGGTCGGCGATCGTCATCGTGAGGACACTGCGCCCGTCGGTGGCCTGGCCCCCGAGCGGGTAGCTCCCGTCGCCCGGGTCGAGGCAGGTGACGACCTCACCGGTCGTGAGGGTGGCGGCGGTTGTGACGTCGGCACAGACGATGCCGGCCGGGAGGATGTCCCACGTGCGGATGTCGAAGGCCGACGCGTAGAGGTCCTCCGTCGGGTTGGCGCCCGCCTCGAAGTCGTTCGTGATGTCGACCTCGTAGTCGAACACGTCGAGCTGCACCCCGCTCTCCGCGCCGTCGTCGGTCGGCTGCCCGGTCGGGGCGTTGCGCTTGTCGAGCACGATGTGGGGTTCCACGTGCGGATAGCCGGCCTGGTCGCGACTCGAGAACGTCACCCCACCGCTGTTGTCGTTGTTCTGGAGGGTCAGCTTCGCAAGGTTGTCGATGATGTCGACACCGGTGACGTCGCGGGGATCGTCGGACAGCCGGACCGAGAAGATCACCTCGAACCGATCGGCGGTGTTGTCGACGTAGAGGTCGGTGCCACCGCCGGGGATCGTGCTGCCGAGCGCCCAGCTCAACGCCTCGTCGGTCGCACCGCTCGGCGCGGTGCCGGGGCCGGCCACGAAGTCGTAGGCCTCGTCGATCACAGCGTCGTTCACCGTGAAGACCTGACCCGTGTTGGTGTCATCGCCCCAGAACGCCTCGAAGACCGAATCCGGCGGGATGAAGTCGGACACCACCGGATTGCGGAAGTGCAGGTCGCCGATGAAGTCGACGACGATCCGGTAACACACGCGATCGCCGGGCCGGTAGGCCCAATTCGCCTCATCGGGCGTGGGCGGCGCTTCGCTGGTGAAGGTGGCGGCATCACAGTCCAGCGTGACCCCGGGCGCGGTCGGCTGTGACACGCTCTTGTCGATGTTGACGACGCTCGATGCCTGGCCGGCCGACGACGCGTCCGGCGTGGTCTCGGTGACCCGGTCGAGGTCGACGGCGCCGTCCGTGATCGGACTGGTTGTCGCAGTGACGTCGACCTCGTTGGTGAACGCGTCGGCGCCGACGACCGGTGTGTCGTCGTCGAACGCCTCCTGGTAGTCGACCCGCACTCGCGAGGTGAAGGTGATCTCGAAGTCGTCGTTGGTGCCGAGGTCGGGAACCGTCGACCACACGAGCGTCCAGGACCCGTCGGTGTCCTCGGTGACCGTGTCGGGATCGTCGACGCCACCGTCGACGAGCGGTGCCGGGAGACCGCCGGTCTGCAGACACTCGGTGCCGACCGGTGCGATGGTCTCGGGATTGCCGGCCGACAGGATCGGACACTGGCCGTCGGGCAGCGTGTCGGTCACGACGATGCCGGTGGCGTCGCGGTACTCACCGGTCTCGACGAGAAGGCTCCATCCGGGCAACTCGGTCTGCGTGAACACGCCGTCGTCGACCGACTTGTGGATCGAGAGGTCTTCCGCGGTGACCACCCAGGAGTCCTCGGCAGTCGAGGTCAGGTCGTCGACCCCCGGGTTGTAGTTGCCCGTCGCCCGCGACCAGTTGCGCAGCGACTGCTCGTCGGTCGTCAGTGGTCCGGAGTTGTTGTCGAGATCGGCGGTGTCGTCGCCGATGTCGAGATGGCCGGGCGCGAACGTCGCGGTGTTCTCCCGCAGCGGGATACCGGCCGCGTACATGAGCTCGAACCGTTCGCCGGGTGCCATCGTGCCGACGGTCGCCGTGAGGTCCCACACGACGTGCGTGTAGACGCCGGCGGCCTGGCCCGGGAACTCCTCGTCGGCTGCCAGGGTGACCGTCTCGACGGTGGTCGGGGTCTCACACGTGGCGGCGACACCGTTGCTCGTCGGGTCGACGGGGGCGACCCCGACGCCGAGCGCACCGGCACCCGCATACTCCTCGGTGCCGGTGGCCGACACGTTGGTCGCGGGCACGGTGTCGGTGTTGTCGACGGCGCCGCAGCCGAGGAACTCGAGCCCGGCGGGCAGGTAGTCCTCCACGATGATCGAATCCGTCGGATCGACCAGGTTGTTGTCGACCGTCAGGCTGTAGGTCGTCCACTCCGTGTGGACACCACGGAGGAGCTCGGACTCGGCATTCGGCTCGAACTTCTCGATGTCGATCGCCTCGATCCGGGTGACCACCGTGGCGGTGTCGAACGCCGAGGTGTCGCCGTTGTCGACATGGGCACCCGTGGCATCGAAGTCGGGGATCTGGCGAACGTCGCCGGACATGTAGGCGCCACCGGAGTTCGTGACCGACGATCCCACTGCGAACGACGCCTCGGTCAGATCGACCGTGACCGTGATGGACCGCGACACTCCGGATTGGAGGTCGGCCACGTTCTCGAACAGCAAGGTGGTCTGACCGGCGGCGGGGGAATCGGCGAACACCGTGGGATTGCCCGCGCTCGATGACACGAACGTCGCGCCGGGCGGGAGCACCTCGCGGAACGTGAGGTTGTAGCCATCGGCCCCGGTTCCGTTGTTGGTCGCGGTCAGCGTGTAGGTGACGTCCTCGCCGTAGAGGATCGTGGCCGGCCCGGACTTGGTGAAGTCGAGCGACGCGTCGTTGGCAGCCGCTGCGGGTTCGGGCGAAGCGACGAGCTCCACGACGGTGAGGCTGGTGGCGAGCAGGGCTGCGAGGCTCAGCATCGCGACCGGGCGGCGGGGGAAGCGGCGAATCACAGGAGGACGGTAGCACAGTGCCCCGCCACACACCCGGGAACCTCGCTGGGCACTGCGTGACCTCGAACGAACAGCGTTCAGAACGCCCCCCCGGCGGCCAGCTCGGGGGTAACCGCTGTAGCGGGTGTCTGACACCGGTGTGGCGGGTCAGGGGAGCGACGAGAGAACCGGGGCGAAGGCGGCGATCTTCTCGGGCGTCGGGCAGCGGACCACAAAGGTGGTGATGCCCCAGCGGTCGTGGCCGGCGCGGAAGTGCGCAGCGATCTCCTCGACCGAGCCGATCGCCATGTAGGGAGTGACGGCCGCGATCTCCTCGGTGATGCCACCTTCCTCGTCGATCGTCTCGGCCAGCGCGGCCTCGCGATCGTCGGTGACCTCACACACCTGCACGAGCGCACTGAAGTCGATGGCCCGGTCGTGAACCGCGGCACCCTCGCGCACCTGGGCAACCTGCTGGTCGAGCCGATCCAACGCCCAGCTCACCGTGTGACGGTGTCCGTCCGGCAACGTCCTCCCGAGCCCGATCAGCCCGACGCCGTCGGCATGGGCTCCGATGTGGCGCAGCATCGCCGCGCCCTGACTTCCCACCAGGATCGGCATCCGCTCCTGCAGGGCACGGGTCACCGCGGCGCCTTCGACCCGATAGTGCTCGCCCGCGAAGTCGACCGTCTCACCGTCGAGCAGGGGCCGGATGATCTCGACCGCCTCGCGCAGGCGAGCCTTGCGCGCCGCCGGCGGATCGAAGGGGATGCCGACCTCGGCGTACTCGTGCCCCGAGTGTCCGGCTCCGAGACCGAGCTCGAACCGGCCACCCGAAATCCGATCGAGTGTTGCCGCCTCCCACGCCAGCTGCACGGGATGGCGCATGTCGTTGTTGAGCACATAGGTGCCGATGCGGATCCGCTCGGTCGCGGTCGCCATGGCCGTCAGGTTGAGCATCGGCGCGTGGCGATCCGGACCGATGTGGTCGGCCACCATGACGATGTCGAACCCGGCCGCCTCCGCCGCGCGCGCCCACCTCACCGGGTCGAGCACCTGGGCACCGACCAGTTGGAGGCCGACGCGGATCGGTCTCGCCGACCTGTAGCGGGTGTCTGACACCGCTGTGACGGGTTACTCGGGCCAGTCGATGTTGTAGTCGTCGAACCAGAACCGGGCTTCGCGGATGGCGTTCTCGGGGGTACGCAGCGAGATGTCCTGGTTGAGCTGCTCGGGGGTCGGGCCGATGTCGGCGGCGATCTTGGTGAGGCCGTCGACGTCGAGGTCGTAGCAGCGCACCGCGTTGAGGCCCAGCAGCAGTCGCGTCTCCTCGACCGGGATCTGCTGGAAGTCGGTCTCGAGCCGCTCGACCGTGTTGGGCCACGAACCCTCGGGATGCGGATAGTCGGTGCCCCACATGAGGGCGTCGACCCCGTTGACATAGCGGCGTCGGAGCTCGACCTTGCTCATGGTCGACGCCCCGATGAACACGTTGGTGCCGATGTATTCCGACGGCAGCTTCTGGATCAGGTTCTTGGTGCGCGAGGCCATCTTCTTGACCTTCCAGTTCTTGCCGCCGAACACGGAGTCGGTCTTGAACAGCAGATCACCCAGCCACCACGACCCGCACTCGACCGGCACGTACTTGAGGTTCGGGAACTTGTCGAACTTGCCCGAGAGCAGGAGCTGCCACAGCGGACGGTGGGTCCAGAACGCGACCTCGAGCATGTACTGGGCCATGTTCTCGTTGTAGGCCTCGGTGTCGGCCTCGCCCGAGTGGGTGTGGACGACGAGGCCGGCCTCGGCGCAGGCGGCCCAGACGGGGTCGTAGCTCTCGTGGCCGTACGACGGCTTGTCGTGCCACATGGTCGGGATCATGATCCCCTTGATGCCGGGCTTGCCGGCGAGGGCTTCGATCTCCTTGACCGCCTCGTCGACGCCATGGGTGATCGGCACGAGGGCGACGCCGGCCCGGCGGGGCGGGTTGGTCGCGCAGAACTCCTCGAGCCAGCGGTTGTGGGCCCGGGCCCCGGCCCAGGCCAGCTTCGGGTCGGTGATGGCACCGGCGGAGAGCCCGGCACCGAACGGTGGCGACTCCATCCCGGTGACGGCATCGCCGTCGGCGAAGATGATCTCGCCGGCCACCCCGTCGGCGTCGAGGGTCTTGTCGCGAATCGCCGGGTCGTAGGCGCCCTTCAGGCCGATCTCGTTCTCGCGCTCCCACTGCTCGACGTATTCGCCGTTCATCTCCTCGACCATGGCGCGGTGTTCGTGACGCGTGGCCAGCCATTCGTCGAACTCGGCGTGGACCGACGAGTCGAGGTACTCGCGATAATCCTCGACGAAGAGACCCGCGTGCGTGTCGGACGACACGATGATGTACGGGTTGTTGCTCTGATCGATGCCATCGAGCGGATTCGGCATGGTCTGGTCCTCGTTCTCGTGTGGTTCTCGTGCGGTTGTTCGCTTGCGACTGGACTAGAACACTGTCATAGTCGGCTGTCGTGAGCAAGCCCGCAACCACCGGCCGCCGCGCCGGTCTCGACCGAGACGACATGGTCGCCGCCGCGCTCACCCTCGTCGAGAACGAGGGTCCTGCCGCGCTGACGATGCGCCGGCTCGCCGCGGAGCTCGACGTCACCACGACCACCGTCTACTGGCACGTCGGCAGCCGCGACGAGCTCATCACCGAACTGATCCGCCACCAGTCCGAACGACAGGCGGCGCGGCCGGTGACCGGCTCGACCCCGCGCGAACGGGTGATGGGCGCGGCCCGCCATGTGTGGGACAGCGCCCTCGAACACCGGGCCATCACCTCGCTCGCCCACCAGACGGGCACCACCTCGCTGCTCGAACACCCCCTCGAAGTCGCCCTCGTCCGCGAGCTCGAAGCCGCCGGACTCACCGGCGCCACCGCAGCCGAGGCGATGCGGGCGATCCTGTCGACCGTCGGCGGTTTCCTGGTGCTCGCCCTGCGCGACCAATCCGCCATCGCCGAGGACCGCCGCGCCCCCGCCCTCTGGGCGGCGACCGATGCCGGCCTCGATCCGAGCACCATCACGGCGCTGTGCGGTCCGCCCGACCTCGAGGCACTCTTCGACACCGCGGTGCAGGCCGTCGTCGACCGCTACGTGGGGTAGCGCACCGCCGCCACGAACCACGACGTTTCGCATGATGTCGCCATGACGTGGGAACATCGTCGCTGTATGAGGAGGCTCTGATGTCCGATACTGCCGCAGCCCTGAAGTCCAACCCCGGTGAGATCGCCGGTTGGCCGAAGCTCGTCGTGAAGTACACCACCGACGAATCCAACATCGCGCCGCTGCTCCCACCCGGCCTCTCGCCGATCGACAACATCGTGCAGGTCGGCGTCTACTGCATCCCGATCCTCAACGAGCCCGAGTACGGCTGCAGCATCAAGGTGTCGGCCGAATGGAACGGCGTCGCCGGCCAGTACAACCTCGGCATGGGCATCGACCAGGAGGCCGCCGTGCACAACAGCGGCGAGATCAACGGGCAACCCAAGTTCCTGTGCGACATCGACTACTTCCGCCTGGGCGACCACGTCGGCGCGCGGGCGACGCATCAGGGCTACACCTTCTTCGAGTACTCCGGCGACGTCAGCGGCCCCGGCGACGTGGTCGAGGGGGACTTCACCGAACACGAGTGGTGGACCAAGTACTCCCGTGCCATCGGCAACCTCGAGAAGCAGTACGACTTCGCCCCTGTCGTGGTCGACGTGGCGACGACGTTCGAGCAAAAGCACGTCGAGAACCTCGAAGGCGAGATGATCCTGCGCGACAGCCCGTGGGATCCGGTCGCCCGCTACCTCCCGTGCAACGAGGTGGTGTCGGCCCAGCTCGTCACCCATCAGGCCAAGGCTCGCAACATCACCAACGCCGGCCCTCTCGATGCCGACGCCTTCTGGCCCCATGCCGACACGATCGGCGGCAGCCGCTGGCCGGGCGAGCGTGGCGGCCCCCGTCGGTAGACGTCGACGCACCCGCGGCGCAGGCCGCGGACACATCCGAGCGGACCACACCTAGTGTCGTGACCAGCGCGCTCCTCGGGCGGAGGGGAGCGCTGGCAGCAGACAGGCGGGAGTGGCGATGCGGCGGTGGGGAATCGTTTCGGTCGGGCTGGTGTTGGCCCTCGTGCCGACGCCGGCGAGTGGGCTGCACGACGACACGGTCGACTCCGGTGCCCGGTACGGGAGTGACTTCCCGGATCCCCACGTCGTCTACGACGCCGCCAACCACACCTACATCGCGTTCGCCACCAACACGGGCGGCTTCACCCTTCCCACCCTGACCGCCGGCAACCTCGACGACTGGGCCCTCCAGCCCGACACGTTCTCACCGCCCCGCTGGGCGGCGCCCGTCGTCGGTGACGCGGAGCTCTGGGCCCCCTCGGTCCACCAGCTCGCCACTGGCGAGTGGCGCGCCTACTCCGCCATTCGGGAGCGGACGACCTCGACCCAGAACCGCTACTGCATCTCGGTGGCCGAAGGGCCGGGCCCCGCCGGTCCGTTCGTGGACTCGAGTGACGCGCCGCTCACCTGCGGTTACGGATCCGCCGGAGCCATCGATCCATGGGTGTTCGTCGACGGCAGCGGCGTTCCCTGGCTGCTGTGGAAGATGGAGGACCACCGGAGCGTCGTCCTCGCCGACGACGACGTGCACTTCCCACTCCCAGCGACGCTGGTCGAGGAGCGTGCGCAGCTCCGCGACGAAGGCGAGGAACCGCCGCAACGGATCCTGCGTCCGGCGGCCGACGCGATCTGGTCACAACGCCTCGACCCGTCCGGTCTCGCGTTCCACCGACCCGACGAGGCCGATCCCGACGAGGCGCCATCGTGGGCGTCGGTCCTGCTCACCGCGCAGGCGACAACGTGGGAACGCAGCATCGTCGAGAGTCCGGCGCTGTTCGAAGCGGGCGGCCGTCTCCACCTCCTCTACAGCGGCAACCGGTACCAGTCACACGAATACGCCACCGGCTGGGCGACGTGTGACAGCCCGGCCGGACCGTGCACACGGGCTCGCTCCACCCCGATCCTCACCCATGACGGCACCATCAACGGCCCCGGCGGTGCGTCGGTCTTCGTCGACGCGGCCGGCGACACCCGGGTCGCGTTCCACGCATGGACTGCGCCACACGTGTCGTATCGCGACGGCGGACGCCGGCTCCTGCACATCGAACAACTCTGTGTCCTGCCCGACGCATCCCTCTCGGTCGGGTTTCCCGCCGGTTGGAGCTTCTGCGACGTCGACCCGACGACCTGGTTCGGACCCGGCATCACCTGGATGGCCGACGAGGGCGTGACGACCGGAGTGAGCGAGGGTCGGTTCGTTCCCGAACGTTCGCTCTCTCGCGCCGAGGCCGTCACGTTCCTGTGGCGGTGGGCCGGGAGTCCGGCACCGTCCGCGTCGAGCCCCTTCACCGATGTCGAAGCGGGCCGGTACTACACGCAGGCCGCGCGCTGGGCCGCCGAGGTCGGCATCATCAGGGGCACCACGCCCACCACCTTCGCGCCCGATGCGCCGATCGATCGAGCCCAGGTCGTGACCATCCTGCACCGCGCCCACGGCGAACCCGACCCGGGCGAGGGCTCGTCCTTCGCCGATGTTCCCGACGACTCGTTCTTCTCTACCGCCACCGCCTGGGCCGCCGCGACCGGCATCACGACCGGCCGCACGCCCACCGAGTTCCGACCCTTCGAACAGGCGACGAGAGCCCAGTTCGCCACCCTGCTGTGCCGCTTCAGCCGACTCCCCGGCGACGACCGGGTCGGGACGGGTTCGATCTGTCCCGGGTGAGTGGGCCGGCCCGGTGGCCGAGTCCAGCCTCGTCGTGATCTGTAGCGGACTGACCTGATCACGGGGCCCGGCACCGGTCATCGAGCACCTCGGTCAGCGGGGCCGGGGCGCGACCGTCTGGGAGTCCGGTCAGGACTCGTTGGTGAACCAGTCGGCGACGAGGTTGAGGCCGGTGATGCCATCACGCGGGTACATCTCCTCGTAGATGCGGCGATAGCCGGTGGCCTTGATCCGCCAGCCGTCGTCGGTCTTGACGTAGTCGTCGTAGTAGAAGGCCGCGCCATAGATGTTGATTCCGTGGTCGCCGACGACGACGTTGTCCTCGAGCTTCCAGATGCCCGATGCCGTCCCGTCGCCGTTGAGCGTGATCTCGGGATGGTGCACCGCGTGGCTGGACAGGAACTTCTCCGACCCCATCGACTCCTTCAGGAACGCGATGACCGCCTCGACGCCGTCGAAGCTGTACTTGCCGTCGCTGTAGCGAGCCACCACGTCGTCGGTCAGCACGGTGCGCATCTCGTCGAACTGGTGCTGGTCGAGGACCCGCAGATACTTGTACTTCAGCTGCTTGATGAGTTCGATTTCGACAAGATCGTCAGGAGTCATGGCCCAATCCAACCACCCAGGCCGTGTAGAGGTCGAAATAGCGACCGCCGGCGGCGACGAGCTCATCGTGTGAGCCGACCTCGACCAGACGACCGTCGGCGACCACCGCCACGCGGTCGCAGCGCTCCGAGGTCGACAACCGGTGTGCGATCGCGATGACGGTCCGGCCCTGCATGAGCGTCTCCATCGCTGTCTCGACCGTCGCTTCGGTCCCCGGGTCGACCGACGACGTGGCCTCGTCGAGGATCAACACGGCGGGATCGGCGAGCGCGGCGCGAGCCAACGAGACCAGCTGCTTCTCCCCGGCCGACAGCCGGCTTCCCCGCTCCCGCACCTCGGTCGCGAGCCCGTCGGGGAACTGTTCGAACCTGTCGAGCACGCCGATCCGCGCAGCCGCGTCGCGCACCTCGTCGTCGGTTGCGTCGGGACGGGCGACCCGGATGTTGTCGGCGATCGTGCCGGTGAACAGGTAGCCCTCCTGGGGGACGACCACCACCTCGTTGCGCAACGACCGCAGGTGGATCCGGCGCAGGTCGACGTCGCCGATGCGCACGACACCGTCGGTGGGGTCGTAGAACCGGGCGATCAGCTTGGCCATGGTCGACTTCCCCGCACCCGTCGGACCGACGAATGCCACCCGCTCACCCGGTGCGATCTCGAGGTCGATGCCGGAGAGGACCGGATCGCCGCCGCCGTATCCGAAGGTCACGTCGTCGAGCACGATCGACGCGCCGACCGGGAAGTCGACGCCGTCGGCCGGTTCGTCGATCGCCACCGGTTCGTCGACGAGGCCATAGAGCTTGTGCAGCGCCGCGGTCGCCGACTGGACCATGTTGAAGAGCTGACTCAGCTGCTGCACCGGCTCGAAGAGCGTGCTGAGCAGGAGGATGAAGGCGACGACGGTGCCGAGGCTCAGTCGCCCCTCGCTGACCATCCAACCACCGACACCGAGCGCCACCGCGGTCGTCGCCGCCCCGGCGAACTCGACGATCGGCAGGTACCAACACTGGATGCGCACCGAGGCCATGTGGGTCCGGTACAGCGAGAAGTTCGCGTCGGAGAACCGCCGGGCTTCGATCTCCTCGCGTCCGAATGCCTGCACGACCCGCACACCGCTGATGCCCTCCTGAAGGCTCGAGAGGGTGTCGCCGATCTCTTCGCGAACGGTGAGATACGCCGCATTGGAGTCGCGCTGGAACTTGATGCTCGCCACGACCACGAACGGCACGGCGATCGCGCACAGCAGCATCAGCTGCCACGACAGGATCAGGAGGATGACGAACGAACCGACCAGCAACAGCGCAGCGCTGGTGAACATGATCAGCCCGAACTGCACGAGCTCCTGGAGCGAGTCGACGTCGGAGGTCATCCGCGACACCAACACGCCGGCCTTCTCGCGGTCGAAGAACGACATCGATTGCCGCAGGAGGGAGTCGAAGACCCGGACCCGCATGTCGCGCAGGAAGTGTTCCCCGACCCGGGCCAGCAACACGATGGCGCCCCGGTAGCAGGCATAGCTGACGACCGCGACGACGACATACAGCGCGATCGCCAGGTTGAGCTGCCCGACGTCGTCCTTCGCGATGCCTTCGTCGATGCCCCGCCGCACCAGCAGCGGACCGGCCAACAGCATCGCCGTCCACACGACGATCAGGCCCACCGCGCCAGCGGCGCCGCGCCGGTAGGGCGTCAGCATCCGTGCGGTCCGGCGCAGCACCTTGCGGGTCGCTTCGATGTCGAGTTGATCTTCCGGATCGGTGGCGTGACCCCATGCCCAGCCCATCAGCGGGCCCCCTCGGGAGCGTCACGATCCACCGCGAGCACTTCCCGGTAGCGGGCGTTGGTCTCGAGGAGTTCGGCGTGAGTTCCCTCGGCTGCGACACGACCGCCGTCGAGCAGCACGACTCGGTCGGCGAGGGCGATGGTCGCCGGCCGGTGGGCGATGACGAGGGTCGTGCGGCGGTCCATCACTTCGCCCAGCGCGTCACGGATCTCGTGCTCCTTGGTCGGATCGACCGCCGAGGTCGCGTCGTCGAGGATCAGCACCCTGGGGTCGGCCAGGATCGCCCGGGCGATGGCGATGCGCTGTCGCTGGCCGCCCGACAACGAGAACCCCCGTTCGCCGATCTCGGTCTCGTAGCCGTCGGGCAGGTCGCGGATGAACTCGTCGGCCCCGGCCAGCCGCGCCGCCCGTTCGACGAGCTCGAACGGCGCTTCGGGATCGGCGAACGCCACATTGTCGCGAATCGACGACGAGAACAGGAACGTCTCCTCGAAGACGAGCCCCACCGACCGACGCAACTCCCGGCGGCGGACGTCGCGCACGTCGACCCCGTCGAGGAGCACGGCACCCCGGTCGACGTCGTAGAAACGGGGCAGGAGACGAGCGACCGTGCTCTTGCCGGATCCGGTCGCACCCACGAGGGCCACGGACTCACCCGGCTCGATCGTGAGCGAGAGGCCGTCGAGCACCCCGGCGCCGGTGCCCGACCGATAGTCGAACGCCACCTCGCGGAACTCGACCCGGCCGAGCGCACCGTCCGTCGGCAACGGGATCGGATGCTCGCGATCGACGATCCGCGGCGCGGTCTCGAGCACCTCGCTGATCCGCTCACCGGCAGAGGCGGCCCGCTGGGCGTTGGCCACGATCATGCCGAGCATCCGCAACGGTTGGACGAGCATCATCACGTAGATGTTGAAGCTGACGAGCTGACCGACGGTCATGTCGCCGTTGAGCACGAGGTGACCGCCGTAGCCGAGGACCGTGATGAGACCGATGTTCGGCAGGATCTCGATGGCCGGCATGTAGCGCGCCCGGATCACCGACGAGCGCATCGACTCGTCGAACACGTCGTCGGCCTCATCGCGGAGCTTCGCGGCCTGCACCGGTTCGGAGCCGAAGCCCTTCACGACCCGCACGCCCGACACGGTCTCCTCCACCACCGCGGCGAGCTGCGCGGCCTCCTGTTGCACGGCGAGCACCGCCGGGTGCAGCCGTTGTGCGAACCGTCGCCCGAGCACGTTGACCAGCGGGAGCGAGACCAGCGCGAGCACCGCCAACACGGGCTGGATGATCAACATGATCACCGTCACCGAACAGACGATGAGGAAGTTGCCGAAGGTCAGCGGGACGAGCACCACCACGTTCTGGAAGTGCTGGAGGTCGGTGTTGCCCCGGCTCATGAGCTCGCCGGTGGCGTTGGCGTCGTGGAACGAGAAGTGGAGGCGCTGCACGTGGGCGAAGAAGCGGTCGCGCAGCTTCGCCTCGATGAGGCGGGCGTTGCGGAACGCGAGATAGCGCCGCACGCCGAGGAAGACGGCCGACACGAAACCGGCCGTGAGGATGAGCAGCACCCACTGGAGCAGCGGACCGTTCTGACGCACGCCTCGATCGAGACCGAGTTGCACCATCAGCGGCACGGTGACTCGACCCGCCGTCCACAACACCGACGCGAGCATGCCGAACAGCACGCCCCACTTCTCGTCTCTGGCCGTCTGCCAGATGAGCAGCCACCCGGCTCGACCGGTCGAGTCGAAGGCGCCGCCACCGGCCTTCAGCTGGTCCGGCGCGTGGTCCCGTGAAGTTGCAGTCAGCGTCGATCCCTCCCCCCGGTGCGACGACCCTCACACGGTACGGCCGTGGTCGTCCATTCAGTTTCATCGACCCATCGGTCTAGGGTCCGGCCATGAAGATCCTGCTGCTCCGGTCGGCCGTCGATCGGATCGGTGAACGCATCCTCGACATCGCTCCCGATGCCCGGTTCGTCATCATCGAGGACGACGCGTCCGTCACCGGCGACGCGACCGGCGTGGAGGTCGTCTACTGGGGGCACGGCGCGCACGGCGACCGCCGAGCGCGGACGTTCCTGGCGTCGTGGAACGATCCCGAACTGCGCTGGGTGCAGGGCTCCAACGCCGGCTACGACCACCCGATCTGGACGGACCTGCTCGACCGGGGTGTCGCCTTCACTCGGGCCGCCGACATCTGGGTCGAACCGATGGCGCAGTACATCCACGCATGGGTGCTGGCGTGGTCGCAGGGTCTGGCCGGACAGATCGACCGCTCGCGGGCCCGCGAGTGGACCAGCGTCCAACCCGACGACGTGACCGCTCGGACCCTCGCGATCATCGGCTTCGGCGGGATCGGACGACCGACGGCCCGCATCGCCAAGGCGCTCGGGATGCGCGTCATCGCCACGCGGCGCACGCCCGGCCCGGCGCCCGACGTCGACCAGATGTACACCCCTGACCGTCTCCACGACGTGCTCGCCGAGGCCGACTATGTCGCACTTTGCACCCCCCTCACCGACGACACCCGCGACCTCATCGGCCCGGCCGAGTTCGCCGCGATGCGACCGGGCGCCGTGCTGATCAACGTGTCCCGCGGCGAGGTCGTGGACGAGGACGCGCTCGCCGACGCGCTGACCACCGACTCGATCCGCGGCGCGACGATCGATGTCACCCGCACCGAACCACTGCCGGCCGACTCGCCCCTCTGGGCGCTGCCCAACCTGGTGATCACCGCCCATCAATCGGGCGAAGGCCCCCGCAGCAACGAACGCCTCGATGCGCTCTTCCTCGACAACCTCGAGCGCTACGTGAACGGGCTACCCCTCCGGAACGTGGTTGCTCCGGAGGGATAGCTCATTCGTGGACTACTGGCCGTAGACCGTGATGCAGTCGGTGTCACCGACGTAGCGGAACAGGAAGGTGGCCATCTCACCACGGTTCAGGGCCCGCTCCGGATCGAAGGTGGTCGGGCTCGTACCGGTCGTGATCCCTTCGGCGAACATCCACCCGACCGCCTGATCGTAGAACTTCCCGACCGCGACATCTCCGAACGTCGCCGAACCGAGCGCCGCGTCGGGTTCACCGGCAAGACGCCAGAGGAACGTGGCCAGCTCGCCTCGGGTGAGTACCCGCTCCGGATCGAACGTGGTCGGGCTCGTGCCGGTGGTCAGCCCTTCGGCGAACATCCACCCGACCGCCTGATCGTAGAACTTCCCGACCGCGACATCCCCGAACGTCGCCGAACCGAGGGGTCCGGACGGTTGACCTTCGAGCCGCCACACGAACGTGGCCAACTGGCCGCGGGTCACCCCGTCGAGGGGAGAGAACTCACCCGGGCCGGTACCCGTCGTCAACTCGCGGTACGAGAGCCAGCCGACGGGGATGTCGTAGAAGGCGTTGAGCGGGACGTCGTCGAAGACGTCGCTCCCCCGCTCGAAGCTCACGCAGCCTTCGCACTCGACCAAGGCGAAGACCGAGTCGGGGAGGCTGTCGCCCTCGCCCCAGAACTCGCCCAGGTCCCACCAGGTGTAGCGGAAGCAGCCGCCGCCGTAGCTGACGGCGGCTCGGGCCCGCTTGTCGCCGACCGCGTCGATGACCGACGTCGACTCGGAGGCGGCACCGTCACCGCTCACCGTCCAGGTGAACAACTCGCCGGCGTTGTCGCCACCCGGCCCGACGTGGGAGACCACGGCGTACTCGTCGTCGAGCGGCGAGTAGGCCACCCGGGCCCGGAAGGGCTTGCTGCCGTCGAAATCACCGAGTTGCTCGGCATCGGCCTCATCGAAGGAACCATCCGGTTCGATGAAGTTGAAGAAGTGCTGGTCGCCGTCGCCCTGGTCGGAGCGGTAGATGATCATGAAGCGATCACGGGTCGAGTCCCAGGCCAGCTCGGGCACACCGTCGGTGCCGGTGCCCACGGTGGAGATGTCGAGGGGCGCGGTGTCGAAGTCGATGTCGAAGAGGCCACCACCGGCCGACGAGACCGACACGATCCGGGCCGAGGCGTGGTTGCCGTCCGCGTCGCGCTGCCACGACACGGCCCAGACGTCGGAGGTGGACGAGTAGGCGACGGCGACACCGTCGTCGGCCTCCTCCTCGGAGATGTCGACGGCGTCGCCGTCGAGCACCCACGCGCCGGACTCGTCGATGACCGTCGCGAGGATGGTCTGGATGAAGCTCACGCCACCGTCCACACCGCGGGCCTTCCAGCTCACCAGATAGACGCCCTGCTCCGGGCTCCACTCGGTCTGCACGTGCTCGATGTCGGAGAAGTCATTGTCGGCGTCGGTCGTGACGCCCGACTTGCTGGCGGCGATGACGAAGTTGTCACCGATCAGCGTGCCGTCGGAATCGACTCGCTGGCCGTAGACGATTGCGTCGTCGGTCCAGGTGACGAGCCACTCCGAGTTCGTGGAATTCCACGACGCGAACGGCGGTTCGAACTCGTCGAATCCGGCCGAGGGAAGATCGGGATTGACGAAGATGTCGGCACCGATGACACCGGTTTCGTCGATGACCCGCGCGTGGATCGAATCGACGAGATCGCCATCGTCGACCGCAGTGTTGTAGACGATCAGCGAACGACCGGTGACCGGGTCGGAGGAGATGTGGGGCCAGCCGTGAGCGGTCCCGACCCCGTCACCCTCGGCCACGGTGAAGGTCTCGGCGATGGGTACCTCCGTGTCGGCCCCGACCGGGCCGGGGCCCGCTGCGGCACCGGCCGAGCCGACCGTCAGCAGCGGTGCCACCAACGCAGCTGCGAGTGCGGCCGCCGTCCATCGTCGTCTCAACTGCATACAGAAGCTCCTCGTCGGTACCGTCCCGAGGCGGCAACATAGACCACCAGGCGAGCCGGAACCCGTCACGTCCGGTGACCGGACGCGCAACCGGCCGCAGGGACGCCCACGAGGAGCATCGCCTGCGGCCGGCGATCGGCGGTGTCCGACTCAGCCGAGCAGCGTCGGGAGCTGTTCGGCGACTTCCTCGGGGGTCACCATCGGTGAGAACCGTGCGACCACGTCGCCGGCCGAGTTCACGAGGAACTTCTCGAAGTTCCAGGTGATGTCGGAGGTCTCGCCCTCACCGGGCTGCTCCGACTTCAACCAGTCGTAGAGCTCGCAGGCGCCGTCGCCGTTGACCTCGATCTTGGCGAACATCGGGAAGTCGATGTCGTAGTTGTCCGTCACGAAGGTGCGGATCTCCTCGGCCGAACCCGGTTCCTGGGCGCCGAACTGGTTGCAAGGGAAGCCCAGGACCTGGACCCCGTTGTCATCATGATGAAGCGTACGCAGACCTGCGTACTGAGGCGTGAGGCCTCAAGCGGAGGCGACGTTGACGATGAGCACGGCGCTGTCGGCGAACTCGCCGAACGACACCGGATCACCCTCGAGCGACGCCATTTCGAACTCGTGGAAACGAGCCATGGATCTCCCCTGTCAGGCACCGGGACCATCCCGGTGCCTCGGATCGTAGCGGGCCACCCTCCCCTCCCCCGATCTCTGACGCGTGAATCGCGTATTGCGCGACTGCGCCGTCAGAAAAGCCGGGGGCAGGGGGGTCAGCCGCCGGCGATGGGGGCGAGGAAGTGGACGTCGTCGGTGGGGGCGACGCGGGCGTAGATCGTGCCCTTGGGTTGGAGCTCGCCGTTGATCGCGACGGATGAACCATCGCGCAGGAGCGGGCCGAGCCCCGCGAACCGGTCGGCGAGCTCGTCGATGACGGCGCCGATGGTGACTCCGCTCACCTCCAGCTCCCGCACACCGTCGGTGAAGGCGGCGTGGTTGGCCTGGAGGTGAACGGTCGCCATCGCTCGACGACTAGCGCTCGTTGAGCGCCTTGAGCACGTTGGGCGGCGACATCGGCAGGTCGGTCATGCGCACCCCGGTCGCGGCGGCGATGGCGTTGGCCAACGTCCCGATCGGGGGGACGATGCCCGTCTCTCCCACGCCCCGGACACCGTACGGATGACTCGGGTTGGGGACCTCGACGATGATCGTCTCGATCATCGGCAGGTCCGAGGCCACCGGCATGCGGTAGTCGAGGAAGCTGGCGTTCTGCATCGTCCCGTCGCCGGAGAAGATGTACTCCTCGTTGAGCGCCCAACCGATGCCCTGCGCGGAGCCGCCCTGCATCTGGCCCTCCACATACGACGGGTGGATGGCGGTACCGGCGTCCTGGGCGGCGGTGTAGCGCAGGATCGTGACCTGACCGGTCTCCTCGTCGACCTTCACGTCGGCGAGATGGGCGGCGAACGACGGGCCGGCGCCCGCCGCGTTGAGCGAGGCGGTCGCGGTCAGCGGACCGCCCGTCATCTTCGCCGCGCCGGTGATCTCCTTGATCGTCACCGGTTCGGCACCCTCCGACGGCGGTCCCTCGATCACGGCGGCCCCGTCGATCCAGGCGACCTGGTCGACGGCGACGCCGCGCATCACCGCGGCGCGCTCCTTCATCTGCTCGATGAGGTCGCGACACGCGTTGACGACGGCCATGCCGGTGGCGAACGTCGCCCGGCTGCCCTCGGTGATGTCGGTGAAACCGACCGACTCGGTGTCGGCCACGATCGGCGTGATGTGGTGGACGTCGAGCCCGAGTTCTTCGGCGGCCATCAGCGCCATCGACGCCCGGCTGCCGCCGATGTCGGGGCTGCCCGTGATGACCGTGGCCGTGCCGTCCTCGTTGAGGTTGACCGTGGCGCTCGACTGCTCACCGATGTTGAACCAGAAGCCGGTGCCGAAACCTCGGCCGGCCCCTTCCGGTATCGGTGAGTTGTAGTGGTCGCTGTTCTTGATGGCCTGAAGGGTCTCGATGAACCCGATCTTCGGGTGCGGCGCTCCCATGGCGGTCGGGTCGCCCTCGGTCACGGCGTTCTTCAGCCGCAGGTCGATCGGATCCATCCCCAGCTCGACGGCGATCTCGTCGACCAGCGTCTCGATCGCGAACGCCGCCTGGGGAGCCGACGGCGCGCGGTACGCGGCCGACTTCGGGGTGTTGTCGACCGTGCCGATCGCCATCAGGTCGAGGTTCGGGAACCGGTAGGACGCGATCGACATCGCGCCGGTGAGGGCCGCGTAGCCCTTGGCCGAGCCGTTGCTGTAGTGCAGGGTGCCCTGGATGGTGGTGAGTTCACCGTCGTTGGTGGCGCCCATCTTGATGTGGATCCTCGACGCGGGCGCCGGACCGGTGGCCCGCAGCACCTCTTCCCGGGTCATCACGATCTTGACCGGACGGGCCGCCTTCTGGCTCAGCAGCACGGCGATCGGCTCGAGATAGATGGTGGTCTTGCCACCGAACCCGCCACCGATCTCGGCCGGCGTGACCTTGATCTTGTCGGTGCCCCAGCCGAGGATCTTGGCGGTCTTGGACCGCACCGCGAAATGTCCCTGCGACGACGCCCAGATGGTGGCCTTGCCGTCCTGACCGACATCGGCGATGCACGCGTGCGGCTCGATGTAGCCCTGATGCACGGCCTTGGTCGTGAACGTTCGTTCGACGATCACGTCGGCCGCCGCGAAACCGGCCTCGACGTCGCCCCGCTGGAACGGCCCGATCGAGGCGATGTTGGACGGCTCGGTGTCGCCGGTGAAGAGCGTGCGGTTCGTCGAGTTCGCGATCGGCGCGCCGTCGGCGATGGACTCCTCGATGTTCAAGACCGCGGGCAGCACTTCGTATTCGACCTTGACCGCGGCGGCCGCGGCGCGGGCCTCGGCGAGCGTGGTCGCGGCCACCGCCGCGACGGTGTGGCCGTTGTAGAGCACCTCGTCGCGGGCGATGTTGTTGACCGCCTCGTCGTGAGCGGGGTCGGTCGGGTCGATCGCGGGGAAGTCGGCGCCGGTGACGACGGCCTTCACGCCGGGCATCGCCTCGGCCGCGCTCGTGTCGATCGACACGATCCGGGCGTGGGCGTGCGGTGACCGCACCATCACGCCGCGGAGCTGACCGGTGAGATTGAGATCAGCGGCGAATCGGGCCTTGCCGATGACCTTGTCGAGGCCGTCGTGACGGATCGGTCGGGTGCCGACGTACTTGTACTTTGCGGGGGGGTTCTCGGTGGCAGTCACTTGCTGGCTCCGTTGCTGTTCGAGAGTTGTACGGCGGCTTCCTGCACCGCGTGGATGATCTTGTCGTAGCCGGTGCAGCGGCAGAGGTTGCCCGCGAGGGCGTAGCGGATCTCGGTCTCGGTGGGCGACGGGTTCTCGTCGAGCAGGACCTTGGCCGCAACCAGAAACCCCGGTGTGCAGATACCACACTGGAGGGCCGCACCCTCGAGGAAGGCCTGCTGCAGGGGATGGAGGTGGTCACCCTGGGCGATGCCCTCCACCGTGCCGATGCTGCGACCTTCGGCCTCGGGAGCGAACATCAGGCACGAGCATGTGAGTGCGCCGTCGACCGTGATCGAGCAGGCGCCACAATCGCCGGTACCGCAGCCCTCCTTGAGGCTGGTCAGCCCGAGCTCGTCGCGCAGGGCGTCGAGCAGCGAGGTGTCGTCGTTGGCGAGGAAGTCGACCTCGTCGCCGTTGACGGTGCAGTGGACGTGCGTTCGATTCATCATGCGCGTGCCCTTTCGGCGGCGATGTTGGCAGCTCGCTTGGCGAGTACTCCGGCGACCTGACGGCGGTACTCGATGGTCCCGCGCTTGTCGTCGATCGGGTTGCATGCGGCCGACGCCGCGGCGGCGACCGCCTCGAGGGTCGCAGTGTCGAAGGAACCATCGGTGAGCGTCGACCCGACGAGGGCGGCCTCGGCATCGGGGACCCGGACCACCGTCGGGGCGACCGCACCGAGGGCTACCGTGGCCGCGGCGCACGTGTCGCCGTCCATGGTGAGCCGCACGGCGGCACCGACGACGGCGATGTCCATCTCGGTGCGGGGGGTGAGGCGAAGGTACGCGTCGGCGGTGTTGGCCGGCGGCGCATCGACCTGGAACTCGACGACGAACTCGTCGGCGGCCAGCGATGTCTGCCCGGGCCCGGTGACCACGTCCTCGACGGGCACGGTCCGCTCACCGCCGCTGCCGGCGATGACGGCGCGCACCCCGTTGGCGACGAGCGCGGGGACCGAATCGGCAGCAGGCGAGCCGTTGCACAGGTTGCCGCCCCAGCTCGAGCGGTTCTGGATCTGATCCGACCCGATCAGTCCGCTGGCCTCGCTCAGCCCCGGGAACGCGGCGGTGAACGCCTCGTTGTGGGTCAACGTCGAGGTCGGCGTGGCGGCACCGACCGTCCAGGTGCCCCCTGATTCGGTGGCACCGACGAGGCGATCGATCTTCTTGAGGTCGACGATCACCGAGGGCTCCGGTCGACCGGATCGGATCTGGGGAATCAGATCGGTGGCTCCGGCGAAGACCCGGGCATCGGCGTCGGCCGAGAGCAACCCGACCGCCTCGTCCACCGTTGTTGGTGCGGCATATTTCATGCGCGGCAACCTAGTACGCGGCAACGCTTCGCGTTGCAGGCAACGCTCAGGGGACCGTGGCCAGCAGTTCGTCGAACGCGGCGACCACGCAGTGGCGGAAGGCGGCGGGATCGGTGATCGCGACCGGGTCGATGAACAGACCGATGTCGAAGTTGTTGCAGTAGGACAGCGCCGTCGCATTGCACGGAGTTCCGGCCAGCGGACCCATCGTCACCGAGTACTCGACCTTGGCACCGCCGATGTAGAGCGGGATCGGCGCACCGCGGAGGTTGGATGTGGCGAGGTCGATCTTGGCGGCCTGACCGCGGGCGGTCCGGGTGACGACAGAGGTCGGCAACAGGTTCACGACGCCGGACAGCGCGGTGAACCCGCCGCTGCGACCGGCCGCGACGCGGGCCTCGTCGAGCGTCTCGGCGGTGACGGCGAGCCGGTCGGCGATGTCGTGACCGTCGGCCGGGAGCTGCACGAGGACCGGCGTGAACGCGTTCCCGCCGGCCTTGTCGTCGGTGCGGGTGCTGAGTACGAACGAGACGTTGAGGGTGTCGAACGTCTCGTCCCGATCGGCGTGGTAGCGCACCGCAGCGTGCGACATCGCGGCGACGAACGCCGCGTTGATGGTCGTTCCCGCGGCCTTGCTCGCCGCCTTCAACCGGTCGAGGGGCACGGTGACCGCTTCGAGGTGACGGTGTCGGGAGCGTTCACGCCACAGCGGCGCGCCCTCACCCTCCTCGATGCTGTGGGTCAGCTGCTCGGCCGTCTCGGTCACCATGGCGGTGACATGGCCGAGCTTCTCGCCGATGCGTCCTGGGTCGGCCGGCCAGATCGCGATCTCGCCGGCGGCGCGGCGAGCCGTGCCCCCGAGCCGCCGGGCGAGGTGACCGAAGGATGCCGCCGTCGCGGCGGCCAGACTCGGCCCCAGATCGCCTCCCAACTCCTTGTTGCGATGGGAGGCCGCGGCGCGTGCGACGATCCCCTCGAGGTCGATCTCGGGGGCGCGGGGGACGTCTCGCTCGATGTCTTGGAACATCTCGGCGATGCGCAGCTGGCCGATTCCGTCGGAGATCGCGTGGTGCATCATCGACCAGAGCGCTCCCTGGCCCGACTCGAGACCCTCGATCACGATCATCCGCCACAGGGGACGGGTGCGATCGAAGGGCTCCATGTAGAGCTGCGCGGCGAGGTCGAACAGTTGACGTTGTGTCCCCGGCGCCGCGAGGGTCATCACCCGGAAGTGACTGTTGAAGTCGAACTCGGGGTCGGGCACCCAGGCCGGTGTCGACAGGCGACCGAGGCCGGGCTGCACCCGCTGGGTGAATCGGGGGAGCTCCGACACGGCGACGCGCATGCGGGCCCGCAGCATGTCGACGTCGATCGGACGGTCGAAGACGAACAACCCGCCGCCACTCGGATTGAGCCACGGATCCTTCTCGATGTTCCACATGAGCGCTTCGTGCTCGGACATGCGGTCGTTCATGTCGAGCTCGCGGGCGGGCTGGGTGGTGTCACTCATCATGCACTCGTGTCGGTTCCGGGCCGCCGATCGGCCTCCGCGTCGGGGTCGCCCGCATAGCCGGGCGGAAACGTGAGGGCCAGCTCCTCGGGAGTCGGCACCTTGTGCTCGCGGGCCTCGTCGGGCAGGAGATCGACGATGGCCGCCATGATCGCCTTCGTGTCGGCATCTGGATCCTCGAGCCCGAGCTCCACGGGACGACCGACGGTCACCGTCACGAGCGGCCGGGCGCCGACGGGCAGTTTCGGCATCCGCGCGCTCCGGGGCCAGACCTTCTCGGTGCCCCAGAGGCCGATCGGGATCACGGGCGCCCCGGTCATCGCGGCCAGCCGGGCGGCCCCCCATCGTCCTTTCAGTTCGGGATCGAAGAACGCCGGACCCCGGGGGATGGTGCCCTCCGGCGCGAGCATCAGCACTTCACCGCCGCGCAGCGCCTCGGCGGCCGCCTCCAATGGTTCGTCGGAGCCGGTGCCCCGATCGACCCGGACACCGCCGATTCCGCGGGCCAGGCGCCCGATGACGGGGACGTCGAACACTTCCTTCTTGCCGAGGCTGCGCACACTGCGGTGGGCCTTCGCGGCGAGCAGTGCCATGGCGGTCGGGTCGAAGTAGCTGCGGTGGTTGAAGACGAGGATCGCCGGGCCCTCGGCGGGAACGTGCTCGACGCCGGTGAACTCGAACCGCGCGAACGGCTGGAACTCCTCACGCAGGAACGGGCGACCCCATTCCTGCAGCTCACGACCGGCGACCTTGATCACCCCGTCGAGCTTGTCGAAGTGGCGCGTCGGCCAACCCTTGAGGGCGGCGACACCCTGGAGTCGGAGATCGGGGTTGACCGCGACGGGATGGCCGACCATCTCGAGCATCGAGGAGTCGAAGTAGCTGTCGCTGTAGGCGTAGCTCCGGTCGAGGGCCACGTCGTTTGCGGCGGCCCATGCTCGCACCGCATCGGCCTTCGCCCGCCCCCACACGAAGGGACCGACGGTCTCACCGGTGTAGGCGCCGCCCTCCGACGCCCACTTCGTCGCGACGACGGCGTCGAACCCGAGTTGCTCGGCGAGCGGGGCGACCCAGGGCTCCGGCGACGTGGTCGCCAGCACGAGGAGTCGACCGGCCTGCCGATGCTCGTCGATCGTCAGACGGGCGAACGGAAGGATGAGCTCCGCGTCGATCTCGGCCGCAGCAGCGGTCGCGGCCCGATGCACCGTCTCGACCGGCCACCCCTTCGACGTGCGGGCGCCGAGCTTCGCCGGCTGCATCATCACCCAGCTCTCACCGAACTGTTCGTAGAACTTGAGGAAGGCGTCGGCGATCGGGAGATCCGGGATCGAGCCGAGCCCGGCCTCGCTCAGGTGGCGCTGGAAGACGACCGCGGACGACGAGGCGATGAGTGTGCGATCGAGATCGAAGACGGCTGCTGCGGATCGGGCCATGAGAACTCCAGGGGGGCCGGGACGACAACCCTAATGTCAGCAACCGGGATCGGCGTCTCGTCGTCGGTGTCGGCCGGGACACCGCCGACCCGGCCGCCGACCTCTCACTAGAGTCGCGCCCATGACCGAGCACGCCCCCGATCCCGACTGGTCGACTCTCGACCGACCCGACGCCACCATCGAATGGTGCCGGTGGCCCCGCCCGAGCGCGCCGATCGGCCGGATCCTCGTCGCCCACGGCGCCAACGAACACGCGGCCCGCTACGGCCGCTTCGCCGCGATCGCCCGCGAGGCGGGCTGGGAGGTGTGCGGCGTGGACCATCGTGGGCACGGCCGCACGGCCGACGAACACGGCGCGTTCGGCGTGGCCCGGCCGGGAGGCTGGGAGGCCATGGTCGACGACCTGATCGCGCTCGCCGATCATCTCGACGACGAACTACCGCTCGTGCTGTTCGGCCACAGCATGGGATCACTGCTCGCACAACGGGTCATCCAGCTGGCCGGTGACCGTTTCGCCGGTGTGATCCTCTCGGGCACGTCCGGGAATCTCGATGGCGCCGCCGAACTCGAAGCCATCCTCCTCGCGGTCGAAGAGGCCGAGGGCGCCGATCAGCCGTCGGCGCTCTTCGCGGGGATGTTCGCCGGATTCAACGAAACGTTCGCGGCGACCACCTCCGAGCCGACCGGTTTCGAGTGGCTGAGCCGCGACGCCGACGAGGTGGCGATCTATGTCGCCGACCCCTGGTGCGGCGGCGATCTCAGCAACGGTTTCGTGACCGACATGATCCGCGGCATGGCCACGATGTGGGATCCCGCCGCCGAGGCGATGATCCCCCGGACGCTCCCCGTGCTGTTCATCGCCGGCGATCAGGATCCGGTGGGCGGATTCGGCGAGTCGGTCCGGGCCCTCCACGACCGCTATGGCGCCGACGGCATCGGCCCGTTGGTGCTCCGGCTCTACCCGGACGCCCGTCACGAACTGCTCAACGAGACGAACCGCGACGAGGTGCACGCCGATCTGCTCGACTGGCTCGGCGACCTGAACGGCCGCTGACAACCTCCGTCGAGACGTCTACAGTCGCCGCCAGTGACGCTCGCAGACCTCCTCGACCCGCAGCCCGACGACGCGATCGCCCTGATCGACGATGGACGGGAGACCACCTACGCCGAGCTCCGCGAGCTGGTCGCGCGCACCCGCGCCGGTCTGGTCGCCGCCGGCGTCGAGCCGCACGACCGGGTCGCTGTGCTGTGCACCAACACCCGGGCCGCCGTCGTCGGCATCCTCGCCGCGACCTCCGCGGGAATGGTGGCCGTTCTGCTCGATCCGAGCAACCCGGTGCCCGAGCTCCGCCACGAGATCGACGCGGTCGGCGCGTCCCTCGTGCTCACCGGCACCCCGCTCTCGGATGATCTGCATCCCCGGATCGCCGCGCCGGCCGGCGCAGCGGTCGTCGGGGTCGACCCCCTCCCCGAGGGTCCCGCGGTCGCGGCGGCATCGTCGGCCCCCGACGACCTGGCCGTCATGCTCTTCACGAGTGGCACAGCCGGCTCGCCGAAGGCGGCGATGCTCAGCCACCACAACCTGATCTCGAGCCAGGACTCCATCCTGGCGACCGACGAGGCGGCGCTCGACGCGAACTCCGTGGTGCTCGCCACCATCCCGATCGCCCACATCTACGGCCTCAACATCTCGTTGCTCACCACCTTGCGGGCCGGCGGCACCGTCGTGCTCTCCGACGGCTTCTCACCGCAGCGCTGCGTCGAGCTCATCGCCGCCCACGGCGTCAACCGCTTCGCCGGTGTCCCCCCGATGTGGAGGTCTCTGATCGACAGCGACGCGCCGGATGACGCGTTCGCGGGGGTCACCCGCATCGCCTCAGGCGCATCGGCGCTGCACCCCCGGCTGTGGACGGAGTTCAAGGAACGGTTCGGCGTCGAGCTCCTCGAGGGCTACGGGCTCACCGAGACCTGCGCGACCGTCACCACCCACATCGGCATCCCCGTCCGACCGGGCACGGTCGGCAAGCCGGTGCCGGGGGTCGAGGTCGTGGTCGTCGATTCCGACGGGCACGAGGTCCCGTTCGACGACTCGGGCGAGATCAAGGTGCGCGGCCCCGGGGTGTTCCTCGGCTACTGGGAGAACGAGGAGGCGACCAAGGCCGTGCTCGACGACGACGGCTGGCTCTCGACCCGCGACATCGGCGTGTTCTCCGAAGACGGCTACCTGGCCCTCGTCGACCGGGCCAAGGACCTGATCATCGTGTCGGGCTTCAACGTCTACCCGTTCGAGGTCGAGACCGTCCTCGTGCAGCACCCCAAGGTCGAACAGACCGTGGTCATCGGCCGCGACGACGAACGACGCGGCGAACGGGTCGTCGC
This sequence comes from Acidimicrobiales bacterium, assembly GCA_041394245.1. Taxonomy (NCBI): domain Bacteria; kingdom Bacillati; phylum Actinomycetota; class Acidimicrobiia; order Acidimicrobiales; species Acidimicrobiales bacterium. Next base: position 483,141 of record JAWKIR010000003.1, read on the forward strand.
GTTCGTCACGGTGCCCGATGGTTCACCGCCTCCCGAACTCGACGAGCTCGTCGCCTTCTGTCGCGAGCGGCTGGCCCGCTACAAGTGCCCGACCGAGTTGGAGATCGTCACCGAGCTCCCGATCGGCACCACCGGCAAGGCCCAGCGCAGGAAGCTGAGCTGATCGACATGGCGCGCGAGACCGGCTGGCTCCAGCAACCACTGCAGCGGGTCCTCAAGCCGTTGATGCATCGTCTGTGGGATCTCGAGATCACCGGTCTCGAGAACATTCCCGTGGTCGGCCCCGCCCTGCTCGCCCCGAATCACCTGTCGTTCCTCGACTCGCCCTTCACCATGTCGCTGCTGCCGCGGCGCACGCTTGCCGTCGGCAAGGCCGAGTACATGGACGACTGGAAGACGAGATACTTCTTCCCGGCCACCGGCATGATCCCCCTCGATCGTTCGGGGGGCGACGCCAGCAAGGTGGCCCTCGACGCCGCTGCCGCGGCCCTCGAGCGGGGGTATCTCTTCCTCATCTACCCCGAGGGAACGCGTACCCGCGACGGCTATCTCCACAAGGGCAAGACCGGTGTGGCCCGCCTCGCCCTGCGCACCGGCGCGCCGATCATCCCGATCGGGCTCGTCGGCACCGATCGGATCCAGCCGCCCGATCGCACCATGCCGAAGTTCCGCGAACGGTGCGGCATCCACATCGGGCAGCCCATCGACGTCACGCGTTACCGCCACCGCATCGACGATCGCCTCGTGCTGCGCCAGATCACCGACGAAGTGATGTTCGAGATCGGCGAGCTCTCCGGTCAGACCTATGTCGACTGCTATTCCGGTGACCCGCTCCCCGACGACGCACCGCCGATCGACGTGCGCGACCACGCACCGGTCGCCGATCCGACGCCGGCCGCCACGGCCTGAACGATCAGGCGCGGCTACGCGTCGCTGACCAGTGACTGGTCGCGCCGGCCGCCTGGAACCGGTCGGGCCGGTCGTCGGGACCGAGGATCTCCGTCGCCAACCACAGCCGCTTGAGCCAGCGGACGCGTCCCGCGGCGGCATCGTCGACGTAGGCCCGGCGGCCGTGGAGCACGTGGTAGTTGTTGACGAACTGCATGTCGCCCGGTTCGAAGACCATCTCGACCCGGTTGTCGGCGTCGTAGATGTAGGTGTCGTAGGCATCCATGGCGGCACGCTGGGCGTCGGACAGACGCGGGGCGTCGGGGTGGCGCTGCGAGGCCTCGATGTAGGGACGGATGTAGCGCACGAAGAGCCGACCGCCGTGTTCGGAGAAGACCGGCACGTGGTAGAAGGGCGTCCCGCCGTCGCGCTGCTCGCCGCGGAAGTCGTAGGGCAGTCCGTCGAAGAGCACGGCGGCGAGCTCGGGATCGTCGGCCACCAGCCGGTTGTATGCGCCCACCGCATTGGACACGAGGCTCTCGCCGCCGGAGATCCCGGGATCGAGACACATGAGTCCGACGAGATCGGAGCCGTCGGAGTGGAACGCCTGGGCGACGCCGCCCAGCTCGTTGCCACGTGCCGTCGGGTCGTCGGGCCGCTTGCCCTGGTCCTTGACGTCGCCGAGCAGGTGACCCTTCACGTTCTGGGGCCACGGCACGCCGAGGTGCAGGCCGATACCCCAGTACATCCACGACGCGTCGTCGAAACCGACCCGCTCGACGGGGAGCGCGGAGATCCGGTGGAACCCGCGCCCGTTGATCAGCTCGTCGGCGATGCCCGCCAGGACCGGGGCGAGCGTCGGCAGCGGGAAATCGTCCTTGCGGACATCGAGGACTTCGTCGGTGCGGGACCGGGCGACCGCGAGCGCGGCTTCCAGCTCGGCGATCTCGGCGGCGGTCAGCCGGTGGGTCCACGCCGCGGGATCGGCGACGTCGGCCGCGGTCCAGTTGGCGTGCGTTTCGAGCGCGGTGACGTCGGCCGCCGACATCGTCGCCATGTCAGGCGCCGACCGGGGCGGCCTGCGCGCCGCGGATGAGACGGCCGGGCAAGGCCCCGGTCTCCTGGCCGGAGGCGTAGGTCTCGACACCGGCAACGATGGTGTGGAGGTAGCCGTCGGCCCGCTGGAGCACTCGACGGCCACCGGCCGGAAGGTCGTACGCCAGCTCCGGGGCTCGTGCCGTCAGATGCTCGAAGTCGATCACGTTGAGGTCGGCCCGGTAGCCGGGGGCCAACACACCGCGATCGTGGAGGCCGACGGTGCGGGCCGTGTCGCGGGCCTGGCGCTGGACCAGGAACTCGAGGTCGATGCGGCCCTCGGGCCGCTCGCGACCCCAATGCTGCAACAGCGTCGTCGGGAACGAACCGTCGCAGATCGTGCCGACATGGGCGCCACCGTCGCTGAGCGACGGGACGGTGAACGGGTGGGTGAGGAGATCGCGGGTGCCGTCGAGGTTGCCGTGTCCGTAGTTGCTGAACGGCAGCCACAACATGTTGGTGCCACCGTTCTTCAACAGCAGGTCGAGCGCGAACTCGGCCGGTGTCACCCCCGCCGCCGCGGCCCGGCGCGACACCGTCTGATCGGTCGACGGCTCGTAGTACGGCGTCTCCCCCATCTCGTACATGAGCTCGAACTTCTCGATCAGGCTGCCGCCCACCAGTGTCGCGTCGACACCGCCGGCCGCCGCGAGGAGGCGAGCCCGGCGATCGGGGTCGTTCAGGGCCACGACCCGCGCTGCCGGCGCCAGCCCCGCGACCTCGGCCCAGACCGGGTTGCGCAGGAAGGGGTTGAGCGTGCACTCGAAGCCGAGCAGGATCCCGATCGGGCGGACCGGGCACTGGCCGGTGATCATGTAGCCGTCGGCTCGCGCCTGCTCGATCCGGCTGAGCAGATCCCGGTGGAACTCGTCGCTCTTCGGGCTCTCCACGATGGTGAACGACAGCGGTCGACCGGAGATCTCGCACATGTCGCGAAACATCTGGAACTCGCGTTCTCGGTCGGTGAAGTCCGAGACCAGCTGGAACACGCCCCTGCCCCCGACCCCGATGGCTTCGGCGATGCCGACGAGTTCCTCGGCGGCGGCGGTCAGGGTCGGGGTGAAGTCGCCCGTGGAGGTCTTGTGGTTCGAGGTGCGACTGGTCGAGAACCCGAGGGCGCCGGCCGCGATCCCCTCGGCTGCGAGCCGCCCCATCTCGGCGATGTCCTCGGGGGTGGCGTCCTCGCGGTTGGCACCGCGCTCTCCCATCACGTGGAGCCGCAGCGCCCCGTGCGGCACCTGTGTGGCGATGTCCATGTCCTTGGGCGTGTCGCAGGCATCGATGTACTCGGCGAAGGAGTTCCACTGCCACGACAGGCCCTCGTGCAGCGCCGCGCCCGGGATGTCCTCCACCCCTTCCATGAGCTCGACGAGCTTGTCGTGGTCGGTGCTGTGGACCGGAGCGAACCCGACACCACAGTTGCCGAACACCACCGTGGTCACGCCGTGCCAGCTCGACGGCTGCATGCGGGTGTCCCAGGTCGCCTGGCCGTCGTAGTGGGTGTGGATGTCGACGAAGCCGGGGGCGACGAGGGCGCCGTCGGCGTCGATCTCTCTGGTCGCCGACCCTTCGACCTCGCCGACCGCGACGACGATGCCATCACGGACGGCGACGTCGGCGGTGCGGGCCGGTGCGCCGGTGCCGTCGACCACCGTGCCACCGCGGATGATCAGATCGTGTTCAGCCATTCGTGCTCCTCGTCGCTGCGACCATGAGTCGCTGCGACCATGATGTCAGCGATCGGCGACCAGGCCCAGACCGACTCCAGAAGGAGGGTGTTCGCGCCGATCATGGTGTGGTGCGATCCTCGTCCCTGTCTCGCCACGACCGACCGCGCCGGCCCGGCGGCATCATCGACCGCGGTGTCATCGGGGTCCTCGGAGCCATCGCCACGCTCGCGGCGCTGATCACACCGGCCGGCGCCTACCCCGGGGCGCCGTGGTTCGAACCGGGGCAGCCCTACGACCAGAACTTCGCCGATCCCGCGATCATCGAGGTCGACGGCACGTTCTACGCCTACGCGACCACCACGGGTGGCTCGTCGATGCCGGTCATGACCTCGACCGATCTGCACACCTGGATCGCCCGTGGCGATGCGCTCGGCGCCGGTCCGTCGTGGGCGCCGAGGATCGACGTCGGATGGAGCGTGTGGGCGCCATCGGTCGTCGAGTTGCCGACCGGCGACTTCCTCGCCGCCTTCGCGGCGCAGACGGCCACACCCGGGCGGCGCTGCATCGCCCTGGCGACCGCCGCGACGCCCCTCGGCCCGTTCACCGCGTTCGGCACATCGCCGTTCGTGTGCGAACCCGATCCCAACGGCGCCCTCGACCCGTTCCTCGTCGTCGACGAGCACGCCGTCCCGTGGCTCATCTGGAAGAACGAGGGCGTGCCGGTCGGGCACCCGTCACTCGCCTCCCGTCGCACCGGGTTCTGGTCGCGCCAGCTGACCAACGACGGCACGGCCTGGCGGGCCGGATCATCGGTCCACTTCCTCATGGAGACCACCGAACTCGCCCGACCGTGGCAGGGCACCGTGATCGAGAACCCGTCGATGACGGCGTGGGACGGCAGCTGGTTCCTCGCCTACTCGGCGAACCGCTACAACTCCACCGGCTACGCCACCGGATGGGCGGTATGCGCCACTCCCGGCGGCCCGTGCCGGGAACCGTCGATGGAACCGTTGCTGGTCTCGAACGGCGAACGGGTCGGGCCGGGTGGCCCGGCGACCTTCGTCACCGACGGCGTGCTCCACATCGGCTACCACGGGTGGAACCCGCCGTTCCACGACTATCCGGCGTACCCGTCGTGCGACACCGATGGCGACGGCGAGTGCCTCCAGGCCCAGCGTTTCCTGTTCATCGACTCGCTCTGTGTCGCCGGCGACCGTGCCTGGGTCTACTCGCCCCACGGCGAACCGTTCTGCGACGTCGAACCGGGGAAGTACTACACCGGACCGGTTGCCTGGCTCGCCGACAACGACATCACGACCGGCATCAGTCCGTCCGCCTACGGCGGGCACCAGACGGTCAACCGCGCCCAGATGGCCACGTTCCTCTGGCGGCTCATGGGTGAGCCCGATGGTGCGGCGACGACCAGTTTCGACGACGTCGCCGCCGGGCGGTACTACACCGACGCCGTCGCCTGGCTCGCGGCATCCGGCGTGACCACCGGCATCGCCCCCCGCACCTTCGATCCCGACGGGACCGTCACGCGGGGCCAGATGGCCACCTTCCTGTGGCGACTCATGGACAATCCGGCCCCGCCCCCGACCTCGGGCTTCGGCGACGTCCCGACCGGCCGCTTCTACAGCGAGGCCGTTGCCTGGTTGGCCGACGAGGGCATCACCACCGGCATCGCGCCGGGGGTGTTCGACCCCGATGGTTCGGTCACCCGCGTCCAGATGGCCGCCTTCCTGTGCCGTCTCGCCGACACGACCGTCTACGCCGCATCGGACGCAACGACACCCTCCTGCACCGACTGAACCCGACGCGCGGGGGTGAGCTCGCGGCTCGGGGGCCTACGATCGCGATCACATCATGGGTCGCGTCACACCGCCATCGTCGGTCGAGTCGAGTCCGCAACGACGGCTGCAGTACCAGCCGGCACTCGACGGGCTCCGAGCGGTCGCGCTGTTGGGCGTGGTCGCGTACCACGCCGGTATCGACGAACTCCACGGCGGGTTCCTCGGCGTGTCGACCTTCTTCACCCTGTCGGGCTTCCTCATCACGTCGCTGCTGATCCGCGAACAGGCGGCGTCGGGACGGGTCTCGCTGATCAGGTTCTGGAACCGCCGACTGCGACGCCTGATGCCGGCCGCCCTTGCGACCATCGCCGCAACCGTCGTGCTGGCTGCGCTGATCGGCGACGATTCGCAGCTGGCCCGGCTCCGCGGTGACGGGCTCGCATCGCTGTTCCACTTCTCCAACTGGCGCTTCATCTCGGCGGGCGACAGCTACGGCGCCCTCTTCCAGAGCCCTTCGTTCTTCCGCCACTTCTGGTCGCTCGCCGTCGAGGAGCAGTACTACCTCGCGGTGCCGCCGCTGATCGCGGCGGCGCTCGCCCTCGCCGGGAGGCGCGCCACGCGGGCCGGACTCCCCGTCGCCCGTTCTCGGGGTCTGGCCGTGTTCCTCCTGGCCTTCGCCGCCGCCGGGCTCGCCTGGCCGGCAATCCTCTCGGTGCGCGGGGCCGGCACCGACCGTCTCTACTTCGGCACCGACACCCGCCTGGGTGAGCTCACGGTCGGCGCGCTGCTCGCCCTCTGGTTCGTGCGCCGCGACCAGCAGATCGTCACCGGTCGCCGAGGAATCGCGGTCGCCACTGCGCTGACCGTTGCCGCCGTGATCATCACGGGGTTCATGTGGCATACCGCCCACCCCGGCGACGAGTACCTGTATCGCGGTGGGCTGGCCCTCCACGCCCTGTTGACCGTTCCCGTGATCGTGGCCGCGGTCGCGCCCGGAGGACCGGTGCGGGCGCTGCTCTCGTTCGAACCGCTGCGGCGACTCGGCGTGGTCTCCTATGGCGCATATCTCACCCACTGGCCGATCCTGTTGTGGCTCCAGCAGGAGACCGACCTCGATCCGCTCGGGCGGTTCGCCGCCGGATCGGTTCTCACTCTCGTGGCGTCGCTCACGTTGCACCGGCTCGTCGAGCAGCCCTTCCGGTCCGGCGAACGCGCCGCCCGGGTGCGCGTCTGGGTGGCTGTCCCCGCGTCGCTGACCGTTGCCGCACTCGTGATCGGGGTGACCTCATGGCGACAGCCCGACTCGGCGCCGATCGATTTCGCCGCCGCTCAGGACGCGCTCGCCGCCCTGGACGATCCGGTCGGGTCCTCGTCCGACACCACGCCGTCCGGCGACATCGCTCCCGACACGACCTCCGGTCCCCTCGACCCGGACGCACCCATGCGGCTCGCCGCGTTCGGTGATTCGACCGCTCTCATGACCGGGCTCGGGATTCTGCAGTGGGCCGAGACCCACCCGTCCGAGGTCGAGATCGTGCGGGGCAACGCCAAGCTCGGATGTGGGCTCCTGAGCGGGGGGACCCGCATGGTCGAGGGACGTGAGGTGGAGGTGCCCGACGAATGCGACGGGTGGCTCGCCGACTGGATCGACGTGCTCGGCGACCGCCGGGTCGACGTCGCCGTGGTGCAGTTGGGCGCGTGGGAAGTGACCGATCACCGCCTCGAAGGCAGCGACGAGTTCCGCTCGATCGACGACGCCGACCATCGCGCGCGGCAGGAGGCGGCGCTCGACGAGATGATCCTGGCGCTCCTCGAACACGCCGACACCGTCGCCCTCCTCGCCCATCCCGACGTCGGCGAGGCTCGTCTCTCCACGATCCCGGCGGGTGTCTCCTACCCGGAATACGACCCGCGTCGCGCGCAGGCGTGGCGCGACCTGGAGTACGCGGCCGCCGACGGTCCCGACGCGGTCGACGCGGACCACACGTTCGTCATCGACCTGGCCTCGTGGATCGACCAACGGCCCGACGACGTCCGCCTCCGACCCGATGGGGTGCACTTCTCCCAGGAGACCGGCGCCGAGGTCGCCCAGTGGCTGGTGCCGGAGATCCGTCGGGGCCTCGATGCCGTGCTCGACGCGGCGCCCGAACCCGTCGACCCGGTCGACCCGGTCGACCCGGAGCCACTGCGCGTGCTCCTCACCGGCGACTCGCTCATGGTCGACTCGGCCGACGCGATCGCGGCCGCCCTCGCCACGGCCGATCGCCCGATCGTGGTGCAGTTCGAGGGTCAACCGGCCCGGCCGCGTACCGTCGAGCAGACCGACGACTGGCGGACCAGGGTGGAGGCGTTCGGCCCCGACCTGGTCGTCGAGTACATGGGCTACTGGGAGATCGCGGCCGGGGGGCTGGCCGACCCGCCCTACGGCACCCCCGGTTTCGCCGAGGGCTATCGCACCCAGACCCTCGATCCCTGGTTCGATCACCTGGCATCGATCGGCAGCGCCGAGATCGTGCTCGCCGCCGCTCCCGTCGGAAACCCAGTCGTGAGCACCACCATCGCCGATGTCGTGGCCATCCTCGAAGAGGAGGTGGGTGACCGATCCGGCGTGTGGTTCGTGCCCACCGCGTCGGCCCTGGCCCCCGACGGCTACACGGATCGACTGGTCGATCCGCGCACGGGTGAACTCGAGCGGGTGCGGCGGGTCGACGGCCTCCACCTCTGCCCCGACGGGGCCGAGCGGGTCACCGACCTCGTGCTCGATGTGCTCCGCCGTGAATACGGCCTCGTCTTCGACGACTCGTGGCGGCCCGGCGACTGGCGTCTCGCACCACCGATCGACCTCGCAACGGAGTGCCCGCCCCTGTCGTGAAGAACCCTGTCGTGCCGGGTCAGGCGAAGTCGCCGTTGGCCGAGCGATAGTCGGCGAGGCCCCGGGTCAGGGCCCGGCGGGTCGACGCGGTCATCCCGGCGAGGCCGAAGTCGATCTCGGCGAGTGCCGCGGCGCCCGCGTCGGCCGCAGTTCGACCGGCCGGGAGCAGGCGGGCGAGCACCGTGCGTCCGTCGTCGGAGTGGCGTACGCGCTGGACGAACCCGAGCGACTCGAGTCGCTGGATCGTGTTGGTCACACTCGCGGCGTGGACCTGGAGCCGATCCCCGATCTTGCCCATGGGAAGTTCACCGGCCCGGGTGAAGCTCAACAACGCGAGCACCTCGAAGCGACTGAAGTTGAGATCGATCGGGGCCAGGGCTGCGTCGATTCGTCCGTGGAGGATCTGATGGGCTCTCGTGATCGAGGTCGCGGCCAGCATCGCTTCGGTGGATCGCCAGTCCCGCGCGGCCCAGTTGCGTCCCGCCTCGGCGATGGGATCGAAGTCGAGCGTCACAACGGCTACGCTAGAGCCGGATACTTTGATGTCCAAGCACTTGAGGTGAGGGCGTGCGAGAACCGCGAGACGACTGGCAAGCCGACTACGACGGGGCCGCTCGGCGCGATGTCCCGTTCGAGACGATGTCGGGCATCCCTCTCGACGCCGTCCACGGCGACGCCCCCTACCCGGGCCAGTACCCCTTCACCCGGGGGCTGCACGCCGCCGGTTATCGGTCCCGACTCTGGACGATGCGCATGTTCGCCGGGTTCGGCACCGCCGAGGACACCAATGCCCGGTTCAAGGAACTGTTGCGAGCCGGAGGCACCGGTCTCTCCACCGCATTCGACATGCCCACCCTCATGGGACGCGACTCCGACTCGCCCTGGGCGCTCGGCGAAGTCGGGCGGGCCGGCGTCGCCGTCGACACCCTGGCCGACATGGAGGACCTCTTCGCCGGCATCGATCTGCGGTCCGTGTCGACCTCGATGACGATCAACGGGCCGGCCGCCACACTGCTCGCCATGTACGTCGCGGTGGGCGAGAAGACCGGCGTGAGTCGGGCCGAACTCGCCGGCACGGTCCAGAACGACATCTTGAAGGAGTACCAGGCACAAAAGGAATACATCTATCCCCCGCGACCGTCGATGCGGATCGTGACCGACATGGTCAAGTTCGCGACCGCGGAGATGCCGAAGTGGCACCCCATCTCGATCTCGGGCTACCACATCCGAGAAGCGGGCTCGACGGCCGCGCAGGAGCTGGCCTTCACCCTCGCCAACGGGTTCGCCTATGTCGAGGCGGCGCTCGCGGCCGGTGAGGACATCGACGAGTTCGGCCGGCGGCTGTCGTTCTTCTTCAACAGCCACACCGACTTCTTCGAGGAGATCGGAAAGTTCCGGGCGGCCCGGCGGATCTGGGCGCGCTGGATGAAGGAGCGCTACGGCGCAACCGACGAGCGGGCGATGATGTGCCGCTTCCACACGCAGACCGCAGGCGTCTCGCTCACCGCTCAGCAGCCGGAGATCAACATCGCCCGGGTGACCACGCAAGCGCTCGCTGCTGCGCTCGGTGGCACACAGTCGCTGCACACCGACAGCTTCGACGAGGCGCTGGCCCTCCCGACGGAGAAGGCGGCCCGCATCGCGCTGCGTACGCAGCAGATCGTCGCCCACGAGATCGGCGTCACCAACGTGGTCGACCCTCTCGGCGGCGCACCCTTCGTCGAGTGGATGACCGACGAGATGGAGCGTCGGGCCGAAGCGGTCTTCGCCCATCTCGACGAGCTGGGCAACGGCTCGATGCTCGAAGGCGTCTATGCCGGCATCGACAACGGGTACTTCGTCGGCGAGATCGCCGACGCCGCGTACCGGTTCGAACGTGAGGTCAATGCGGGTCGACGGATCATCGTCGGGGTCAACGCGTTCACCGACGGCGACGACGACACCGACCCCAACCTCCTCCGGATCGACCACGCCACGGAGGAGTACCAGCGCAAGCGGCTCGCCGGGGTGAAGAAGGATCGCAGTCAGGAAGCGGTCGACGACGCCCTGGCTCGGCTCACCGCCGACGCCGGCGACCCGACGGTCAATCTGATGCCGTCGATCATCGATGCCGTGAAGGTCTACGCCACCGAAGAGGAGATCGCGATGGCGATGGAGACCGTGTTCGGCACCTATGTCGAGAAGGCGATCGTATGAGCACGACTGCGCCGCCGCGGATCGTGCTGGCCAAGCTGGGGCTCGACGGTCACGATCGAGGCATCAAGGTCGTCGCCCGCATGTTGCGCGACGCGGGGATGGAGGTCATCTATCTCGGTCTGCGCCAGACCACCGACAGCATCGTGGCCGCGGTCGAGCAGGAGGATGCCGACGCGATCGGGTTGTCGATGCACAACGCGGGTCATCTCACCCTCGGCCCCGCGATGCTCACTGCGCTCGACGCGGCGGGCATCGATGTGCCGGTGATCATCGGTGGCATCGTTCCCGATGCCGATCTCCCGGTCCTGCACGACGCGGGTATCGCTGCGGTCCTGGGACCGGGCGCGTCGGCCGAGGAAGTGGTCGCCACCGTGCGTCGGGTGGTCGAGCGCGCGTGACCCTCGAGGGTCTCTCTGCAGTGGAGTTGGTGCGCCGGGCGGGAGACGGCGATCGCCGAGCGGTCGGCCGTCTGCTCAGCCTGGTCGAGCGCGGCGGCCAGGGAGCCGAGGAGATCGCCGAGCTGACCCACGCCGACAGCCTCGAGGCCCACGTCATCGGCATCACCGGGGCTCCGGGGGCCGGGAAGTCGACGATGGTCGCCCGGCTGGTCGCCGAGGCGACCCGTCAGGGTGATCGGCCGGCAGTGCTGGCCGTCGACCCCTCATCGCCGCTCACCGGCGGTGCGATCCTCGGTGATCGGGTGCGGATGGCCGATGTCGACACCACGGCGTTCATCCGCTCGATGGCCACGCGGGGCCATGCCGGCGGGCTCGCCCTCGCCATCCCCGGCGGGGCCCGGGTGCTCGCGGCAGCCGGGTTCGATCCCGTCGTCATCGAGACGGTGGGGGTCGGCCAGGTCGAGGTCGACGTGACGGCGGCAGCCGACACCACCGTGGTCGTGGTCACACCGGGTATGGGCGATGCGGTACAGGCCAACAAGGCGGGGCTCTTGGAGGTCGCCGACCTGTTCGTGGTCAACAAGGCCGACCAGCCGGGGGCGAGCGACACGCGTCGAGATCTCGAGCTCATGCTCGAACTCAGCCATGTGACCGGGCAGGAGGACGAGCACTACCGGCCGCCGATCGTGATGGTGAACTCGCTCGACGGCGATGGCATCGTCGATGTCCACGAGTTGATCCGGTCCCACCGCAACCATCTGGTCTCGTCGGGGACCCTGCATGTTCGTCGATGTCGTCGCGCTCGCTTCGAGCTGGCCAGTCGGGCCGGACTCCGGTTCGACCGGGATCTGGCGACGGTGCTCTCCTCCCCCGCGATGGTCACCGTGATCGACGAGGTGGCTTCGGGTTCCGCCACTCCCGGGGTCGGCGTCGCGGCGCTCGCGGCATCGCTGGCCGAACGTCCCTAACATCGCCCGATGAGCCCGGCCACCGACATCCTCGACCCGACCTGGTGGCAACACGACCCCCAGGCCGACTATCGGGACCTGCTCGGCCACGACGGCTTGTGGCGCGACGAGCGCAGCGGCTTCTGGCTGGTCGCTCGCCACGCCGACCTGTTGCGGGTCGAGCGCGACCCCACCACGTTCGCAAGCCGGGCCGACGGCGGTGGCGCCTATCGCCTCAACCCGTCGCCGGGCGAAGAAACGATGATCAGCAAGGACGACCCCGAACATCTGGCCCAGCGTCGGATCGTCAACCGTCGGTTCACACCGAAGGCCGTGCGTGACCACTCCGAGCACTACGCCGCTCTCGTCACCGGTCTGGTCGACGACGCGATCGCTGTTGTGTCGAGCGACGGACGCGTCGAGATCGTCGACGCGCTGGCATCCCAGCTGCCGTGCCGGGTCACCGCCGAACTCCTGGGCTTCGGCCAGGGCCGTTGGCGCGAGGTCAAGGACTGGTCCGAGCGCCAGATGCGCATCGACTCGGCGGCCGACGACCCGGCGCTGTTCGCATCGTTCATGGGGAGCATCCAGGAGTGGGCGGCCGTCATGGAGACCGTGCTCCCCCAGCGCGTCGCCGAACCGGCCGACGACCTCTTCTCCGACTGGCTCGGCGCGGGCATGGACGGTCCCACCATGGTGATGGAGACGGGACTCGTCATCGCCGGGGGTGCCGAGACCACCCGCACGGTCATCGCCCACGGACTGCGCACCCTCGCCGACCATCCCGACGTGTGGGACGGGCTGGCCGACGACCCCACCCGAGTCCCGCTCGCGGTGGAGGAGCTGATCCGCTGGGTGACTCCGCTCAACAACATGTTCCGCATCGCGACCGCCGACACCGAGGTCGCGGGCACGGCGATCGCGGCGGGCGACCGGATCGCCCTCGTCTACCCGGCGGCCAACCGCGACCCGGCCGTGTTCGACCGACCCGACGAGTTCGACGTCACACGGGACCCCAACCCCCACCTGTCGTTCGGCCACGGGACGCACTTCTGTCTCGGCGCCAACCTTGCCCGCATCGAGCTCCGGCTCCTCTTCGAGACGCTCACACAACGGGTCACGAACCTCCGCGTGATCAGCGAACCCGATGTCGAGCCGAACATCTTCGCCCGCGCCGTGCGCTCGTTCGACCTCAGCTGGGATCTGCGCTAGGTCCTCGGTCGGCGGAGGACCGCAACCGGACCCGTCCGAAGCGTTCGGCGGTCGGTGTGTCCGCCGACGGTGTGTAGATGACGGCGCTCCAGCCCGGATGATCGGGGAGGAACAGGCGGTGGTGGTCGAAGATCAGTACTCCTTCGGTCGGATGCACGAAGCGCCGGGTCTGGGGCGAGAACACGGCAACGTCGTGCCCCGCCCACGCGGCGGCGAACTCGGGATGGGTGCCCCGAAGATCCTCGGCGAGTGCGGCGGCCTCGTCGCTGGGGTACTGCCCGAGGTGCAAACGGAACTGGCGCACCAGCCGCTCGACCTCGTCGGCCCAGTCGGTCATGAACGAACGGAGATCCGGCGTCTCCAGCGTGAGCCGAAGCAGGTTCGGATCGGTCGCCCGATGCAGGACGGGGAACAGCGCGGCTTCCGCGTCGTTCCAGCACACCAGGTTCCATGCATGGTCGAGCACGTAGGCCGGGTTCGGGTCGAGGCCGTCGACGAGGGCGCGCTGGGCGGGATCGGCCGCTTGCCCGGCGACCGTCGGCGCGGGCGGGTGCACATCGGCGAGCCCGAAGAGATGCTCGCGTTCCGGGCGGGACAACCGCAGCGCCGTCGCCAGGCCGTCGAGCACTTCGGCCGAAACACGGTTGGCGCCACCCTGTTCGAGTCGCGTGAGCCACGACACCCCGATGTTGGCGAGCACCGCCACCTCTTCGCGTCGCAGACCGGTCGCCCGCCGCCCGCTGGACGCGGGCAGCCCGACGTCGGCGGGCCGCAACCGCTCCCGGCGGGTTCGCAGGAACTCCCCCAACTCATCGCGCTGCACGTCGTGTCCTCCGGGCGTGAACCTACCACTGGTGGTACCACCATCGGCAGGGGCTTCCGGATCGGCACGACCGAGGCGCACGCTGCCCGAATGCCTGCCCATCTGCTGAACACCCGCGCTCGTGCGGCGACGACGTCGGCGATCCGCGACCTGCTCGAACACGCCCAGCAACCGGGCATGATCAGCCTGGCCGGGGGCCTTCCCGACCCCGACCGGTTCCCGACCGCCGCCCTCGCCGACATCGCGGCCGAGGTGTTGCGTCACGACGGACGGCGCACCCTGCAATACGGTCTCACCGCCGGCGAACGCGACCTTCGCGCCCACATCGTCGCGACGACACCGTGCGCGACCGACATCGACGCGGTCGTCGTGACGACGGGGTCGCAACAGGGTCTCGAATTGCTCGCCGGCGTGTTGGTCGACCCCGGGGACACGGTGGTGGTCGCCGATCCGGAGTATCTCGGCGCGGCGCAGTCGTTCCGGCGCGCCGGTGCCCGCCTGGCTCCCGTTCCCGTGGACGACCACGGCCTCGACATCGACGAGCTGGACGCGGCGCTGCGCGGCGGCCTGCGCCCCAAGTTCGCGTATCTGGTCCCCCACTTCCACAACCCGTCCGGGGGCACGCTCTCGGCGAGTCGGCGCCACCGCCTGCTCGAACTGGCGGAGCGCTACGGGTTCCTGGTCGTCCTCGACGATCCGTATCGCGAACTCTTCGTCGACACTCCCCCCGACGACATCGCCGCACCCCACCCGATGGTGGTGCACCTGCGCAGCAGCTCCAAGGTCCTCGCGCCGGGCCTACGGGTCGGGTGGACGATCGGGCCGACCTGGCTCACCCGGGCGATCGAGCGGGCAAAGCAGTCGGCCGACCTTCACACCAGCACCGTCTCGCAGGCGATCGTCCTGCGGGCCCTCGGTGCCGACTGGTACCCGCAGCATCTCGACACGCTGCGGGTCGCGACCCGCGCCAAACGCGATGCCCTGTGCGCTGCGCTCGAACGCGAGCTCGGGGACCGCATCGAGTTCCGCCGACCCGGCGGTGGCATGTTCGTGTGGGCGTCGCTCGCGATCGGGGTGACCACCGACGAGCTGCTCCCCCGGGCCCTCGACCAGGGCGTCGCGTTCGTCCCCGGCTCCGCCTTCGCCGTGGACCGCGACCTGTCGCAGCATCTTCGTCTCAGCTGGGCGACGGGCTCACCGGCAGAGCTGGCCGAAGCGGTGACCAGGCTCGCCCGGGCAATCGACAGGACCTAGTGTCGACGCCATCGTGACGATGATCGACGAACTCGAACCGGGCGTGGCCGCAGCCTTTGCCCATCTGCTCGACGGCGTCTGGGACGGCCGGGTCGATCCCGGGCTCCTCGAGCGCTGTCGGACCCGCGTCTGTGCACTCGTCGGCGCGCCACCCGACGCCGGCCGCCACCCGACGTCGCCCGCACCCGCACCCGACAGCGACGTCGTCACCGCCTGTCTCGCCTTCGCAGAGATGTGGGTGATCGATCCGCACGCGGTCACCGACGAGCTGGCCGCGGCGGTCCGCTCCCACCTGAACGACGCCGAGGCCGCCGCCTTCACGATCGCGCTCGCCACCATCGAAGCCCAGGCGCGTGCCGCCGTCGTGTGGGAGGCGCTCCCGTGAGATTCCCGCCCCCGCCCGACTCGATGAACTTCTTCGAACACGACGACGAACTCAACGCCCGGTTCGACGCCTTCTACGCCGAGCTGTGGCAGCACGGCATCGTCGACGAGGCGACGAAGGAGGTGGGGCGCCTCCGCAACGCCCGCATCACCGACTGCGGCATTTGACGCAACCTCCGCTTCGCAGGTGCGCAGCAGCAGGGACTGACCGAAGAAGCCGTCGCGATGATCGACGGCGACGTCGCCCGGTCCGACCTCACCCCGAGATGGAAAGCCACGGTCGACTGGGCCGACACGGTGATCGGCGCACGGTCGCCGGGTCCCGCACCCGACGAACTGACCCGGGCGGAGCTGGCCGAGCTGACCCTCACCATCGCGGTCGCCCAGGGATTCTCGAAGGCAGCGATCGCGTGGGGGCCCGCACCGGAACTCCCCACGATGGTCATCCCCACGCCCGGATCCTGATCCGGGGACGGCACCGTGCTTGTGCCGTCGCGGCCGCGCTGACACCATGAGCCGATGGTCAAGCCGCCTCATCCGTTCCTTGCGCTGATGGAGGTACGCGCCGCACCCGAATTCGGGGCCTTCGCGGCCACTGCTCCGGCCATGGCCGCACTGTTGCCGCGGGCCCGCCACGGCCGCCACGTGCTCGTCCTCCCGGGGTTCATGGCCGGCGATGCCAGCACCAAGCCCCTGCGTTTGCTCCTCGGCACGCTCGGCTACGAAACCCAGGGCTGGGGTCTCGGCACCAACCTCGGACCGACCGCGGGGATCATCGACGGCCTGATCGACCTCATCGAACGACTCGACCGGGACCGGGGTCCGATCGACATCATCGGCTGGTCGCTCGGCGGCCTGTTCGCCAGGGAGATGGCCAGGCTCGCACCCCACACGACCCGACAGGTGATCACCCTCGGCAGCCCCTTCCAGACCACCGGACCCGAACAGTCCAACGCCCGGGTCGCGTTCGCGGCGCTTCGCTCACGCCACCACGACGACCATCGCGTCCCCCGCGTGCCGAGCTGGGCCCGTGAACCGCTCATGGTCCCCACGACGTCGATCTACACGCGCACCGACGGGGTCGTGAGCTGGCATCAGTGCCTCAACCGCGACCTGCCACAGATGGAGAATGTCGAGGTCTACGGCAGCCACTGCGGTCTCGGCCACAATCCGGCGGCCGTGTACGTGATCGCCAATCGCCTGGCCCAGCGGGACGGAGACTGGAAGCCGTTCCGGCCGCCACGCGCCCTTCGGGGGTTCTACCCGGCCGGCGATGTGCTCGACACCGATCGGGTCAGCGCCGCCTGATCCGGCGAGCTCGCGGTCGCCCGCACCAGTTCCTCCTCCGCCACGTCGGCCTGGCGCCCATAGGACCATGCGAGCGAATCGAGGCGGCGAGCCTCGAGTTCGAGCGCCATAGTCGTGTCGCGCAACGCTCCCGCACTGCGCTGCAACCAGCCGCCGACATGGAAGACCAGCTCGGCGCGACTGCGGGACGCCGCGACCGACGACCACACGTCGTCGGTGTGGCGGGCACGACTCTCGTCGTCGCGTCGGATCATGACCTCACGTCGCCGGTCGAGATCGAGGGCCAGCCGACGAGCAGCCGCCGCACCCCGATGCGCGTCGAGCGCCGACGCTCGGAACCGGTCGAGGTCGGCGGCGACGGCAGCGACGTCGGACATGTGGACTCCTTCGTTCTGGTAGGGAGATCATATGAAAAGCATCCAAAGATCACAAGCGGGTGTTGCCGGATGGGCGTTCGCACTCGGGGACCTGACAGCGCAGCGCGACCGCGGGACAATCAACCGCATGGATCCGATCAGTGCATGGCAGGACTTCTGTCGCCGCCTTTCCGATGCGGGCACTGCCGTCTTGACCGATCCGATGGTCACGAGTGACCGCGACCGCGCCGAAGGCCTGCGCGCGCTCACCCGTCAGACCACCTTCGCCCTCCAGCACGCGATGGAGTTCCGCGATCCCGACTTTCCGGCGTTCCACCGGTTCGACGACGACGTCACAAAGTGGGGCGGGCCCAACGCCGACAACAACTATCTGCGGTGCGCCATCGATCCGACCGGCACGTATCGACTCACCGCCGACGTCACCGGATGCCGCGAGGCGATCCTCTCGCTCGGCGAGGGCGACATGCAGCTCGGTCGCTCCGGCGTGTTCAGCGAGACCTCGCTGCGCGACCTCCGCATCGATGACCACCAGCTCGACGTCGTCATCTCGCCCGACGAACATCCGGGCAACTGGATGGCGACCGACCCCGCCGTGCGCCAGCTGTCGGTGCGGGTGTACGTCGTCGACTGGACCAACGACGCCATCCCCGACTTCCACATCGAGCGCCTCGACAGCGCTGCATCACGGCCGGCGGAGCTCACCGTCGAGCGGGCGGCCGAAGGCCTCGACGAGGCCGCCCATTGGATCGAGACCTCGATGCCGTTCTGGCTGCGCTACATCGAGACCGCCCGACCCGAAGGCATGGACAACGTCCTCTTCTCGCCCGGAGGAGCAAAGGGTGGCGCCGTCAACATCGTCTACGGCGCCGGCTACTGGAACCTGACCGACGACGACGCCTGGCTGATCACCTTCGACCAGCCCGACGCCTTCCACTGGTCGATCCAGACCCACACCTGGCCGTGGTTCGAGTCGGGGGACCTGGCCCATGCCCAGACGAGCCTCAACGACCAACAGTGCCATGTCGATGCCGACGGCAGGGTCCGGGTGGTCGTCAGCCACCGGGATCCCGGCGTACCCAACTGGATCGACACCGAGGGTCGGCCCCTCGGCATGATCGCGTACCGCTGGATCTGGGCGACAACCACCCCCACACCGCACGGCGAGGTCATCGCGTTCGATGCCGTCGCCGACGCGATGCCCGACGATCACCCCCATGTCGACGAAGCCGCCCGCGCCGCCGCATTGGCCGACCGAAGAAGGGCTGTGCATCGCCGATTCCGGCGATGAACCCACCGATGACGACACTCCCGCGGCCGGCGGTCCGACGCCCGATCAGCATCACGACGGTCAGCGTCGTCTTCTTCGTGCTGGTGGCCCTCACGCCGGTCGTCCTCCCGATCACAGTGGTCGCCGACCTCGTCACCAGGGCGCCGATGCGACGCACGCGGGTCTGGCTGCTCTATCTCTCGATCCTCTTCAACGAGGGGCTGGGCACGTGGAGCGCCATCGCGATGACGGCGTTTCACCTCGGCCGACTCGACCGCCCCCTGGCGCAGGAACGATTCCATCGCCTGATGATGTGGTGGGGCGAGCGACACATCACGTCGCTGCGTCGCTTCGCCGGGCTGCGATGGGTGGTGGAAACCCCCGACGAGGTCGTCCGGGCCGATGCGATCGTTCTCAGCCGCCACTCGAGTCACGCCGACTCCGTGCTCCCGCTCCTCCTCTTCGGCACCGGAGGCGGTCATCACCTGCGCTACACGCTCAAGGACGACCTCCAGTGGGCGCCGGCGATGGACATCGTGGGCAACCGGATGCCCCACGTCTTCGTCGATCGCTCGCCGGACGCCGATTCGCCGCTCACCGATCGCATCCGCGAGCTGGCCCGGGGAGTCGACGACGACACGGTCGCCGTGATCTTCCCGGAGGGGACCTTCTACACTCCGGCGCGACTCGATCGAGCGGCGACGCGCATCGCGGAGACCCGGCCCGACCTCGAGGCCACCGTGCGCTCGCTCCAACACCTCCTCCCGCCACGCCCGGCCGGCACCCTGGCCCTGATGGAAGGGGCTCCCGGCGCCGACCTGGTCCTCGTCGCCCATGAAGGCATGGAGGACTTCGGCGACCTCGCCGCGATCCGGGCGAACATCCCGCTGACCCACCCCGTCAGAGTCCGTCTGTGGCGCATCGCCCGCGCCGACGTCCCCGACGACGAGGATGACTTCGTCACCTGGCTGATGGATCGATGGATCGACATGGATCGGTGGATCCAGCAACGGGTCGTCGAACGTAGAACGGGCAGCACCTCATCGCTGCCCCCCGGACAGGAGTTCCGACCATGAGTGGACACCTCGACGTCATGGTCGGCGTCGCCATCGCCATCGCCATCGTGATGGTCACGACATGGATCGTGAGCCTGCCGCTGCGCAACGCCAGCATCGTCGACATCGTGTGGGGCGCCGGGTTCGTGATGGTGGCGTGGGTCGCCCGAGTCATCGGCGACGGCAACGTCGACCGGAGCAACCTGCTCACCGCCATGGTGACCATCTGGGGTGGACGGCTCACGCTGTATCTCTGGTGGCGAAACCACGGCAAGGGCGAGGACTTCCGCTACCAGTCGATGCGCCGACGCCAGGGCGAGCGCTTCGCGGTCCGGTCGCTGGTGACGGTGTTCGGCCTGCAGGGCGTCATCATGTTCATCGTGTCGCTCCCGGTGCAGCTCGCCGCCACGCCGGCGAGTCCCGGCATCGGTTGGCTCGCAGTCGTCGGTGTCGCGCTGTGGGGGGTCGGGCTCTTCTTCGAGACCGTCGGAGACGCCCAGTTGGCCCGGTTCAAGGCCGATCCCGCGAATGCCGGCACCGTCATGGACCGGGGTCTGTGGCGCTACACCCGGCATCCGAACTACTTCGGCGACTTCTGCGTCTGGTGGGGCATCTTCCTGGTCGCCGCCGAGACGTCCGACGCCCGATTCGGCATCATCGGCCCCGCCGTCATGAGCTTCATGCTGCTCAAGGTCTCCGGCGTCGCCATGCTCGAACGGGGCTTGATGAAGCGCCGAGAGGGCTACGCCGACTATGTGGCCCGCACCGCGACCTTCTTCCCTCGCCCCCCGAGGAGGCTGACCACCGATGTCTGATCGTCCCCCCGTCGACGAGACCCTCGTCGCCACTGCGGTCGAGATCGCCCGCGCCGCCGGCGAACTCACCCTGGGATGGTTCCGCACCACGGCCCTCTCCGTCGATCACAAGGCCGACGGATCACCGGTCACCGCCGCCGATCTCGCGGCCGAGACACTCATCCGCGAGCAACTCCGCGACCGCTTCCCCGCCGACGCCGTCATCGGGGAGGAACACCAGGACACCACGGGTACCAGCGGCCGGACCTGGGTCATCGATCCGATCGACGGCACCAAGGCCTTCACCAAGGGCGTCCCGCTCTACAGCAACCTCCTGGCCCTGGTCGACGAGCACGGCCCCGCCGTCGGCGTGATCAACCTCCCGGCGCTCGGCGAGACCGTGTGGGCCGGTCGGGGTCGTGGCGCGTTCCTCAACGGCGAACCGTGCCGGGTGAGCGACCAGGCGACCCTCGATGGCGCCTACGCGATGACCAGCGGATTCGGCTACTGGCCCGACGACGCGTTGCGGGCGGTGCTGCGCAGTCCGATGGTCTTTCGCACCTGGGGCGATGCCTACGGCTATGCCCTGGTCGCCACCGGGCGGGCCGAAGCGATGATCGACCCGCTCGCCAACCCCTGGGACGTCGCCCCGATGGCGGTGATCATCCCCGAGGCCGGGGGGCGCTACAGCACCTTCGACGGCGACGACGGACCCGACGCCTGGAGGACCGGATCGGGCGTGGGTACCAACGGTGCCGTCCACGATGCCCTTTTGGGGCTCTGGCGCTGACGCTCAGCCGCCGAGAACCTGTTCGGCGATCGCCTGGAACCCGGCATCGGGATCCGCGGGTGGCGAACCGATCGCCCCGCCGCAACTCACCCCCGCCTCCGGGGCGGTCGGCGAACGCCGGGCCTGATAGGTGTCGATGAACTCTTCGAAGAGCGGATCGTCGATCTCGTCGAGGGCCAGTTGTCGGGTCCAGGCCGTCATCACGATCGGGTTCTGCAACCCCGGATACGGGGCGGCGAGCAGGTGCTCTTCGCCGTCGAGCCGAGCTTCGATGGCATCGATCTGATCCGGCGGGAGGTCGGGCGAGAACGAGATCCACACCGCGCCGTGCTCGAGGGCGTGGACGGCTGTCTGGTCCTGGACCGGCGACGAGTAGAACCCACAGTTCTGCCACACATCGAAGTGATCACCGCTGGCCGGGGGCCGCTGGTCGTAGCTCGGACAGAACACATGGTCGTTGCCGTTGTCGGGGAGTTCGCGGATCACGCCGACCTCGAGCAGCTCCGGTTCCGGCAACGATTCGCCGAGACACAACTCGATCGCCCCGGTGACCCCACCCTCTGGCGTCGTCGCCAGAGAACTCGAACCGGTCGAGGTGCCGTCGCCGCATGCCGTGGCGACCAGCACCAGGCTCATGACGACCCAGGACAAAACGGCAGCGTGGCGACCCATGGGTCGCCACGCTAGCGGTGCTGGTTTCGGCATTGGCGACGGGAGGTGACCCTCCCAGTCGCAGTTCTGGTGGTCCGCTATCGCAACCCGAGGATGGCGGGAGCGTCGGATTCGATCAGGTTGATCTGTTCCATGCGATCGGCGAAGGCCGATGCTTCGGAGATGCCCTTGGCGTAGGTCGCCTTGCGTCGGGCGACCCGACCGGTGACGTCACACGGGTCGGGGGTCTCCGACAGGTACTGGGCCTCGATGCCCTCCTGCAGCATCAGCAACGACTCCGAGCGGAGCTGGCTGATGCGGGACTCGGTGACACCGAGGAAGTCGGCAAGATCCTGCGAGGTACGCCCCTCGAGGAAGTAACCCACCACGACGAGGCGATGACGCTCGGGCAGGAGCGAGATGGCATCACGGAGATAGCCGTGGAGCTCACGGGTCTCGAGTTCGGCCGAGGGCTCGATCGAGCTCTCGTCGACGAGCACGTCGACCAGGGTCAGGTCCTTCTCGACATCGTCGGCCGTCTCGTGTTCGAGGGCCAGCACGACGGAGCGGAACATCCGGTCCTGCAGTCGGTTCAGTTCGCTCTGGCTCATGCCGAGCGCATCGGACATCTCTTCCTTGGTCGGGACCCGACCGAGTTCGGTGGCGAGCCGCTGCTCGGCGCCTTCGAGCTTGCGGGCGAGGTTGCGGACCGAGCGCGGGGCCCAGTCGGCGGCCCGGACCGCATCGAGGATGGCCCCCCGGATGCGCTGGGCGGCGAATCGTTCGAAGGGGACGCCACGGTCCTCGTCGTAGCGGCGGGCGGCTTCGACCAGACCGAGCGCACCGGCCCGAGCCAGTTCGTCACGGTCGACGTGGCGGGGGAAGTGCACCGCCACCTGGAAGACGATGTGCTTCACCAGGGGCAGGTTGTCCTCGATGAGCTCCGCCAGCTCGGCATCCATGGAGCCGGCGCCCTGCGTCGGGCGGACCCGACGGCGACTCGCCCGTGTGCTCCGCATCCTCTGTTCGGTCTCGCCCTTGTTCATCGCCCCGGATCTCCCTCGTGTGAGTTGTGATGTTCGGTCCTGTCACCGAACTTCTTCCAGCGAGAGAAGGTTTCGGCGCGACGCGGGAATGCCTTTAGCGATTTCTCGAAAAATGTGCCAAATGGCCCGGAATCGGCGTCGTTGCAACGAACTACGGCATGTTGCGATCCGACCTTGACCACGAAATCTCGCGCCGGGCTACAGGAAGGTGGTGACGCCTTCGAACCGCATCGGGCGCACGCCGCAGTCACCGACGGCCCGCAACAGCGTCAGCGAGTCGGCCATCCCGGCCAACCCGTATGCCCCGGGAGCGGCAGCACCGGCGAGCACGTGCAGGGTGGTGCAGGCAGCGACCGCGCCGGCGGCGACGGCCGGACGCTCGACCGCCCCCATCACCAACACCTTGCGCTCGATACCGACACGCCCTCGCAGCTCGACCCGGACCGCACCGATGCCACCCTCGGCGTGGGGTGGGCGCAACATCGGCAGCGGCGCGGTGAGCCGATCTCTTCGGGTCGCGGCCTGGCGAGCAGTGACCCGCTCGACCCCGACGAACTCCGGCACCAGCAGCAGGGCATCGGGCAACCCGGCCCTGTAGCAGTCACGACCACCGATCGGGTCCGGGAAGTACGCGAGCTCACGGCCGGAGCCACCGGCCCGGCGGGTCCACTTGCCGTCCCGCCAATCGAGACCGGTCGACGACAGTGCCCGATGATGCTGCCGCGCACATGCCGGGCCGCCGGTCCCGACCTTCGCGACATGGATCTCGTCGACATGATCGAGTTCAGCGGCGCCATGGCGAGCGAGCAGACCCGTGAGCCCCGGCATGAACCCGGCACCGATCACGACGGGTACCCCGTGGTGCAGTGCTTCCTGGTCGAGGGTCAGCAGGCGTCGGACCTCCGACATCTGGTTGGAGGTCGCCACCACGGGGACCCCCCGGTGCACGGCTCGACGGGCGACCGCGGCCTGCGATCCCGGCGGTGTCGCCAGGACCACCGCATCGGTGTCGCCGGCGATCTGGCGACCTTCGCCGTATTCCGCCCCACTCCCCAGGGTCTCGACGAGTTGGCGCGCCTTGGCTTCCTGCTGATCTCGGATCTCGACACAGGTGACCTTGCCACTCGAACGCAGCTGGCGGGCCACACGCGATCCCGTGGCCCCGGCACCGAAGATGACGACCTTCATCGGACTCGCGTCATTGCAGGTCGGGGCCCTCGAGCTCGCGCCACCCGCCCTTTTGCGGAGGGACACCGCCACTGCCGCGCACGCGGATCGCTGCGGCGACCGAGATTCCGGCGAACAACGCGACCATCGCCCGGCGGATCAGTGTCAACAGACCACGACCGCCCATCGAACTCTCCTCACGGATGCGGGGAGTTTCGCCCGTCGGCGAACCTCCGTGGAACTCGGAAGTTCCCGTGGGGCTAGCAGGAGTCGAACCTGCGACCTCACCCTTATCAGGGGTGCGCTCTAACCAACTGAGCTATAGCCCCGTGAGGCGATCACGCTACCGGTCACCGGTCGCGGTCGCCAACGTGATGTGCGATGTGGACCGAACCGTTCAGCCGGAGGTTTCCCCCGCCTGCGCGCCCTGCGCCGTCGGCAGAATCGGAATGTCGGGACCACCCGGTCGATCGTCGGCCCCGGCCAGTTCACCGCGCCCGCCGTCCTCCAGCAGGGTCGGCGGCGCGGTGGGCATCTCGCGGGCTCCCGCCCCTCCGGCCATTCGCACGCTCGCACCGTGACGGGGGCGGGTCCGCTTGGGTCGCGGACGAGCGGTCTCCTCCTCGACCACGGTGAAGCGGACACCACCGGTGATGTCGCTGATGAGGTTGAACAGCACCGCCATCAGCACCGTGAACCCGGAACCGGCGACCACGAGGACGAGCCCACCGATGGCGCTGGCCCGGAAGATCTCGTCGGCGTTGAACGCGAAACTCTCGAGCGCGAAGAGCTCCTGGACGAAGTTCTCGACATTGTCGACGGTGCCCGATCCCACCGCGAAGCTCCACAAGATGACGCCGGCGATCAGCAGGATCACCCACAGGCAGAAGTAGAAGATCAGCGAGACCTTGAGGACCGACCACGGCTCGACATGGCGCACCAACCGTCGAACCTTGCGGGCCCGCAGACGCCCTGCGGTGCGCCGGTCGCGCATGCTCGGTCGGGGTGCGGTGCCGCGGGCCGGCACAGCCGCCGCCGGGCGGCCGTTGTCGCGGGTCGTGGACGACGAGAATTCGTCGTCGCCAGGCATGACCAACTCCTCGCCAGTGGCGAGACGGAAGGTTGCGTCGTCGGATTCGGGGAGCTCGCTCATGGTGTGGTGCGCACTCCGCCGCCGCCCGCGACTGGAGTACCGGGAAAGTGTAGGGGACGAACTCGTCGAGGGCGCTTCACCTCGACGATCAAACTGTTCGACGTCATTCGACGCGGTTGCGAAGCCACTTCGCCAGTTCGCCGCGAAGCCCATCGAGGTCCTTGTAGCGAGCGACATCCAACGGCATCGCGTCGAGCATCTCCGCCAGGGCCGACCCGGGAAGATCCTCCGCGACCTGGCCCAGCGACCAGACGTGGATGCGGATGCCGAACACGATCGCGTCGTGGTGGACGAGGCGACGCAGGGTCTGTCGTTCGATGCGGACGAAGAGATCCGTGCCGGGATTCGCGGGCAGCACCATCGGGGCCTGACGATCCCGCGGCTCGAGTCGACGGGTCGCTTCACCGACCACGGACCAGTTCAATCGGCTGGCCAGTGCGCCCGGAACCATCCGGTCGAAGAACCGATCGACATGAGCGCCCACCTGCGCCGCGTAGCCGGGCACCGGCGCGTGGATCTCCGTGAGCGTGCAGCCGAGCTTCGACCGCAGGTCCCAGCGGGTCGGAAAGCAGACCGATCCGGCCGTGAGCCTCCATCGCGGAATGTCGCCTCCCATGTCGCGCTCGAGCAGACACAGGTCCTCCTGCACACTGCGGGCCGCGGTGTCGAGCGGGTGTCGTGCCCCCGTCCTGAGCGTGTGGCCATGGTGCGCCAGCGACTCGGCGACCAGATCGACGACTTCCCGGGCCGACGCTTCCGATCCGGCCCGTGCGACGAATGTCTGCTCCGGGTGACGCAATGACAGGAGATCCTTCTCGAGGAGGTCGAGTGCGCGTCGATCGTCGATCTGGAGCCAGTTCTCGACGGCCAGGTTGCGGACACCCATCCGCCACCGAAAAGGGGTTCCCGGGAACGGCGAATGGTCCACGACGTCGCGAAGTCCGAGCGGCACGAACCCCACTGTGGCACTCCCCCGGCTCAGCGCACCCATTCGACCTGCGCTTCGGCCCGCGCCCGCGCCGCGGCCGTGCCGACGCGGACGACGACCTCGACGGTCGAGCCCTCGTCGACATAGTCGACGAGCACTCCCCCGTTGGCCTCGGCCAGTTGCCGCGCCGCCGTGCGGCCTTCGGCCACCCCGGCCAGGGCTGCCGCGTCCGCGGCGGTACGGGCCCTGGCCGCCTCGTCGGTGATCGACCCGAATCGAGCCACGACGGCCACCGCGATCAACGCAACGGCGAGCGCCACCAACAGCAACGGCAACGCCTGACCCCGGTCACGATGAACTCTCATTCCCATCCGGCTTCCACTTCACATCGTCGGAGAAGGGGAAGTCGGGTTCGGGGAGGTGTGACGAGACTATTGCGGCGGCGGCGTCTCCGCGTCGGTCACATCGACGACATCGGCCGCATCTCCGCCGTCGGCAGCGTCGGCGTCAGCAACTGTTTCGATGCGCACGAGGGCGATCGAGGCCACCGCATCGTCGGTGTCGGGGCTCATCACCTTGACCCCGCTGGCGGTGCGGCCCTGTTGCGAGATGTCCTCGGCCCGCGTGCGAATCAGCACACCCGCAGAGGTCATCGCGAGGATCTCGTCGTCGTCGTCGACGATGAGGGTTCCGACGACATTGCCCTTCTCCGCACTGATCTTGATACCCACGACACCCATGCCACCTCGACCCTTGGCGGGATAATCGTCGACCGGTGTCCGCCCGCCATAGCCCATGGTGGTGATGTGGAGCAGGGTCGCGCCTTCGCGGGCGATGTCGCACGCCACCACCGCGTCGCCGGTCTTCTTGAACTTGAGACCGATCACGCCGGCTGCGTTGCGGCCCATCTCGCGGACCTGTTCCTCCTTGAAGCGAATGGTCTGTCCGAATCGCGAGGAGAGCAAGATGTCGAACATGCCGTTGGTCGGAATGACCTCGACCAGTTCGTCGTCGTCGTTGAGCTTGATGGCGATCAGGCCGGCTCGCAACGACGAGTCGTAGGCGTTGAACCGGGTCTTCTTGACCCGTCCCTTGGCCGTGGCGAAGAAGAGATAGCGGTTCGTCTCGTAGTCGCGCGTGTCGATGATCGCCTGGATCTTCTCGTCGTCCTGCAACGGCAGGAGGTTGACGATGGCCGTACCGCGGGCCTGACGGGACGCCACGGGTATCTGGTGGGCCTTGAGTCGATAGACCCGACCCCGCGTGGAGAAGAACATCAGATACGAGTGCGCGGTGGTCTGGATCAGATGGGTGAGGGTGTCCTCGTCCTTGAGCTTGGTCCCCGCGATGCCACGACCACCTCGCCCCTGGGTCTTGAACTCGTCGGCGGGCACCGTCTTCACGTAGCCCGACGCCGACATCGTGAACACGAGCGGGTCGTCGTCGATCAGATCCTCGATGTCGAACTCGCCCGGATCGATCTCGAGAATCGAGCGACGTTCTTCGCCGAACTTCTCGCGGATCGCACCCAGTTCGTCGATGATGACCGTGCGCAACTTCGCGTCGTCGCCGAGGATCTCCTGCAGTCCGCCGATCGTCTCGCGAAGCTCTCCCGCTTCGGTCTCGAGATCGGCCCGACCGAGACGGGTGAGACGGCCCAGCTGCATGTCGAGGATGTGGTTGGCCTGGACCTCGCTGAACTCGAACGGGGCGAGCATCAGCGCCTCGCGGGCGGCACCGCGGTCCTCGCTCGCGCGGATCGTGGTGATGATCTCGTCGATGAGGTCGAGGGCCTTGATGAGGCCTTCGACGATGTGGAGGCGCTTCTCTGCCTGATCGAGGCGGTACTCGGATCGCCGGGTGATGACCTCGATCTGGTGGTCGACGTAGGCCACCAACGCGTCACGGAGACTGAGCGTGCGCGGCACACCACCGACCAGGGCCACCATGTTGACACCGAAGCTGGTCTGCAGCGGGGTGCTCTTCCAGAGGTTGTTGAGCACCACCTCGGGGTTGGCGTCGCGCTTCAGGGTGATGACGAAGCGGGTGTCGTCACCCGACGATTCGTCGTTGACGTCGGCGATGCCGTCGATCTCTCGGGCATTGACGAGCTCGGAGATCTTGCGAGCGACCGCACCCGCGGACACCTGGTACGGGAACGCCGTGACCACGATCGCCTGACGCTGGCCACGCTCCTGGAGCTCGGTGGCGGCACGCATCTTCACCGAACCACGACCGGTGCGGTAGGCCGACTCGATGCCGACCCGACCGAGAATCTGCCCGCCGGTGGGGAAGTCGGGGCCGCGCACGAACTCCATCAGATCGTCGATCGATGCGTCCGGGTTCTCGAGCAGATGGGTGACCGCGTCGCAGACCTCGTTGAGGTTGTGGGGCGGAATGTTGGTGGCCATACCCACCGCGATGCCCTGGCTGCCGTTGACGAGCAGGTTGGGGAAGCGCGCAGGCAGCACGGCCGGCTCGGTGAAGTCACCTGAATAGTTGTCGATGAAGTCGACGGTGTTCTCGTCGATGTCGGCCAGCATCTGCATGGCCAACTGGTCGAGCTTGCACTCGGTGTAGCGGGCGGCCGCCGGCGGATCCTCGGGAGAGCCGTAGTTGCCGTGGAAGTCGATCAGCGGATGCCGCAGCGAGAACGGCTGGGCCATGCGAGCCAGCGCGTCGTAGATCGCGCTGTCGCCATGGGGATGGAATCGGGCCATGACGTCGCCGGTGACGCGGGCACACTTCACGTGGGCCCGGTCGGGCCGGAACCCCTGGTCGTACATCGACCACAGGATCCGACGGTGTACGGGCTTGAGCCCGTCGCGGGCGTCGGGCAGGGCCCGGCTGATGATGACCGACATCGCGTAGTCGAGGAAGGAGCTCTCCATCTCCTCCTGGATCTCGATCACCGTGACGCCGTCGTGTTCGTCGTCGTGCTCGGTGTCGTCGGTGTCGATGGGAGGTGGCGGTGTGTCACTCATCAGAAGTCCAGGTTCCTGACCTCGCGGGCATTGGTCACGATGAAGTTCTTTCGTTGTTCGACGTCGTCGCCCATGAGGATCGACATCACCTCGTCGGCGATCGCGGCCTGCTCGACCGACACCTGCAACAGCGAGCGCGAGCCCACATCCATGGTCGTGTCGCGCAGCTCGTCCCAGTCCATCTCACCCAGACCCTTGAGACGCTGGAAGTCCTTGGAGTAGTTCGGACGCTCGGCCAGGAACCGGTCCTTGGCGGCATCGTCTTTGAGATAGACGGTCTCCTTGTTGGAGACCTTCGTGCTGTAGAGCGGCGGCTGGGCGATGTAGACGTAGCCGGCCTCGACCAGGGGTCGCATCTGACGGAAGAAGAAGGTGAGCAGCAGCGTGCGGATGTGGCTGCCGTCGACATCGGCGTCGGCCAGCAGGATGACCTTGTGGTAGCGAGCCGCGGTGACATCGAAGTCGTCGGCGAACCCGGCCCCGATCGCCGTGATGAGGGTCTGCACCTCGTTGTTCTTCAACATCTTGTCGACCCGGGCCCGTTCGACATTCAGGATCTTGCCGCGGATCGGCAGGATCGCCTGGGTCTCGGGATCGCGAGCCCGCACCGCGGAGCCACCGGCCGAATCGCCCTCGACGATGAACAGTTCCCGACGGGCCGGATCCTTGGCCGAACAGTCCTTGAGCTTGTCGGGCATGCCGGCACCGTCGAGCAGGGACTTGGATCGGATCGCCTTGCGGGCATCGGACGCCGCGACGCGTGCTCGGGCCGCGTTGGTGGCCTTGGTGAGGACGACCTTCGCTTCGGCCGGATGCTCCTCGAGCCAGTCGGCGAGTCGCTCGTTGGTCACCCGCTCGACGAGCGATCGCATCGAGACGTTGCCCAGCTTCGACTTGGTCTGGCCTTCGAACTGAGGATCACCGATCCGCACCGAGATGATCGCCGTGAGCCCCTCGCGGATGTCTTCACCCTGGAGGTTCTCGTCCTTTTCCTTGAGGAAGCCCTTCTCGCGCGCGTAGGCGTTGACCGTGCGGGTGAGGGCGGTGCGGAACCCCTGTTCGTGCATCCCTCCCTCGATGGTCGAGATGCCGTTGGCGAAGCTGTGGAGACCGTCGGAGTTGAAGCCGGTGTTCCACTGGAAGGCGATCTCGACCTCGTGGGCGTTGCCGTCGATGATCTCCTCGCCGTGGAAGTAGCCGACCAGGGCGAACAGGGCTTCCTTCGAGGCGTTGACGTGGCTGACGAAGTCGATGATGCCGCCGTCGTACTTGAAGCGGATCCATCCGTCCGGGTCGTCGGTCTCGACGGTGGAGGTCGGGCGCAGATCGCGCGCCCGGATCTCGAGCCCCCGATTGAGGAAGGCCATCATCTGGAAGCGCTCGAGCAGGGTCTGGAAGCGGAACTCGACCTCGTCGAAGATCGTCGGATCGGGCCAGAACCGGGTGGTGGTGCCGGTGCGGGCAACCCCGTCGACCAGTGGTGACGCACCGATCGGTGCCAGCCGGTCACGCAGATCACCGCCGTCGGCGAACGACATGGCATGACGCGTGCCGTCGCGATCGATCTCGACCTCGACCCGCCTCGACAGCGCGTTGACCACCGAGATGCCCACGCCGTGCAGACCACCGGACACCTTGTAGCCCTCACCGCCGAACTTGCCGCCGGCGTGGAGCACGGTCAACACGACCTCGGCCGCGGACAGGTCCTCGTATTTCGGGTGCTTGTCGACCGGGATGCCACGACCGTCGTCTCGGACCTCGCAGGCGCCGTCTTCGAGGATCGACACGTCGATCCGCGTGCAGTGGCCGGCCATCGCCTCGTCGACGGAGTTGTCGACGACCTCCCACACCAGATGGTGCAGACCGGTCGGGCCGGTGGAACCGATGTACATGCCCGGCCGCTTGCGCACGGCTTCGAGCCCCTCGAGCACTGTGATGTCGGACGCGCCGTAGGACGACTCACTCGTGGTGGTCAATTCGTTCCCCGTTTCCTCTGGACCGTCGTCAGTCTCCACCGAGGGTGTGACACCCTCGTCGGACCCGTCGCCGGCCTCGTCGACCGTGCTCACGAACGAGCTCCGAAATCCCTGTCGCGAAGCGCGGACACCAGGGGTTCCGGGAGGGTGTTGGCGCCCTTGAGACGCTGGTGAAACAGCCCGTACACGGTGGTGCAAGTGTAGCAGTTACACGTATGTCATTTGCGTCTCGTGACCCTGACGTTGAGGGCGGAAACACGGTCGGATCCCGACACCGCGGCCACCCGCGAGATCACCTCGTTCTCGAGCCATCGGAGTTCGCTCGCCCAGTTCGCGTCGTCGACGGTCACCACCAGCGTGTGGCCGTCGATGGAGAGCGGCCGACTGTGTGCGGCGACCTCGTCACCGACGATCTCGGGCCACTTCGTGAACACACTGTCGAGGACGTCGACCGATGGCGCTCGCAGGGTGCCCATGAGTCGATCGAGGGCCCGGCCGAGGCGTTGCGGGTCACGATGATGACCACTGTTCGCGTTCACTCGGTCGACGCTTTCGCCCCATCGGTTCCACTGACCTCGCGGACCGTTCCCTCGACGATCTTCAACACCCGATCGGGTGTCGCGGCCGGCGGCAGCCACGCCGCGGTGGTCAGCAACCGTTGCCCGCCGGGAAGCGCATCCAGCAGTGCCTCGGCCCGCCCCGGATCGAGTTCGGAGAACACGTCGTCGAGGAGCAACACCGGTTCCGCGACGCCGGCCGCGCGCACCACGGCATCGGCGGCCAGTCGCAACGACAGTGCCAACGACCGCTGCTCGCCCTGTGAGGCATGGGTGCGCGCCGGTGACCGGCCGATGCGGAAGAGGATCTCGTCACGGTGGGGCCCGACGGTCGACACGCCCCGTCGCACGTCGAGGTCACGGGACGCGACCAACGCCTCCGCCAGATCGCCCTGCCAGCTCGGTTCGTAGATCGTCTCGACATCGGCGGCCCGACCGGCGACGGCGTCGTAGGCCGCGGCCAACCGCGGCCCCATCTCGGCCAGCAGCGCCTCACGAGCCTCTCGCAGCGCACCTCCGATCGTTGCCAACTTCGCATCCCACACGTCGAGGGTGAAGGCGGCATCACCGTCGAGGCGACCATGAGCCGACCGGAGGAGCGCATTGCGCTGCTTCAGGATCCGTTCCAGATCGGTGCGCAGTGCGTCATTTCGGGGATGGCGGCTGACCAGCGCATCGTCGATCCAACGCCGGCGCATCGCCGGCCCGGACTTCACGAGTTCGAGGTCATCCGGGGAGAACACCGTCACCTGGACCACACCGAGCAGATCCCTGGCCCGCGAGAGTCGCTGACGATTCACCTGGATCCGGTTGCGTCCGATACGGGGGATCTCGACCTCGACCAGCTGTTCCCTTCCGTCGGGCGACTCCACGGTCGCTCGCAGGACGGCGGCGTCGGCGCCATTGCGGATCAGCGCATCGTCGGGTACGCCGCGAAACGAGCCCATCCCCGCGATCCAGCTGATGGCCTCGAGCAGGTTGGTCTTGCCCTGTCCGTTCTCACCGACGATCGCGGTGAGGCCCTCCGACAGCGTGAGGGTTGCCGATTCGTAGGACCGGAAGTTCTGGAGTTCGAGCGTCCGGATCAACACAGAAGGTCAAGCTACTGGTCACGACGTGCGCCGACCTCGCGGTCGTCATCAGGTCAGCTGACGCGCACCGGCATGAGCAGGTAGAGGAAGTTCGGATCCTCGCTCGACTTCAACAGTGCCGGCTTCAGCTCGTCGACCGTCTCGAGGGTGATCTGGTCACCGGGAGCGACCTCGATCCCGTCGATCAGGTACTCCGGGTTGAACGCCACGGTCAGGTCATCACCGCGATAGCTGGCGTCCTCGACGGCCTCGTGGGCCTGACCGACGTCCTGGGTGACAGCGACGAGCTCGAGGCCGTCGGCCGACATCGCCATGCGGATCGGTGTGGATTCCTGCGCCAGCAAGCGAACCCGGCGAACAGCGTCGAGCAGTGTCAGCCGATCGACGGTGAGCTGGTTCGGATGGTTGGTCGGGATCAGACCCCGATAGTTCGGGAACTCGCCCTCGATCAAGCGGGTGGTGACCGACACGGCACCGACCTCGAAGCCGGCGTCGCGTTCGCCGAGGCGGAGTGTGATGCTCTCCGCGTCGCCGACGACGCGGGCGAGCTCCTTCAATGCGCGACTGGGAACGAGCACCTTCTGGCCCTCGCCCAGCACGGAAGTACCGGCGAGATCGCGCACCGACAGGCGATAGGAATCGGTCGACACGAGGCGGAGACCGTCTTCTTCTGCGGCCATGAGCACGCCGGTGAGGATGGGGCGTGCATCATCGGACGACGCAGCCTTCTCGACCTGCTCGATGGCGGCCTTGAACTCGGCCGCATCCAGGGTCACCGCATCGCCGTGGGGCTTCGACAGCTCCGGGAACTCATCGGCCGGGATGATGCGGATGGCGAACTCCGAGGGCGCGGCGACGATGCGAGCGTCGTCGTCCTCGACGGCGATGTCGACGCCGCCGGCACGCACGGAACGAACCACGTCCGATGCGAGCTTCGACGGGAGGACGGCCACACCGTCCTCGGACCCCGAGACCTCGATGGTCACCGAGATGGTCAGGTCGAGATCGCTGCCCGTGATGGTCAGCTGATCACCCGTGAGCTCGAGACGAACACCGGCGAGTACCGGGAGCGCGCCCCCGCGTGTGGTCACCGCTCGACCGGCATCGGCGAGGGCTTTGGCGAGAATGTCTCGCTCGCAACGGAACTTCAGGCCCATGGTGCGGTTACTTCTCCCTGTCGTACGGACTTCTCGTTAATAGCAGTCCATAGGGCTTGTGGATTGTGGATGGTGCCGAGTCTGCCGTGAAACGACGCGGATGTTGCGTCCCCACGGTGTCCCCGCGCGGTCACAGTGTGTGACGCGGGCCGGCCGGCTTGGTGGATGTCGTGGGACTTTGTGCATCGGCGTCCACCCCAGGTGCCCAGGTGGTCCCCAGGGATGTCCCCATCCTGTGTGCGGCCGGGCACGGTCATTTCGGCGAGCACGGTCATTTCGGCGAGCACGGTCACGTCGGATGGTTGAGTCGGTGCTGGAGTTCGGTCACCTTGTCGAAGATCTGCTGGCGCTCACCCATACGGGCTTCGATCTTGCGTACGGCGTGCATCACCGTCGTGTGATCGCGGTTGCCGAATGCCTTGCCGATGTCGGGGAAGGAGAGGTCGGTCATGTTGCGGGTGACGTACATGGCGACCTGGCGGGCGTCGACGAGCGGGCGACGACGCGAGCCACCAGTGATCTGGTCGATGTCGAAGCCGAACATCTCCGCGGTGAGATCGATGATCCGTTCGGCCGTGACCGGTGGCTTCTCGGCACTGGCGATCAGATCGCTGAGGACGAGGGCGGCGAGTTCGCGGTCGAGCGGCTGTTGGGTGAGGCTGGCGTAGGCGGTGACCTTGATGAGGGCGCCCTCGAGCTCACGAATCGAATCGGTGATGTTCTCGGCGATGAAGGCGAAGACGTCGTCGGGAATGTCGATGGTCTTGGACTCGGCCTTGCGGCGCAGGATGGCGAGGCGGGTCTCGAGATCGGGGCGTTGGATGTCGGTGATCAGGCCCCACTTGAAGCGGCTGCGCAGGCGATCCTCGAGGGTCGGGATGGCGTCGGGGGTGCGATCGGACGACAGCACGATCTGCTTGTTGTTCTGGTGCAGTTCGTTGAACGTGTGGAAGAACTCCTCCTGGAGCCCCTCCTTCCCCTCGATGAACTGGATGTCGTCGATCAGCAGGACGTCATTGTCTCGATAACGTCGCTTGAACTCCGGTTGGGTGTTGGTGCGAATCGCTTCGACGAACTCGTTGAGGAACGTCTCCGTGGAGACGTAGCGGACGCGATACGTCGGGTAGTGATCGGCGACATAGTGGGCGATGCCGCGCAGCAGATGGGTCTTGCCCAGCCCCGAATGCCCGTGGATGAAGAGCGGGTTGTAGCTCGCGGCGGGGGTCTCGGCGACCGAGAGCGCCGCCGCATGAGCGAAACGGTTCGATGGGCCGATGACGAAGTGTTCGAACGTGAACTTCTCGTCGCGCATGCCCTCGAGGCCGGCAACGACGGCGGGAACCGGCGGGGGATCGTCCGGGGAGCGCAGATCGGCGGCAGGGACGTCGAATGCCACCTCGTCCCAGTCGGTGTCGATCTCGACCCGGACCGACACGTCGGTGCTGGTCTCCTCGATCGCGTCCTGCACCAGGCCGAGGTAGCGCCCCTCGATCCGTTCCTTCTGCAGCCCGTTGGGGACGACGATGACGAGCTCGCCCTCGTCGAACGCCACCGCCTTCGCGCCACTGAAGGTGGTACGCCAGACGGCGTCGCTCACCTGTGCGCGAATGCTCTCTGCGCAGGTGGTCCAAAGACCATCGGCGTCGCCCATCTCTTCCACGTGCAATTGTGTCTCCACAGCCGCGTCCACAGGTGTGGACGACCCTCCGTACTCC
This sequence comes from Acidimicrobiales bacterium, assembly GCA_041394245.1. NCBI lineage: Bacteria > Bacillati > Actinomycetota > Acidimicrobiia > Acidimicrobiales > Acidimicrobiales bacterium. The sequence continues at coordinate 518,689 of JAWKIR010000003.1, forward strand.
GCTCCGGGCAAAGGCGGTGGTGCGTGGAAAAAACCCACTCACCACATCCGCACTCCGACCGGCGTGGGCGGGCAACATACCAAGGTTGTGGATACCCGCAAGCCGGAGACCGAGGTTGTCGTGAAAGGCCAGTTCAGAACCCGTTTTCCACAATCGAATTACATGGGTGGAACATCAAATGACACGAATGTCGTTCAGGGGAACCCCGTCGGGAACACCCACTCTGCCCTCTCTCAGGTTGAAGGCCCTGGTTGTTGACCTCCGCCGAGGGCCATACCGTGACGGGTTGACGTCATCGGTTCCCCACAATCGGAACCGTCATTCCCGCGGCGCCGACTCCTGCCCGCGGTACTCGGAGGATCACAATGAAGCGGCCGTATCAGCCCAACGTGCGCAAGCGGGCAAAGAAGCATGGTTTCCGCTCGCGCATGAGCACCCGCGGAGGACGCGCCGTTCTCCGGTCCCGTCGCTTGAGGGGTCGCGCCCGCCTGTCGGCATGATCGACCGGCTCGTCGGCCGGGACGACTTCGCACGGCTTCGTGCCGAAGGAGTCCGCCACGGTCGAGGGCCGATCCGACTGGTCTCGAGGATCGATCCCACTGCGCTGAACGCACGTATCGCGTTCGCAATCCCACGCTCAGTGGGAAATGCAGTGGTTCGGAACCGGATTCGTCGCCGCGTGAGAGCCGTGCTGCAGGATCTTCACCGTGAAGACCCGGTGTTCCCGGCTCGAGGCGACCACCTGATTCGGGTGACGGCTCCGATCGACGACTGGTCACACACGACACTGCGCCACACCATGAGCACGCTCCTCACCCCCGAATCCCAGACCGGCGAGCCACGTTGAGTTCGCCGGTCGCGCGCGTACTTCGGGCTGGTGTGCGTGGCTATCAGCGCGTCTTCGCCGGCCGGCCGTCGCCGTGCCGACATGTGCCGTCCTGTTCCAACTACGCGATCGAGGCCCTGGACGGCCACGGCGCGGTGCGTGGCAGTTGGCTTGCCACCAAACGACTGTGCCGGTGTCACCCGTGGGGAACCCACGGCTACGACCCCGTGCCCGCCACCCGGGAGTCCTAGATGTTTGACCTGATCGCGTCCGTTCTCGCCTTCTTCTACGAGCACGTCTTCGAGAGCTATGGGGTGTCGATCATCCTGTTGACCCTCGCCGTGATGATCGTGGCGACGCCGCTCACGCTCAAGAGCACGAAGTCGATGCTGCAGATGCAGCGGCTGCAGCCCGAGCTCAAGGCCATCCAGAACCGGTACAAGGACGACCGGCAGAAGATGAACGAAGAGCTGATGGCGTTCTACCAGGAGAACGGCATCAACCCCCTCGGCGGCTGTCTCCCGATGCTGATCCAGCTGCCCATCTTCCTGGTGCTGTTCCGCGTCGTGCAGGGCGTGACCCGGCGGGCCACCGACATCGGTAGTCAGATGGGTTGGACAGCCGGACGCATCGGCGGTGGAGGGGACCTCGACCTTCACGTGATCCCGCGGATCGAACGCACGTTCGACCCCGAGAATCTCCATCACGACAGTGAGATGTATCTGAATCTGAGCGCGACGAACGAGATGAAGTCGTTCGGTCTGGATCTGTCCCGTTCTGCCCAGGAGGTCCTCAGCGACAACTTCGTCACGGCACTCCCCTATCTGGCCTTGATCGCCATCGTGTTGTTCAGCAGTCTCTATCAGCAGCGCCAGATCCAGGGGCGCAACACGGGTGCTCAGATCAACCCCCAGCAGCAGATGATCATGAAGATCCTGCCCTTCATGCTGCCGGTCTTCAGCTTCACGATGCCGGCCGCCCTGGTGATCTACTTCGTGGTCTCGAACCTGTACCGGATCGGTCAGCAGGCCTACATCACCCAATCGCTGTACAAGGGTGACGAGAGCCCCGGTGCCTTGCTGGCGAAGCAACGGGCCGCCGACAAGGCCGCCGGCAAGAGCGGCACCGATCGCGGTGGCGGGCGAGTGACTCCGAAGAAGGGTGAGCCCACACCGAAGCGTGGTGAGGCGAAGGCGACGCCCAAGCAGAAGGCCACGCCCAAGCAGAAGGCGTCGGGTCAGAAGAGCGCGAAGGCATCGGGGGCCGGCCGAACCGGCAAGGCCCCGAGCCGTCAGTCCCGTAGCGGTGGACGAACCACCGACCCAGGGGCACCGCAACACAAAAAGCGCAAGAAGTAGTCGGCGACCGCTGCGCCACCGTGCTGTCGGGGTTCTCCCGACAGCGCTGCTGTGGCCACCGGAACGTGTGTCGCTCTACCAGCGCCCGCATGAGAGGAGACAACGATGGAATGGGTGGAAAGCACCGGTCCTTCGATCGATGAAGCCAAGGAACGAGCCCTCGACAAGCTCGGCGTCCACGAAGACGACGCCGAGTTCGAGGTGATCTCGGATGTGACGACCGGCCTGTTCGGCCGTGTGAAGGAAGAGGCCCGAGTGCGTGCCCGGGTTGCCCCGGCGACGCCTCGCGCCAAGGAAGAACGGCGTCGTGGTCGCAGCCGAAACGGACGCAGTTCCCAAAAGGGGAGCGGCGGTCGAGGAAACCAGAAGCAATCCGGTGAGACCGATCACGCCTCCTCGGGAGCAAGCCGCAACAAGGGCGGCAACAAGCAGACGACGACCGAGAACACCCGTTCTGGTCGAGAGAACGCCAACTCACGTGGCGAGAAGAGAGAGACGACCATGAGCGACGACGAAGCCACCATGCCGCTTCCCCAGCAGGCGGACCTCGCCGAGGAGTTCGTGTCGGGCCTCGCGCAGCGATTCGGCACCACAGTGACGTTCGCTCGCGAAGACATCGATGACGAAGAGATCCGGATCACGGTGTCCGGCGACGATCTCGGTCGGATGATCGGCCGACGGGGGACCACGGCCGGCGCGATCGACGAACTGGTGCGAACGGTGCTGCAGCGACAGGCGGGCAGCAGTCGCAACGGGCGAATCCGTGTCGACGTCGGTGGTGTCCGCGCCCGTCGGGCAGAGGCACTCGTCAAGTTCTCGCGTGCGCAGGCCGAAGCGGTGCGCAGCTCCGGCAAGGCGCGTTCGCTCGAGCCGATGTCGGCGGCGGATCGCAAGATCGTGCACGATGCACTCACCGACGAAGAGGGCGTCGAAACCCGCTCCGAAGGCGAGGATTCCCAGCGCCGGGTCGTCATCGTCCCCGCCGGGGCCGGTGACTGAGCCCGACTGGGCCGCCCTCGACGCTGCCTGGCGCCCGGCCCGTCGGGCCGGCGTGCTGGGGAGCGCCACAACTGAAGCACTGATTGCGCACGCGGCCGGGTATCTCCCGGCCGCGTGTCGCGTTGACGACGAGTTCACCGGGGTCGATCTCGGAACGGGAGCGGGGGTCCCCGGCGTGGTGCTCGCTGCCCTACGGCCGTCGTCGTCATGGGTCCTCGTCGATGCCAACGAGCGCCGGTGTGAGTACGCGGCTGCGGCGGTCCGCGCGCTCGGCATGTCGGGGCGGGTCGTCGTCCGTCACGCTCGCGTCGAGGACGTGGCCCATGATCCTCTCCACCGAGGTGCGTACGATCTCGTGGTGGCTCGATCGTTCGGACCTCCGGGAGATCTCGCCGAGTGCGCACTGCCCTTGATGCACCCCGATGGTCGACTCGGCGTCTCGGTGGTCGAGGAAACACTCGCGCAGTGGCGGTCGGCCGCCCCGCGGCTCGGTGTGGTCGTGACCGATGGAATGGGCCCCGACGGTTCGCACTACCTCTGGGCAACTGCGCCCACAGTGCTTCCGTCGAAGTGGCCTCGTCGATCAGCGGCTCGGCGACGTCGCCCCCTGTTCTGAGTCATCGCGATGTGTTTCACGTGAAACACCCGTGCCAGGCAGACCGGAACGCCGACGACTGTTTCACGTGAAACACCGGGAGTTTTCCACAAGGGTGCTTGACCCACCTCCACGCAGCGGCGAGGATGACAGGGCTGCATCCTCCGCGTTGACGGAAACGATCCAGTTCCAACGAAGGGAGAGTGCCTCGTGGCATTCGTGCAAGAGGACGCGAGCCCCGCGTCCGGTCCCCGCATCTTCGCGGTGGCGAATCAAAAGGGTGGTGTGGGCAAGACCACCACGACCGTGAACCTGGGTGCCTGTTTCGCAGAGCTCGGACAACGGGTGCTGGTCGTCGACCTGGATCCCCAGGCGAACGCGAGCACCGGGCTCGGCCTCAATCCGCGACAACTCGACTACTCCCTCTACGATGTGCTGCTCCAGGACGTGCCGATGGAAGATGTCATCGAGCCCGTCTCGGTGAAGGGTCTCTATGTCGCTCCGGCCAGTCTCGATCTCGCCGGAGCAGAGATCGAGTTGGTCCCTGCGCTGAACCGTGAGCGCAAGCTCAAGGAGGCCATCGACTCGGTGGCCGACGACTACGACATCGTCTTGATCGACTGTCCCCCATCGCTCGGGTTGTTGACCATCAACGGGCTGACCGCCGCCAATGAGGTGATGGTGCCGATCCAGACCGAGTACTACGCCCTCGAGGGACTCGGACAACTCATCCGCAATGTCGACCTCGTGACCCGAAATCTCAATCCGACACTGGACTTGAGCACCATCGTGCTTGTGATGTTCGATGCCCGTACGAAGCTGTCGAGCCAGGTCGCCGATGAAGTTCGGGCGCACTTCGGCGACAAGGTGTGCCGGCAGGTGATCCCTCGGACGGTTCGGCTCAGCGAAGCGCCCTCGTTCGGACAGCCGATCACCGCATTCGACCCGATGTCCCGCGGCGCGATTGCGTATCGCGAACTCGCAAAGGAGATTCTCGGTGACAAAGCGTAGTGGTTTGGGCAAGGGCCTCAGTTCACTGATACCCGCCGACGTCACCACAGAGGGCGCCGTGTATCGGGAGATCGATGTCAATGATGTCGTACCGAATCGCTATCAGCCACGCGAGCACTTCGACGAGGAGACTCTGGCTGCGCTGACGGCCTCCGTGGCCGAAGTCGGTGTGATTCAACCGATCGTGGTGCGTGAGAACGACGATGGTGGCTTCGAGCTGATCGCGGGGGAGCGACGTTGGCGCGCGGCCAAGCGGGCGAACCTCCCCGCGATCCCGGCTCTGGTACGTGGGGCCGATGACCTGTCGAGTCTCGAAACAGCCGTGGTCGAGAACCTGCATCGTCAGGATCTCAACGCGCTCGAGGAAGCTGCTGCGTATCAGCAGCTCATCGAGGACTTCTCGCTGACGCAGGACGAGGTGGCGACTCGCGTTGGTCGGAGCCGCTCTGCGGTGGCCAACACCATTCGGTTGCTGCAGCTGCCGCCGACCGTGCAGCGCCTCGTGATCGAGAGTCAGATCAGTGCCGGACACGCCCGAGCGCTGCTGTCGACACCGGATCGTGCCGAGCAGGAGCGGATCGCGAAGCAGATCGTGACCGAGGGGTTGACGGTACGCCAGGTCGAGGATCTGCTCAAGGGCGACGATGTCGAGCCCGAGGTCGCGGACGAACCACCGGTTGCTGCTGTAGGGGACGATGCTCCGGTGGCAGGAGAGCCGCCGATGCTGGCCGAACCAGCCGTGCTGGAGCTCGAGGAGCTGCTGGCGGCCCGGTTGTCCACAAGGGTGTCGGTCAAGCTGGGGAAAGGTCCGGGCAAGCTCGTGGTGGATTTCGCCGATCTCGACGATCTCGAGCGCATCTACCGGGTGATCACCCCTCCGGGTACCGTCGTCTGACCCTCCGAACGGGTGTGGATCAGTCTGTGGACAAGTCGTCGTCTGCGGTGATCGCGCACCAGGTGGTCACGGCAGTACGGAGCGCCTCGGTGACGGCGGCCGCCTGTTCCACCACGAGCGGCGCCGGCCCGAGGCGACACCATACGGCAGGCATGCGGGTCTCTCGCAGGATGGGCAGTCGCATGCCCGTCGCCGTCGCGCCATTGTCGAGGATTCCTCGCAAGGCTGCAGCGCACTGGTTGGCCAGGGACCGTCCACCGTGTGAGGTGAAACCCTCGATCTCGAAGTAGGAGATCTGCTGGCCCTCGTCGGCGAGGGTCAGACCGACATAGGCGCTGCCGTTCCACGCGTTGGCCGCCCGTGCCTGATCCGACAGGTCGGGCTGGTGCAAGGTGATGACCTCGGCACCATCGAGGCGCAGTCGACGAGCGAGTCCATCGACGATGGCGGGAAGTCCGCCGGCCTCGCCGATCACGAGCCGTTGCCCGGCGACGCCGGTGTGATCGCGAAGCCGCTCACGGTCGCGCACTTCCGCGACGGTCTTCTCACCGGAACGTCGACCGGAAAGGCGGTCGAACGCGGCCACGGTCTCCCGACCGACCACGCCATCGGCGGTGAGGCCCTGGTTGTGTTGGAAGTCCCGTACCGCCCGTTCCGTGTCGGGCCCGAAGATCCCGTCGAGCCAGCCGGCGTCGAAGCCGAGGCTGCCCAACCGCTGTTGGAGGTCGGTGACGTCGTCGCCGCGCGTCATGGGCGAGCGCAGGTAGAGCATGCGGTCCCCCAGTCGATAGTCGGCATCGACGAGGGCGGCCCAGGTCTGGCGCGCGCAGATCCCGTCGTCGACGAGGCGACGCGAGGCCTGGAACTCGCGCAGGGCCTTCTCGGTGTGGTCGTCGAAGCATTCGGGATCGCCGGTGTCGCGAAATCCTGCCGCGGCCATCCGGCGATGCAGATCACGCACCGCGGGTCCGGTGTCGCCGTGGCGCAGCGGGAGACCGGTGGGTTCAGATCTCGGCGGCGACATGGCATCCCCAGGCATCCGCCCGAGGATACTGCCCGATCACCGCGCCGGAGCTACAGGTAGTCGGCGAGATCGTCGAGCAGGGCTTGCTTGGGCTTGGCCCCGATGATGCGCTTGGCCTCTTGGCCGTCCTTGAACAGGATCATCGTCGGAATGCTCATGACCTCGAACCGCCGGGCGATGTCGGAGGCCTCGTCGACGTTGAGTTTGGCGATCTTGAGTGACTCGCCCTTCTCCTCGGCGATCTCCTCGAGGATGGGGGCGATCATCTTGCAGGGCCCGCACCACTCGGCCCAGAAGTCGACCAGTACCGGGGCGGACGAGCCACCGATCTCCTCGTCGAATGTGCTGTCCGACAGCGTGGTGATAGCTCCAGCCATGATGTGGTCCTTTCTGATGACCTGAGACAGGAAACGCCACTCGTGTGGTGGCTATTCCACCGGCGCGCCGCGTCGGGTGTTGACCCTAGCCGTGTTGTTCCTCGAGCCAGCGCTCCGCGTCGATCGCGGCCATACAGCCGGAGCCCGCCGCGGTGATGGCCTGGCGGTACACATCGTCTTGCACGTCGCCGCACGCGAAGACGCCCTCGACATCGGTGTAGGAGGAGTCGGGTCGGGTGATGAGGTAGCCGTTGTCCTTCATCGCCAACTGGCCGGCGAACAGGTCGGTGTTGGGCTTGTGACCGATGGCGACGAACACCCCACCGAACTGAACATCGTTCACTTCATCGGTGTGAACATTGCGGAGTCGAAGCCCGGACAACTGTCCGTCGCCGAGATACGCCTCGACCACGGTGTTCCACATGACCTCGATCTTGGGATTGTCGAAGGCCCGCTGCTGCATGATCTTCGAGGCTCGGAACTCGTCGCGGCGGTGGATGATGGTCACCTTGCTTCCGAAACGGCTCAGGAACGTCGCCTCTTCGATGGCGGAATCGCCACCGCCGACCACCGCGATCTCCTGGTCACGGAAGAAGAACCCGTCACAGGTCGCACACGTCGAGAGGCCGTGTCCGATCAGTGCGTTCTCGTCGGGAAGCCCGAGCATGAGCGACTGTGCGCCGGTCGAGACGATCACGGAGTGGGCGAGATGGGTCGGCTCTGGGGTGCTCGGATCGCCGACCCACACCTTGAAGGGACGCTCGGAGAAGTCGACCCGGGAAACCTTGACGGTCTGGATCTCCGCGCCGAACCGCAGCGCCTGGTTGCGGAAGTTCTGCATCAGTTCCGGCCCCATGACACCGTCGGGGAAGCCCGGGAAGTTCTCGACCTCGGTCGTGAGCATCAGCTGGCCACCGGGCTGATCGCTCGTGCTGCTCGGCTCACCCTCGAGTACGAGCGGTGCGAGATTTGCTCGGGCCGTGTAGATCGCTGCGGTCAGCCCGGCCGGCCCGGAGCCGATGATGATGACGTCACGAATATCGCTCATGGAATTCCTCGCATGCCGGAATCGGTGGGTTCAGGAAAAGATTGCGTAGCAGGCGATGACCACGATCGCGAGCAGGTCAACCACGGCAGCGATCGTGAAATTCCGTGTCGTGGTCGTCTTGCGGCTCGCCCAGAGCCCGAGGCCGAGGGTCGAGAGGAGCCCACCGATGAACAGGTGGGCGGCCCAGGTGGCGTCGCCGACGCCGGCACCGATGGGCAGGTAGGCGTCGGCCATGCGGACGGCCAGCACCACGGTGAAGATCACGGCGGCGACCCCGAACACCATCGCCACCAGTCCGAAGACGATTCCGCGCAGCGCACGGACCGCGTTGTCGGTCCCGACCGAGCGGGCCCGGTCGACATAGCCGATGATCGTGTCGGTCGCTCCGACGATCCAATCGTCCTGGGCGGTGCGCGTTTCGTCGGCCATGTCGACGGATCCTAACCGCCGCCGCCCATGGCCGCATCAGCCGTCAGCCGAGGCGGGCGCTGGTGACGGTGCAGGTGGCCTGATCGACGACGAGGAGTTCGCCGCTGCCGTCGGCCCGCAGGAACACGCCGACCGTGGTCGGCGCGCCGGCCACGATCGCCGACGCATAGTCCGCCGCGAGCACGGTGTCGCCGGCGAAGTAGTCGACGATCACGTCGACGATCCCGGCGCACGGGATCGTCGCCAGCCCATCGAAGCGTCCGAAGGCATCGGCCAGGAACGCCTCGGGATCGACCACACCACCGACGTCGGTTGGAAGCACCGGGCCGGTCGTGGTGGTGGGATCCGCCGTGCTGCGCTCGGCGGTCCAGTCCTCGCTGACGGCGCTCGACAGCGTCGCGGTGCTGAGGAACTCGCCGAGGTCGTCGACCAGCGGATCGAACCCGGCGACCTCGACGAAGAGGGCGGTACTGGCGGCGTCGTAGAACGGCCGTTGGGCCTCGTCGTCGGGCGGCACCTCCGCCGCCTCGCTGATGTCCGAGCCGGCCGCATCGGCATCATCGGTGGCGTCGTCGCCGGCGGCCGCGGGGCTGTCGTCGAGGGCGAAGGCCTCGGTGGCCATGTCGGCCGCGGTGCCGTCGCCGGCTTCCATGTCGCCGTCGAAGGAGTCGTCGGCATCGGCAACCGTGGCCGCGGTGTCGCTGTCGGTGCCGCGGTCGAGTGCCCGCAGTGCCGGCACGGCGAGCGCCAACGCGACCACGGCCGCGGCTGCCACCGCGAGACGGGATGGCCAGATCGAGCGTCGTGACGTGGCGGCCGAGAGGTCGGTCACGTTGCTTGCGGTGGCGCTCGCCGCGAGTGCGGCGCCGATCATGCCGTCGGCCTCGGCCGCCGTGAGCGGCGAAACCGCGGATCCGACGAGTGTTCGCGCATCGTGCAGCGCGGCGAGGCGCGCTCGGAGTGCGGGCTCCGCGGCGAGCCGGTCGTCGAGACGCGCCTGTTCGTCGATGGTGAGTTCACCATCGAGATGGGACGAGAGGAGCTCGTCGTCGGTGTGCGGATCTTCGGGCATGGCTACGGAGTCTGACGTCGGTCGAGGGGTGGTTGGTTCCCGGAGATCGCGTCGGCGAGGCGACCTCGCCCGCGAGCGATCCGCGAGCGCACGGTTCCCGGTGCGACGCCGAGCACCTCGGCGATCTCGGCATAGTCGAGACCGGCCACGTCGCGAAGGATGACGGCGGTGCGGAACTCCTCGGGGAGGTCGGCGAGCCCACGGTCGACATCGAGTCGGGCCGCCACGGTCTCCGCGGGATCGCGGGGCGCCGAAGCGCCGATCGATGCGTGCTCGGTGGTCTCGAACTCAGGCAGTCCCGGCTCCGGGCGGCGACCACGGCGGCGCAACTCGTCGAGACAGGCGTTGGTCGCCACGCGATAGGCCCAGGTCGAGAACTTCGCCCGGCCGTCGAAACGAGGCAGCCCCTTCACGATGGCGATGAGCGCCTCCTGGGTGGCATCCATCGCGTCTGCGTCGTTGCCCGCGAGCCGACGACAGACCGCATGGATGCGGTCCTGATGCAACCGCAACAGCTGGTCGAGGGCCTTGCGGTCCCCTCGCTGTGCGGCGCTGATCAGCGTTTGTTCGTCCACGGGAGCGATGCGCGGACCCTAGCCGAGCCGTCTCATCGGATCGTGACCTCTGCGACGGTCATCATGATCGGGGTCTCTCCCCGGCCGAGGTCGGTCAACCAGACGAGCACGGTGTCGCCGCGGGCGCCGACCGGGATCTCGGCCGTCGATCCGAGACTCGTGCCCAGACCCTCCGGAGCCCCGAAATCGGCGATCGAGTCGGCGTCGGCGGCCGTGATGCCGGTCGCCACGTGGATCTCGACGGCCCAATCGTCGGCCCCGTCGGTGTGGATGGTGACCGTCTCGACGTCGCTGACCTGCACGAGGGTCAGGAGCAGGCCGACCCCCGACTTCGCACCGAGGTCGCGGGTTGCGTAGCGCTCGGTCGGCCAACCCGTCGCGAGGTCGCGGTCGATGGCGAGCACGGCCCGATCGTTGTGTTCTCCCGGTGTCCCGGTGCCCTCGGGATCGAAGGCGACCACCGATCGCACCGCCAGCCCGAGCAGATCACCGTCGTCGGTTCCGTCGGCGCGGGCGGGATCGACCGGTGGGGTCGTGGTCCCGCCTCCGACCGACGACACGAGCGTCCAGCCGAGCGCGGCGATGGCGATGACGATGCCCGCACCGACGAGGCGGGGCCAGCGCCGCCGCCGTGGTCGCACCCGCGTGGGCGATCGTCGTGCCGGCGCGAGGGCCACGGTGGGTGGGCCGCTGCTCGGGATCGCCGCAGTGCGGTTCGCCGTGGGGTTCGTGGGGCGGCTCGGAGGCGGTGACAGCGTGGAGCCGTTGCGGAGCGCGGCGGCGAACTCGGTCATTCCCGGCCAACGGTCTTCGGGCTCGCGTTCGAGACCGCGCATCACGGTGGCGCTCAGCGCCGGTGGCAGATGGGGATGCGTGTCGCGCAGGTCGGGAGGATCCTCCTCGAGCCGCGCCAGCGCGGTCGGGAGATCACCGTCTCGCGACCAGGGCGGCGTTCCGGCGAGCGATTCGTAGAGGACGGCGGCGAGGGCGAAGAGGTCGGTGCGACCGTCGACCTCTCGTCCGCGGACCTGTTCGGGCGCCAGGTACTTGGCGGTTCCGAGCACGATGCCGGTGGCGGTACGGTCGCCGGCGTTGGCGGTGGCGATGCCGAAATCCGTCAGCTTCGGAGTGCCGCCGACGGTGAGGAGGATGTTGGCCGGTTTCACGTCGCGGTGTACGAGCCGGTGGGTGTGCAGCGCGGCCAAGCCGTCGGCGATCGAGGCACCGATCTCGATCACCTCGGTCGGCGTGAGCGAACCCTGGTCGAGGCGCTGCCGCAGGTCAGGGCCGTCGACCCACTCGAGCACGATGCCGGGTTGGTCGCGGATCGAGTCGTAGACCGCGACGAGGTTGGGGTGGTTGACGGTCGCCGCGGTGCGTGCCTCGTCGACGAAGCGGGCCCGAAAGTCGTGGTCGGCGGCGAGGTGGTCGTGGAGGATCTTCACCGCGACTCGACGCCGGAGGAACTCGTCGTCGGTCTCCCACACCGTCGCCGTGGCACCGGCGGCGCGGCGCGCGATGATCCGGTACCGACCGTCGAGCAGCAGTCCCGCGTCGATCATTCCCACCACGCGGAAGCTAGTGGTTCGCCGCTGCGCCGCATTCGCGGCCCGTGCTCACGCCGGTGTCTGGAAGGCGATGCCCATCACGCGGGGCCCACCGTGGGTCCCGATGACCGGCCCGATCTTCTCGATACGGATCTGATCGAGGTCGACGACGTCGGAGATCATCGCGAGGAAGTCGTCGATGTCGGGGGCATCGCCGTGCATGACGGCGAGGTTCTCGACAGGCCCGACCTCGATGAGCTTGTCGCGCAACCATCCCAGCGCCTTCTTGCGGGTGCGCTGCTTGCCGGCCTCCTCCACCTCACCGCTCGAGAGGTCGAGGATCGGCTTGATCGAGAGCATCGAGCCGAGCAGGGCCTGGGCGCCGCCGATGCGTCCACCCTTCTTGAGGTTGTCGAGGGTGTCGAGGGTGCCGAACACCTGGGTGCGGTCGCTGAGGCCCTCGACGGCGGCGACGATCTCGTCCGTGGTGGCGCCGTCGACTCCCATCTGGGCTGCCGCGATGACGATCGAACCGAGTCCGGCGGTGATGGAACGGCTGTCGACGACCCGGATGTCGGCGTCGGGCAGCTCGCTCGCGAGGTTGTCGGCCGCGGTCTGGGCCGACTGCATGGTGGCCGACAGTGCGGCCGAGAGGTTGATGCACACCACGCCGGTGGCGCCGGCGTCGAGCTGGCGTCGAAACGCGGCGTCGAACTTGCCGGGAGCAGGGGCCGCAGTCTCGGGCAATGCGTCGGACGCTTCGAGGAGCCGGTAGAAGTCGCTGACGCTCAGTTCCTCGCGGTCGATGTATTCCTTGTCGCCGAAGCGGATCGAGAGTGGGACGACCTCGATCCCGTAGTGGGCGACCTCGTCGCCACGTAGATCACAGGCACTGTCGGTGACGATGCGGACGGTCACGATGCTCCCTCGGTCGGCGCCGCTTCCGGTACACGATCTTCGGTCGGCGACTCGGCGGAGACCGTAGCAGCGACTCGGTTGCGTCGGACGCGAAGCACGGTGCGGATCCACCAGGCGGCGAGCACGACGAGCGCGACGATGGAGATGACGAGCCCCAGTCCGGAGATGGCGGTGGAGCGGATGTCGACGGTGCCGGAGCCGAGTTCGACGAACCCGCCCGGTGAGACGATCGTCGCGGTGACCCGGGCATCGCCCGACGCAAGGGTCTCGACCGGGATGGTGACGATGGTCTCTCCGGGAGCGAGCGTGAGCTCGAGCCGTTCACCGTCGGGGAACCGGATCTTCTCCGCGGTGAGCAGCAACTCGACGTTGAGCGGGAGGGATTGGCGGTTGACGATCGTCAGGGGGAGATCGGTTCGACGGTCCGTGAGCGTGATCCGCTCGCTCGCAGGGATCTCGATCCCCGACGTGAGCTCGAGCACGGCGTCGTCGACGCGATCCACATAGGCGGTGGCCCGGTCGGCATCGAGGTCGGACGACACGGCGGCCTGCAGCGTGGCGACGAACGGGTCGAGCAGTTCGATGTCGGGATCGAGCATCCGAGCGACCGTGGCGATCCCGAGCGTGGCCGCTTCGAGATCGGCGGCGAGTGCGGTCACGTCGGGTGGATCGGTCGGTACCAGGTCGCCGCGCAGGGTTTCGCCGGCGACCTGCGCCAGATCGTGCTGGGTGAGCTCGTCGATGTCGGTCACCCGCAGACGTCGGCGCGAGTCGATCCCTTCGAGCATGCGTATGAGGGCCTCGGCATCGATCCGATCGATGTCGAGCAGCACGCCGACGTCGGTCGTGGCCTCCTCGGCCAGCACCGCGAGTTCGGCGATGGCGCGATACGCGGCCAGTTCGGGGTCCTCGTCGGCGAGGGTTTCGTGGAGGTCCTCGTCGTAGCGCAGCGCGGTGATGGCGACGCCGTTCGCGTCGAGCAGCTGGAACGGCCGGGTCGGTTCGACGGCCAGGGTTCGGTCGCTCAGCTGCGCGTCGTCGACGAGCACGGCGGTCGCCCCGGCCGAGCGCAGCAGGGTGAGCGTGTCGGGCCCGGCGTCGGGATCGAGCCGTACGACCCCCGTCGGGGGTGCACCGGTGAGTCGTTCGACGACATCGTTGCCGATCGCGTACTGCGAGATGACCTGATCGGACTCCCCGGCGACCCGCCAGGCCTCCTCGTCGATGTCGACCCAGGGACCGCGGATGAGCGGCCGGCCGCCGATGGTCGCGAGCAGGTCGTCGAGGACGGCCGGGTGGGCCGTGGCGAGCGCGTCGAGCGTCTCCGGGCGGATCTCGGTGGTCACGGCGAGGTCGGGGTGTGCAACGAGCGGTGCCGCCGCGGTCAGGACGGTGTCGGTGTCGACGATCGTCCGAAGATCCGGCTGCAGGGCGACGGGGCTGATCACCTGTGCGGTGAACGCGATCCGTACACGGTGGGGTCCGGTGACGGTGGGAGCGACGTCGTCCACGACGAGCAGGCTCGTCGACAGCTCGTCGAGGACCCGGTCGTCCTCGTCGAGGAGGCGGACGACGAACGGAAGGGCACCGACATTGCTGCGCAGGGACTCGCCGATGGCGTCGTCGTCGAGGGTCACCGTCCGGATGCCGTCGGGTCCCGCGGTCATCGTGGCCTGCTCGCGGCAGTCACCGTCGAGCGTGCATTCGAAGTTCGCGATCCGTCCGCCGCTCGACGGCGGATCGCGATGGTGGTCGCGCACGTCGGCCCGGGTGAGGACGGGGTCGTCGTAGATGGTGAAGCGCAACCGGGCGGTCTCGGGCGCGCCGCTGACCCGGATGACGATCTCGGCGGGCTCGTCGTCGACGAACAGGGTCTGGGCCTCGAGGTCGATCCGGGCGGTGTTCTGGGCAGCAGCCGGAGTCGCGACGACCGAGCTCGCGGCGAGGAGTCCGAGAAGCACGAGGCCCGGGGCCGGCGAACGTCTCATCGAACGGTGCGGGCCATCACGGTCAGATGATGAGCGGCAGGGCGGAACCCGAGGTGTTCGTAGAGCGCGAGGGCCCGGGCGTTGGCCTCCTGCGTGTTGACCCACGCGATGGTGGCCCCCCGGCGGCGCATCCAGTGGAGGGCGTCGTTGACCAGCGCGCTGCCCAGGCCCGAGCCCTGACATGCGGGGTCGACGGCGAGGCGCTGGAGGAATCCCTGCGTCGCGGCGCGGCCGGCGACGGCGTAGCCGACGATGCCGTGGTCACGGATGACGCGCATGCGGCTCACGGGAGTGGCGTCCATCGCATCGGTCAGACCGTCGTCGTCGAGACGCCAGAAGTCGTCGAAGGTGCGGGCGTCGAGGTCGAGCACCTCGGCCCGGTCGGCGCGCGTTCCGCGCTCGATGCGCGGTCCGGCGCGCCACGGCCGCCGACTGCGCACGGGGGGCAGGCGCCGCAGATCGTGGTTGAGCAGGTGGAGGTGCTCGCGCTCCTCGAATCCGTCGCGCAGGAACGCCGCGCGCTCGGGTGGGGCGAGCGCCGCGGTCACGATCTCGTCGAAGCCGAGCGAGTCGAGCTCGGCGCGGGCCTTCGCCAGCGCGCCGACCGTCAGCGTGTGGGCGGGACTCAAAGGGACGAGATAGGCCAGATCGCCATCGGCGCGCCATCGTCCCGCTCGGAAGCGGGCACCGTCGATCGAGAGTGACTGGAGGGCCATGGTTGGTCGCCAGGCTACGCTCCGCGGCGTGCTGCTGGTCGTTACCGACGAACGGTGTGCCGACCACATGGCCGGCACGAACCATCCCGAACGACCCGATCGGCTCCGTGCCGCGATCGACGGCGTGGTCCAATCGGGTCGACGTGAGGCGGTGCAACTGATGTCGCCGCGGCCCGCCGCCGATTCCGACCTGGCGTTGGTGCACACCGGCGGGCTGATCGAACACGTCCGCCGGGTCGACGCCGGCGGCGGTGGACGACTCGATCCCGACACGGTGATGAACAACTCCAGTCTCGGCGCGGCGCTCCTGGCCGCCGGGTCGGTCGTGACCGCGGCCGAGGAGTTGGCATCGCAGCCCGGTCTTCGTGCGGCCTACAGCATCGTGCGGCCGCCCGGACACCACGCGACCGCGGCCCGGTCGATGGGGTTCTGTCTGTTCAACTCGGTGGCGGTGGCGGCGGCAACGAGGGCGGCGCTGGGCGAACGGGTCGCGATCGTCGACATCGACGCCCACCACGGCAACGGCACCCAGGACATCTTCTACGAACGTGACGACGTGCTGTTCGCGTCGATCCACCAGTCGCCGCTCTACCCCGGATCGGGGGCGTTGACCGAGCGTGGTGCCGGCGCCGGCATCGGCACCACGATCAATCTGCCGCTGCCGCCGGGGGCGACCGGCGACATCGCCCGCGCCGGCATCGCCGACGTGATCGCGCCCTCGATCGAGGCGTTCGCCCCCGACTGGATCTTCATCTCCGCCGGCTACGACGGCCATCGCGACGATCCGATCACCAACCTCGGCTACACCTCGGGCGACATCGCCGACATGGTCGCCGATGTGCAGTCGATGGCGCCTGCCGGTCGGTGTGTGGTCCTGCTCGAGGGCGGCTACGACCTCGACGCGGTGCGCGACAGCAGTGCCGCCGTGACCGCCGCGTTGCTCGGTGAACGACATCGTCCGGAGCCTGCAACGAGCGGCGGCCCCGGCGCCGAGGTGGTGGAGGCGGCTCGTCGTCTCCACCACGACACATGAGTGAGCTCCCACCCGGCCTCGATGCCGTCATCGAGCGGGCCGGCCCACTGACCCGGCGATTCGTCGATGCGGGCCATCGCCTCTACTTCGTCGGTGGTGTGGTTCGCGACCATCTGCTGGAGCGATCCCGATCCGAGAACGACCTGGACGCGACCACCGATGCCCGGCCGCCTCGGATCAAGGCGCTGGTCGCCGATGTGGCCGAGGCCGTGTGGACCCAGGGCGAACGGTTCGGCACGATCGGCTGCACGGTCGACGGTCAGGTCTACGAGATCACCACCCATCGTGCGGAGTCCTACGAACACGACTCCCGCAAGCCGACGGTGGTGTTCGGCGACCGCATCGACGACGACCTCGCCCGGCGCGACTTCACCGTGAACGCGATGGCGGTCGACCTCGCCGACGGCACCCTCGTGGATCCCCACGGCGGTCGCGCCGATCTCGCCGCGGGCGTACTGCGCACCCCGCTCGACCCCGAGGTGTCGTTCTCCGAGGACCCGTTGCGCATGCTGCGCGCGGCCCGATTCCACGCCGGCTACGACCTGACGCCGACGCCCGAGCTCACCGCCGCCATCACGACCCTGCTCGACCGGATGGAGATCGTCTCCGTCGAACGGATCCGCGACGAACTCCAGAAGCTGCTCCTCCTCGATGATCCCGGGCCCGGGTTTCGGCTGCTGGCCGAGACGGGGTTGTTGGCCCGCGTCCTGCCGACACTGGGCGAGCTGTCACCGGCCGAGGCCGAGGACCGTGGTCATTGCGCCGGCGCGGTGCGCGCCGATGCCGCAGCTCGTTGGGCAGCCCTGCTGGCACCGGAGGGCATCACCGCGTCGGTGCCGGGCTCGCTGAGGTTCTCGGGGGCGCTCACTCGCGATGTGATCTGGTTCGCGTCGGGGGGCGACTGGGTGTCCGACCCGGGCGGTCGCCCGCCCGAACCGCCCCGGATCCGACGTGATGCGGCGATGGTGCCGAGCGAACGTGCACTGGGCGAACTCCTCGACTGGGTCGCGGCACTGAGAACGACCAGGGGTCTGCCCAGCGACGACATCGAGCGCTATCGGGAGGCCCATCGGGCGCTCCTGGCCGACGAGCCCGATCTGGCCGACCCGGCCCCGTTGCTCACCGGTGAAGCCGTGTGCGCCGTGCTCGGCATCGAGCCCGGTCGCGAGGTCGGGGTGGCGATGACGTGGTTGCGCGAGCTCCGGCTCGACGAGGGTCCGGTCGACGCCCCGACGGCGGTCCGGCGCCTGCAGGCGTGGTGGCCGAATCGGCCGGACGCTCGGTCCTGACGGCTCACACCCCGAGCTTGCGGGCCCGCACGACCAGGGTGGCGGGTACGAGGGCCTCGTCGCGTCGCTCGAGCAGCTGATCGACGGCGAAGTTGGTCCGCGTCAGCGAGGTCACGATGCTCTCCGCGGTGTGGATCCACCGATCGCCGATCGGGTCGGGCGAGTCCCACGGCGTGGTCGTGCGGTTCGGGTCGACCGGGTCGGCGGCGAGGGAGGCCGGGTGGGGAAGCGAGACGACGAAGTGACCGCTCGGCCGGATCACACGATGGACCTGACGAAAGACCCGGTTCAGGTCCTGCACGAAGGACAGCGACGTGACGGCGATCGCCAGGTCGACATGGTCGGCGGCCAGGAAGGCGAGCTCGGCCGGTTGGGCCTGGTGGAACTCGATGGTCACGTCGTGTGTCGACGCCAGGGTCCGGGCGGCGCCGAGTTGGCTGACGTCGTGATCGATCGCGATGACGCGCGCGCCGCGGCGGGCGAGCCCGACGGCGGTGTGGCCCTGGCCACAGCCGAGGTCGAGGATGCGACGACCGGCGACGTCGCCCACGAGACGGCGTTCGACGTCGGCCCCGACCCCGGGACCGAAGTCGACCGATTCCAGCGACCGGGCGGCATCGGGGAGGCGGTGATCGTGCAGCGACATGAGTGGAGTCTTGCCGCCATGCACGGGGTTGGTGCGGACGGGTACCCTCCAACCCTGTGGAACAGCCCGCTCGCGTGGAGACCAGACGGTGAAGCTCGGACTCACCGAGGCCGCTCGCGCCAACGCGGTCCGGACCGGCGCGGGCATCGACTATCGCCTCGCCCGCGAGGCGACGCTGGCCGCCTGGCGTGAGGGCGACCTCTCGACGGGCCAGGTGTGCGATGCCCAGCGGGAGCTGCGTCGCAACGCCGAGTTCTGTGGCGTCGACCTCGCGTCCCCGTGTCCGGTGTGCGAGGCCGACGACCTGGTCGAGGTCACCTATGTCTTCGGTCCCCGACTCCCGAAGCACGGTCGATGTGTGACCAGCGACAAGGAGATGGCCCGCATCGCTGCTCGCAAGTCGACCAGCCAGGGCTATGTCGTCGAGGTTTGCACCACCTGCGGGTGGAACCATCTGCTCCGGTCACGCTCGTTCGGCGGCTGATCGCCGCCCGCGGCCCCTTGCCGGAGACCCGAGGCGTCGGTATCGTTGAGAACACCGCCGGCAGCCTCGTGCGCTGGACGGGAAAGGAGAGTCAGACATGGGCAAACTCACCGCCCCTGCGATTGCCGCCCACAAGACGCGCGACGGCAAGGATCCGCTGGTCATGGTCACGGCCTACGACGCGCCCGGCGCCCGTATGGCCAGTGAGGCCGGCGCCGATCTGATCCTGGTGGGCGACAGCCTCGCCATGGTCGTGCTCGGCTACGACGACACCCTCCAGGTGTCGATCGACGACATGTGCCACCACACCGCCGCGGTGGCGCGGGCCAAGCCCGACTGCCACATCGTCGGCGACATGCCGTGGATGAGTTACCACGTCTCTCCGCAGGAAACCGTCCAGAACGCCGCTGCCCTGATGAGGGCCGGCGCCCATTCGGTGAAGCTCGAGGGCGGACGCAAGCGTCTGCCGATGATCGAGCAGATCATCGACGCCGAGATCCCGGTGATGGGCCACATCGGTCTCACCCCCCAGTCGATCCACGCCATGGGTGGTTTCAAGGTCCAGGGCAAGCAGGCCGAACACGCCCGCAAGCTCGTCCAGGCCGCCAAGTCGCTCGCCCACGCCGGCTGTTTCGCCATCGTGCTCGAGGGGGTGCCCGCCCGTGTTGCCGAGATGGTGACCGCGGCGGTCGACATCCCGACGATCGGGATCGGGGCCGGAGCCCGGTGCGACGGGCAGGTGCTCGTCTACCACGACCTCCTCGGCATCGAGGACCGCTTCGTGCCGAAGTTCGTGCGGCGCTACGCCGACATCAAGGGCCAGTCGGTCGAGGCCATCCGGGCCTACGCAGCCGACGTGCGATCGGGTGCCTTCCCGAACGACGCCGAGAGCTACCACATGGCCGACGAAGAGGCCGCCGAACTCCACCTCTACGGCGCCGGCTGACGGCAATGCGTCGCATTGCGGCCGACGCGTCGCGTTGCGTCGAGTTGGGCTGTGCCGAACTCCCGGTCTAGCGAGCGAGTTCGTCCACGTTCCACCAGGGGGACATGGCGAACTCGATCGAGCGGGTGAACGCGACCATGCTGCGCGGGACCGGGTGGACGAACGCGCCCCACGGTGTCTCGTCGGTGATCTCGGCCGTTTGCGGGTCGATCGACACCATGGTGGCGTCGGCCAGGCCGGCGTCGTAGAACGTGCGGTCGCACACGCCGTTGCGCCAGTAGATGTAGTCGTTGGCCGTCACCCACTCCCGATCGGACCGAGCCGACGGCGCGTCGGCCGGCAACGTGACGGTGCAGCGCAGCTCGTGGGCCGCGTCGGCGCCGGCGAACATCGACAATCGGTCGCCGGTGGCCGTGTATCCGGCGTGGCCCTTCACGGTGAAGCCGTCGACCGGGTCGAGCGTTCCCTTCTCGCACTCGGCGTCGACGACGAGGTAGCGGGGTATCCCGTCGGCGTCGCGCACATAGGTCGACCACTCGGCCCTGATGCCACTGGCCAGACCCGACACCCGATACATGTTGACGGTCAGGCAGATGTACGGATCGTCACCCTCGATGCAGCGAATGGGGGCGAGTGGCAGCGGGACGGCGATGTGGTGTGCGAACGCCTCCACCCGGTCTTCTCGCACGGCGAAGTTGAGGTAGATCGGCGGCGGATCGTTCTCGACGGTGAAGCGAACGAGCGGCTTGGCCCGTCCGATGGCGACCATGAACGCGTCCTTCATCAACAGCTGGGAGTACAGGAAGCGTTTGGCCGCCGACAGCCGGCGGCGTTTCCACTTGGAGACCGGTACGGGCTTCATCGAGAGGAAGTCTCGCGCGTCGTCGGGTCAGCGCCAGCGGAGCGCGTCGATCAGCGCGTCGATCTCGTCGTGGGTGTTGTAGATGTGCAGCGAGGCCCGCACCAGGGGTGGGAGATCGCGTGCGGTTGCGTCGATCAGAGCGCTCCCGGGTCCGACGACGCTGACGTTGATGCCCTGGTCGCGCAGCGCGTGCTTCACCTCGTCGGCCTGGCGTTCGCCCAGCGAGAAGGTCACGATGCCGCACTTCTCCCGACCGAGATCGTGCACCGCCGCGTCGGGCACCTCCTCGGTGAGTCGTTCCCGCAGCGCCGAGGCGACCTCTGCGATGCGCTCGCGCGTGGGGTCGAGGCCCCATGCGAGCGCATCGTCGACCGCTGCGCCCAGACCCAGGAACCCGGCCCAGCTCTTCTCCCACGTCTCGAAACGTGACGCGTCCGGCTTGAGCTCGTAGGTGGTCGGACTCGTCCAGGTCGCGCCGTCGTGGTCGATCGTGATCGGATGGATCGTTTCGAGCAGGGATTGCCGCACCCAGAGAAAGCCGGTTCCGCGCGGCCCCCGCAGGAACTTGCGGCCCGTGGCGGTGAGCGCATCGCAGCCGATGTCGTCGACGTCGAGCGGCAGCTGACCGGCCGACTGGCAGGCGTCGAGCAGGTAGGGGATGCCGTGGGCGTTGGCCACCCGCCCGATCGCGGCGGCCGGGTTGACCAGGCCACCGTTGGTGGGGACGTGGTTGACCGAGATCAGCCGGACGCGCTCGTCGACCATGCGTTCGAGGGCGTCGACGTCGAACTCGCCGTCTTCGTTGTTCGGTACGACCTCGACGGAGATGCCGGTCCGGCGGGCGAGGTGCAGATAGGCCACATAGTTGGCGCCGTACTCGGACTGTGTGGTGAGGAGCCGGTCGCCCTCGCGCCAGGGGAGCGAGTAGACGAACAGGTCGAGGCCGGCGGTGTTGCTGGTCATCAACGCGATCTCTGCGGGTGTGGCGTTGATCAGCCGGGCGATCGAGTCGTAGACACCCTGGATCCGGTCGGCCTCCGCCTCCTGGGCCTCGTAGCCCCCGATCCGCGCCTCGAGTTCGAGATGCTCGATCTGGGTGCGGAGGGTACGTGCGGCGGGCAGGGCGGCGCCGGCGTTGTTGAAGTGGACGAGGTCCCGACACCCCGGGGTCTCGGCACGGGCGCGGGCGACATCGATCGGGGGCATGCCCGTAGACTATTTGCCGGGGCGACGGCCGGTCGGGTGTCATACCCCCTTCGTAGGGTGCAGTCATGCGCTCGGCCGATAGCCTCCTCGCGACAACCGAAACAACCCCTGCCCCGGGAAGGGGCCCCGCTGTGCGGGTCCAGAGGAGGTGAGCTCGTGGCTATTTTGCGAGCCTATGAATTGATGATCATCATCGACATCGATGTCCCTGAAAACGACATCTCGAAGGTGATTGCTCGTACCGAAGGTCTGATCACCGATGAAGGTGGCCGGATTGCGAAGACCGATCACTGGGGTCGTCGCCGCTTCGCCTACGAGATCAACCACAAGACCGAAGGCAACTATGTCGTGTGGGAGATCGTGACCGAAACGGCCGGACTCCCCACCACCGAGCGCCAGCTCCGTCTCGCGGACGACATCGTCCGCCACAAGCTGTTCCGTCTCCCCGAGAAGGAAGCCGCGAAGCGCGGCCTCTTCGGTGAGACGGCGCCGGCTGCCGCCGGCTGATCGGAAGAGGTACCGACATGGCATTCGACAACACCATCACCGTGGTGGGCAACGTGACCCGCGACCCCGAGCTGCGGTTCACCCAGGGCGGCATGGCCGTCGCGAACTTCGGCATCGCCTGGAACAAGAAGAAGGCCGACGGCGAGGAAGAGGTTTCCTTCTTCAACGTCAGCTGCTTCCGCCAGCTTGCCGAGAACGTCGCGGAGTCGATCACGAAGGGCTCGCGCGTCGTCGTCTACGGCATGCTCCAGCAGCGCAGTTGGGACACCCCCGACGGAGATCGCCGCTCGGCCGTCGAGATCATCGCCGACGATGTCGCCCCCAGCCTCAAGTGGGCATCGGCCGACATCCGCCGCAACGAGTTCCGCGGCGACGGAGGCGGTCAGGGCGGTGGCGGTGGCGGCTCAGCCCCCTCGCGACCGGCCCCCAACGAGGCGCCGCCTGCATACGACATGGACGAGGAGCCGTTCTAGCCCGCCGGCAGAACGAGCCCACAACAGATTCGAAGAACGGAAAACACCACAATGGCCAAGGTCAAGAAGCGCGGCGCCAAGAGCATGAAAGATGCCGGTCGTCGCGGCAAGAAGAAGGTTTCCATCCTCTCCCAGGAGAAGATCGACTACGTCGACTGGAAAGACGCCAACCTGTTGCGTCGTTTCATGTCCGAGCGTGCCAAGATCCGTGCCCGCCGTGTCAACGGCAACGACACGCAGCAGCAAAAGCTCGTCGCCGATGCGATCAAGGTCGCTCGCGAGATGGCACTGATTCCCTACGCCAGCCGGGTCACGACGCAGCGCAGCAATCGCGATCGCGGTGAGCGTGGCGGGCGTGCCGATGGTCCGGCGCCGCGTCCGAGCGGTCCGCCGCCGGGTGGC
This sequence comes from Acidimicrobiales bacterium, assembly GCA_041394245.1. NCBI lineage: Bacteria > Bacillati > Actinomycetota > Acidimicrobiia > Acidimicrobiales > Acidimicrobiales bacterium. The sequence continues at coordinate 541,915 of JAWKIR010000003.1, forward strand.
GACGATGCATCCGAGGATCGCGACGACGTGCTCGACACCACCGAGATCGAAGGCGTCACCATCGATGGTGATCAGGCGACGCTCGCCGATGCGATGAGCGAGGAGGCAGACTCGTGAAGGTGATCCTGCGTCAAGATGTCGACGGACTCGGCCGCAAAGGCGACGTCTGCGACGTCACCGACGGGCATTTCCGCAACCTTTTGAGTCCCAAGGGTCTCGCCATGAAGGCGACCAAGGGTGCCGAAGCACAGGGTGAGGCGATGCGTCGCGCCGCGAGCATGCGCAACGCAGCGAGCCGGGCCGATGCAGAAGAGGTCGCCACCACGCTGGTACCCACCGTCATCACCATCTCGGCGAAGGCCGGCGACGGTGGCCGGCTGTTCGGTTCTGTCGGCGCTGCCGAGATCGTCGAGGCCGTCGAGGCCCAGACGGGCATCGTCGTCGATCGAAGGTCCCTCAACCTCGAGCACCCGCTCAAGGATCTGGGTCAGTCCATGGTGATGTGCAAGCTCCACCCCGAGGTCGAGTTCCCCATCACCGTCGACATCATCGAAGAGTGAGTGCCCGGCCACCCCGGCGACGGGGTGGCCGCGCGCACAATCCCCAGCGCTCCACAGGGTCGTCCACAGCGTGCCGCATCTGTGTACAAGCTTTGTCCACAGCTATCGCGCCTGATTTCCCCGGGAATACCGAGGATTCCCCCTGGTTCCACACAGGGGTCGGAGGCCACCATCGTCCGTCGGCGTCGGAAGTGGATGTGAAATGGTCATGAGCGAGATCGACACCGGGCGCACGGCGAGAGTGCCACCGCACAACCTCGAAGCCGAGGAGTCGTTGCTCGGCGCGATGCTGTTGTCGCGCGATGCAATCGCCGACGCGGTGGAAGTCACCACGGTCGAGCAGTTCTACCGGCCCGCGCACGCCCACGTGTTCGACGCCATCTCGACCCTCTACGCCGCCGGCGATCCGGTGGATCCGGTCACCGTGGCCGAGGAACTCGATCGCGGTGGAGTGCTCGAGACCATCGGCGGACTCGACGGACTCATCAGTCTCCAGCTCAACACGCCGGCCACCTCCAACGCGGGGAAGTACGCCAGCATCATCCAGGAGCGCTACACGCTGCGACGCCTCATCGAGGTCGCCGGCGAGATCGCGGAGATCGGCTACGGCCGACCCGACGACGTGACCAAGGCGGTCGACCAGGCCGAGAACATGATGTTCCAGGTGGCCCAGGGCCGAGTGGCCGACACGATGGGGGAGATCCGCGACCTCCTCGATGCCACGCTCGATCGCCTCGAACAGCTCTATGAGGCGGGCGAGGGCATCACCGGCACGCCGACGGGCTTCGTCGATCTCGATGCGCTGTTGTCGGGGCTCCAGCCCAATGCGCTGATCATCGTCGGTGCCCGCCCCGCCATGGGCAAGACCGCGTTCGCGCTCAACATGGCGGCCCATGCCGCCGTCCGCGAGAACCGTCCGACCCTGATCTTCAGCCTGGAGATGGGCCATCTCGAGCTCACCCAGCGCCTGCTGTGCTCGGAGGCCAACGTCGACGCGAAGAACATGCGCGACGGCAACCTCAAGGAGGACGACTGGACCCGCATCTCCAACGGCATCGGTCGGCTGGCCGAGTCGCCGTTGTGGATCGACGACAATCCCAACCTCACGATCATGGAGATCCGGGCCAAGGCACGCCGGCTGAAGAGCCGCACCGGCGACCTGGGCATGATCGTGGTGGACTACCTCCAGCTCATGACCGGCCGGGCCGGGGCCGAGAGTCGTCAGGTCGAGGTCGCCGAGATCAGTCGCGGTCTGAAGATCCTCGCTCGTGAGTTGCAGTGCCCCGTCGTGGGTCTGTCGCAGCTCTCGAGAAATCTCGAGATGCGACAGGACAAGCGCCCGATGCTCGCCGATCTTCGCGAGTCGGGCTCGATCGAACAGGACGCCGACGTCGTGATGTTCCTCTATCGCGACGAGGTGTACCACCCGGGCAGTGAGAACGAGGGCATGGCCGAAGTGATCGTGGCCAAGCATCGCAACGGCCCGACCGGCACCATCAATCTCGGGTTCCTCCCGAGGTTCACCGCGTTCAAGAATCTCACCCGCCGCGAGGTCTGATGCTGCTCGCGATCACGGTCGAGGAGTGGATCACCGCCGGCAGCGTGGCGGCGGGGTCTGTCGTCTTGATGGTGGTGCTCGGCCGCGTCCTCATGTCGTTCCTGAACCGACGCTTGGCGCAGCCGTCGCTGTCGGTGACGCTCGTCGTGCGGATGCTGCGTTGGGCGGTCCTGCTGTTCGGGTTCATCTACGCCGCGAGCGTGGTCGGTGTCGAGATCGGCCCGCTCATCGGCGCACTCGGCCTCGGCGGTCTGGCCATCGCGCTCGCGCTTCAGCCGGTGTTGCAGAACCTCTTCGCCGGGGTGGTGCTGCAAACCGAACGTCCGCTCGAGGTGGGTGAAGAGATCAAGACCAACGGCTACGAGGGAACGGTGATCGACGTGACCGGTCGAGCACTCGTCCTGCAGACCTTCGACGGCGAGCTCGTGACCATCCCCAACTCCCAGGTGCTCGACGCGCCGATCCTGAATCAGACCCGGAACACGAGCCGGCGATCCCGGATGACCGTCGGGGTGGCCTACGCCAGCGATCTGACCGATGCTGCCGAAGTGTTGCTCGATGCCGTGTCGAGCGTCGACGGTGTCATGTCGGAGCCGCCACCGACCGCCGCGGCGGTCGAGTTCGCCGATTCGTCGGTGAACTTCGAGCTCGCGTTCTGGCATTCCGGGGTGGAATCCTCCGAACGCGCGACCCGTGCCGGTGTGGTGACGGCGGTCCACAGTGCCCTCGCCGACGCCGGGATCTCCATTCCCTTCCCCCAACGAGACGTGCATCTGCCCGGATCGGGCTGAGCTAACGTCGAGGGATGCGTCCGGTCGTCCTCGTCGTAGTCGGTCTGGTGATGGGCGTGCTCGCGGTTCTCGGCGTCGCCGCGGTGCTGTTGAGCGACGACGCAAACGACGCCCAGCCGGCGCCCGTCGAGTTGTCGTTTCCCGCCGTCGAGCACGATCCCGAGGCTGCCGAGGATCTCGTCGTGGCGTGGAATCGTTGGCGTACCGCCACGTTCGTGAGTTCCGGTACATGGACCCGGACGCTCGACGGCGCCGGAGATCCGCTGACCGGCGACACCTACATCGCGCAGGAGCCGCCTCGTCGGGTGGTCGTGCGGTTGGGAGCGGTCATCGAATCCATCGACGGCTCGCTCGTCACCTGCGACAACCCGTCGGAACCGGTCATCGTGCCGGGGTGTTCGGAGGTGAACGGCGGGTTGACCTACGACGAACGACTCCAGGCCGAGATGTCGCTCGTTCTCAACTATGTGATCGGGGACCAGCGCATCTACGACGTGGCGGTGGTCGACGACTGTTTCCGGGTCGAACTCATTCCCGCCGCGCTGCGTTCGCCGTGGGGGCGGGCGGCCGAGTTCTGTTTCGACGAGGTCTCGGGCGCGCTGGCATCGAGCCGGGTCCGTCGTCAGAGCGCCGTCGACGAGGAGATCACCTTCTCCATCCGCACCGATGTCGACGACGACGACTTCCTGTCGGCATCGTCGGAAGGGTCGCCGTCGGGGGACTGAAACCATCGTGAAGAGGGGGTGGAGGCTGAACGAGTGCGCCAGCACCCTGGAAGGAAGCGCTGGTGGCGATGCGTTGGAGGGAGTGTTCAACCCCCACCCGTCCTCTTCGTGGCGACCGGGGGCGAATCCGGCGGCCACTGTGTGTATCGGAGCCGGATCCCGTGACTTGACCGACTCGGGTGAGGACGGGCCGAATGGCCCGGTTGGCAGGTCACCGAGGTCCGCACCAACATGGCGGAATGTTCCTTGGTGATGACCTTCTGCCGTGGTTGGTGTTGGCGATCGGTGGGGCGATGGCGGTCGGCAATCTCGCTGCGCTGGTCCGCCCGCCGGACGCGGCACACCACGAGGAGGATCTCGAGCGGGCTCCCGTGGCGCGCAGCATCGTCTTCATCGTGATCGGCGCCATCGCGGCGATCTGGGCCCTCGGCAGCCTCATCGCCGGCTAGCGGACACCCTGCGGGATGTGGTCCGCAGCTTGCCTGCGGGATGTGGTCCGCAGCTTGCCTGCGGGATGTGAATGTCGAGAGGGGGCGGAGGCTGAACGAGTGCGCCAGCACCCTGGAAAAGCGCTGGTGGCGATGCGTTGGAGGGAGTGTTCAACCCCCACCCGTCTCTCATGTGCCCGGCAGGGGCGAATCTGCCGGACGCTTGTATCTTCGGCGCGCCCGGGGGGCTCCTTGAGCCGATTCACCAGTTCGGTGGTCGTCGTTCGTTGAGGGCGGTGGCGCCCTCGCGGTAGTCGGGTTCGCGCATCATCTGTTCGAGGCGTCGCTGGGCGTCGCGTACGGAGGCGGCGGGATTGTCGTGGGTCGAGTCGTCGGCGAGTTGTCGTCGGGTCGCGATGAGTGAGTTGGGGCTCACCGTGGCGATCAGGTTCCGGGCGTAGTCGAGCGCGGCGGGCAGCACCTCGTCGCGGGGCAGCGCCTGGTTGGCGAGCCCGATCTCGGCGGCCTCGCGGCCGAGGACGATGCGCGACGTGAGCAGGATGTCGGTGGCGCGGCCGTGGCCGATCAGGCGCGGCAGGATCCACGACAGTCCGTACTCGGCGGGGAGTCCGAGCTTGCCGTGGGCGCTCGTGAGCTTGGCGTCGTCGGCGACGAAGCGGACGTCGCACCAGCAGGCGAGCGCGAGGCCGACGCCGGCGGCGGCGCCGTTGATCGCTGCGACGGTGACGGTGTCGAGGCCGAGGAAGTAGGCGAAGTCGGCGTCGTATTCCGGACGGATTCCGTAGCCGGGCATGGCCAGATCGTCGGGCGTGCCGGGGTCGTAGGACCCCCGTTCCGCGTGGGCGGCGAGCGCCTTGGCGTCGCCGCCGGGGCAGAATGTCGCGCCGGCCGGGTCGCCGGTGATGACGATGACGCGCACATCGGGGTCGTTCTGGCCGACCTCGAGGAGGTGACGAACCTCGGTGTGCATCCGACCGGTCCACGCGTTGTGCGATGTGGGCCGGGACATCGTCAGCGTGGCGACACCGTCGGCAGTGTCCCATCGGGTTGTGGTGAGATCCATGTCCGGACCCTAGACAGCGGGGAACCGGCGCGGTCGCCGGATGGGCAACCCTCGGTAGTCTTGGTCGCCGTGCCGGTCAGACAGAAGCATCGAGTTCTCGCGGTGGTGCTGGCCGTGCTCGTGTCCGGGGTTTCGTGGGCATCGCCGGCGTCGGGTCAGTCGGCGCCGGACCCGACTGCGGCGCCGGCGTTGACCGTGGCGTCGTCGGCGACGTATCGGGTCGATGTGGAGGCGCGACGGATCGAGGTCGAGTTCGGCTACGAGTTCGAGAACCTCACTGCGGCGACGGCTTTTCCGGGGTTCTTCGAGTCGGTGCCGGTCGACGCGGTCGATGTCGTTGCTCGTGACGGTTCGGGTGAACTGGTCGCCGGTGCGACCGGGGACGCGGAGGGCTTCGCCACATGGCTCGTGGGCTTCCGCACCCCCCTCGAACCCGGTGACTCGCTCACCATGAGGTTGACCTGGGCGATCGAGTCCGGTGCGTCGCTCCCCGGCCCGATCGTCGAGCCGGCCGCCGTCGCGTTCGACGTCTATGCGCCGGGCCCCGAGGGGGCTTCGTGGAGTGCGCCCGAGGTGGTCGTCCCCGAAGGGTTCGCCGCGGTCTCCTCGGCTGCACCGACGCAGCCCTACGAGATCGTTCGGGTCGAGTATCTCGATGCCGAGCGGTTCACCTCGACCGTGTCGGTGCTGCCTCCCGACATCACCATCTCGGACTGGCAGGACGACGGTGTGTGGGGTGCGGCCGTGTTGGATCGGGCCGAGGCGGCTCTCGGCTCGCTCGAGACCTGGTTCGGTCCGCGTACCCGCCCGTTCGAAGTGCGGCGGTCGTTTGCGTCCGATGACCATCCCGACGTCTCCCCGAACGCCGTCGATCTCGCCCTCAACGACGCGGAGTCGATCGACCACCAGCTGGCGCATGTCTGGATGGCCGATGTGCCGGTCGACGAGGCATGGTTCGTCGAGGGGCTCGCGGCGGCGTTCGCCGGTGATCAGCCGAATCCGGCCGGGCCGGCCGACATCGTGCCGGTCGTCGTCGCCGAGATCGGCGCCGCCGGTGTGCGGACGATCCTCGACGACCTCCGGGCGAATGCCATCACCTATCCCGGGGTCGTGCCCGAGGAACAACCCCTTCCTCCCGACTGGCGCACGCTGCTGGACCACTTCGAGCGGGTCGCCGGCGCCGGCGGCATCGATGAGCTCTTCCGATCCGCGGTGGTCGACCCGGCCGACGTCTCCCTGCTCGATCAACGCGCCGCGACCCGGGTGGACTACAACGCGCTGGTCTTTCGCGCCGGCGGGTGGACACTGCCCCCGTATCTCCGGTTGGCCATGGCCCGCTGGGATTTCGAGACCTTCCGCGCCGAACAGGGGCCGGTGAGCGATGTGATCGTTCGTCGTGACGGCCTCCTCGCGTGGGGAGAGTCGCTCGAACTCGCGCCGCGCGATGATGCGAAGGCGATCTTCGAGGCGGCGCAGGACGACATGTCCGAGGTCACGGCCCTGCTCGACGAACAGGAGCGGGCGTTGGAGGCCTACGACGAGGCCGAGCGTCTCGTCAACGGTGATCGGGGACTACTCGCCGCGATCGGCCTGCTCGGCAACGACGTCGAGGCGGATCTCGCGTCGTTGCGCGACGCGTGGGCCGAGGGCGACTACGCGAGGGTCGAGCGCGACGGTCACGAGTTGGCCGGCCTGGTCGAGGGCGCGGTTGGCGATGGCACGATTCGTCTGCTGGTCCCTGCGATCGGCCTGCTCGTCGTGTGGCAGGTGCTCCGGTTGTTGCGCCGCCGCTTCCTGTGGAGGAGCGGGCCGGCGGCGGGTCAGCCCTGATAGAGGATCTGCGAGGTGTAGACGAGCGAGGGCTTCTCGTTGCCCTTGACGTGGGTCGCGGATTCGAAGCTGAGCAGGGTGCCGGCCCGGTGGGCTTGCGCACCGATGAGGCGGGATCGGGCGTGGACCGTCGATCCGGCCGGAACCGGTGAGAGGAAGCGGGCGCCACCGCAGCCGAAGTTGACGGCGTTCTTGACACCCGAGAGTTCCACGGGGACCGAGATGAGCATCGGCATCAGGCTCATCGTGAGGTAGCCGTGGGCGATCGGCCCGCCGAAGGGGCTCTCCTTGATGCAGCGCTCGACGTCGACGTGGATCCACTGACGATCGCCGGTGAGTTCGGCGAAGTCGTTGATCATCTCCTGGGTGACGACGATCTCCTTGCCCCAGTCGCCGTAGTCCTCGCTGGCGTGGGCGTTGATGGCGTCGATGTCGTCGAAGGGGATGCTCATTGGTGGTTCTCCTGCTCTCAAGCGATCCGGTCGATCATGTCACGAGTGATCCGGTTTCGTTGGGGTCGGCCCGCCACGAAACGCTCGACCTCGTCACACACCCAATCGCTCATCCGGGCGAGTTCGGTTCCCTGCGAACCGGCGAGGTGTGGGGTGTAGACGGCATTGGGCAGCGACCGCAGCGGATGGTCGTCGGGGAGGGGCTCGATCGGGTCGGTCACGTCGATGATGGCGAACAGCCGGCCGGATTCGAGCTCGGTGGTGAGTGCATCGAGATCGAGGCAGTGCCCGCGCGACGTGTTGATGACGGTGGCGCCGTCGGGCAGCGCGGCGAGGTGCTCGGCCGAGATGAGATTGTGGGTCGCCGGGAGCGCCGGGGCATGGATCGACAGCACGTCGGCCCGGCGGCACAGGGTGAGCAGGTCGTCGACCTTGGTCGCATCCAGCGCCTCGATCGTCGCATCGTCCACGAACGGGTCGTAGACCTCGGCCCGCAGGTGGGGGAAGGGCTGCAGCAGCTCCGCGACCCGTCGCCCGATCAGCGAGGCGGACACGATGCCGATGGTCTTGTCCCAGTTGCCGTGGGGTGCGGACCCCTCCGGCGGCGTCCACGCCGGCCGACCCGCCTGGGCGTCGATGGCAGGGAAGACCCGCTTGTTGGCGAGCAGGATCATGGCCAGGGTGTATTCGGCCACCGGCTCGGCGTTGGCCCCGGCGCCGGAGGTGACCACGAGGTCGCGGTCCCAGATCTCGTCGATGGCGTACCACTTCACCGTCCCCGCCGCGTAGGCGAACATGCGGAGCTTCGGAGCCCGCGACAGCGTCGCGGCGTCGAACAGCGGGGTTCCCCAATGTCCGACGATGATCTCGGCGTCGGCGAGGAGGGCATCGGCTCTCGGGTCGTCCCACGACGACAGCGGGGTGCGGTCGAGGATGCGGCCGGCGCGGTCGAGTCGATCCAGGGTGGCCTCGTCGAACGGTCGGAGGCCGTCCATGTGGGCGATCACGATCGCGGGACGGTTCATGGGGCTGGATCTTCGCCCTCGCTCGGCCGGTTCGCAACCGCGGGTATGGTCCGGCCATGAGCGAACCCACTCTCACGCAGGACGGCGAACTCTTCGTCGTGAACTTCGGCGACGATCTCAACACCACCGACCACGCCTGGGTCGCGGGCATGAACGCCGTCCTCGACGAGGTCGAGGCGGCCGGCGGCCCGAAGGTGCTCGTCACCACGGGGGCCGGCAAGCACTATTCGAACGGACTCGACGTCGAATGGATGGCCGGCAAGGGATCCGACGAGATCGTCGCCTACGTGAACTCCGTCGAGAAGGTGCTCGGTCGGATCCTGACGTTCCCGGCGCCGACGGTGGCCGCGATCAACGGTCACGCCTTCGGAGCGGGGGCCTTCGCGCTGATCGCGCACGACCATGCCGTCATGCGTGACGATCGAGGATTCGTGTGCTGGCCGGAAGTCCACCTCGGCATGGGTTTCAGCCCGGGACTCCTCGCCATGATCCGCAACCTGCTCCCACCGGGGCTCGCCCGGGACACCATCGTCACCGGCCGTCGCTACGGCGCTGCCGATGCCGTGGCCGCGGGCCTCGTCGACCGGGCGGTGCCGCTCGACGAGCTCCTGACGGCAGCCGCTGATCTCGGACTGCCGCACGCGGCGACGGCCGAAGGATCGATCGCCCAGATCAAGAAGCAGCTGCACCGAGACGTGATGGCCGCGCTCGGTACCGGTTGAGCACGGCGGCTAGTTCTTGGGAACCTTGCTCCAGGCGATTTCCTTGTCGACACGGGGTTCGCCGGGCAGGCCGAGCATCTGCTCGCCCATGATGTTGCGCAGCACCTCGGAGGTGCCGCCCTCGATCGAGTTGGCCCGGGCCCGGAGGAACGCGTAGCCGAGGCCGTTCGACGCGCCGTCGAGATCGACGACACCGGGACGACGGAACGTGTAGTCGAAGCCGACCTGACCCTCCATGCCCTGCAGCGTGAGCGCCCAGCTGTAGATGTCCTTGTTGAGCTCGGCGCCGGCGAGCTTGGCAACGGAACCCTCGGGTCCGGGCTGGCCCTTCTTCGCGGCCTGGATGGCCCGCATGTTGGTGAGTCGGAGCGTCTCGGCGCGGATCCACAGCTGCATGAGCTCGTCGCGCTGGGCCGGACCCTTGCGGTCGTCGGGGGTTCGCTCGTAGAGGTGGACCAGGTGGCCGATCGGGCCGCTGCCCATCTTCGGGGCACCACCGCCCCCACCGCCGCCGATCGCGGTGCGCTCGTTCATGAGGGTGGTCAGCGCGGCGCGCCACCCCTCGCCCCGTGCCCCGATCCGACAGTCGTCGGGCACGCGCACATCGGTCATGTAGACCTCGTTGAACTCGGCCTCGCCGGTGATCTGGCGCAGCGGCCGCACCTCGACGCCTTCGGCGTGCATGTCGAGGGCGAAGTAGGTCATGCCCTTGTGCTTGGGCATGTCGGGGTCGGTGCGGGTGACGAGCATGCCCCAGTCGGCGATGTGGGCGAGCGTGTTCCACACCTTCTGACCGTTGATGATCCATTCGTCGCCGTCCTCGACGGCCTTGGTGCCGAGACCGGCGAAGTCGGAGCCGGCTCCGGGCTCGGAGAACAGCTGGCACCACTTCTCCTCACCGGTGAACATCGGGCGCAGGAAGCGGTCGTGTTGCTCGTCGCTGCCGTGGGTGAGGATCGTGGGGCCGGCGAGGGCGATGAAGAACTGCGACGGGTCCATCGGCTTGCCGCCGGCTTCGCCCAGACGGCGGTTGACATCACGCTGGAGCTGGGGTCGCACGCTCAGACCGCCCTTGCCCACCGGGTAGTGCACCCAGGCGAGGCCGGCGTCGTACTGATGACCGCGGAACTCCTCATAGGACTCGACCGTCGGGTCGTGCGCCGCGAGGAGGGCGTCGAGGGCGTCGTTGACCATCTGGAGTTCTGCGTCGCTCATAAGTGTCAGTCTGCCTGACAGTTTCTCTCGGGGGCAACCTCCGACTACGGTCCGAGAGATGCAGATCGCCTTTCACTTCGATGTGATGTGTCCGTGGGCGTATCAGACGTCCAAGTGGATCCGCACGGTGCGCGAGGCCCAGCCCGTCGACGACCCCCTCGAGATCGACTGGCGCTTCTTCTCCCTCGAGGAGATCAACCGCGAGGAGGGCAAGAAGCACCCGTGGGAGCGCGACTGGTCCTACGGATGGGGGATGCTGCGGGTCGCGGCGATGCTGCGCCGCACGTCGATGGACGACTGCGACCGGTTCTACGAGGCCGCCGGTCGGGCGCTGCACGAGGACGGACGCAAGCCGCACCGTCCCGAGGTCGCCGAGGAGATCTGCGAGGAGATCGGTGTCGATCCCGCGGTGGTGCAGGCCGCGATCGCCGACGCCACCACCCATGACGACGTGAAGGCCGACCACGACGCGATCGTGAACTCCGGCGGTTTCGGCGTGCCGACGATCATCTTCCCCGGCGACCGGCAGGTCTACGGGCCCGTGGTCGCCCCGGCGCCGACCGGGCAGGCTGCGCTCGATCTGTGGGACCTCACCGTCGCCTATGCGAAGGTCCCACATCTCTACGAGCTGAAGACGCCCAAGACCGACGCCGACATGGTCCACATCGCCAACGTTTTCCAACCGTACTTCGAAGCCCGTGAATGGGAGAGCAGGGAGAAGCCCGCACGATGACCTACGAACTCACCGACTATGTCGCTGCCCATCGCCAGCTGTTCGCCCATTACGACGACCTCTGCGCCCGCCTGTCGGCCGACGAGATGGCCACCCGGTCGCTGTGCCCCGACTGGGACGTGCGCGCGGTGATCGCCCACACGATGGGGGTCGAGGTCGTGCTCACCGGATGGGCGCCCTCGGCCGAGGTGCCGCCGCCGTTCGAGAAGATGGGTGAGTTCGCCGAGGCCGTCGAGGGGCTCGACAACGCCGACTTCGCGGCTCGCGTCGGCGAGGTCACCGCCGCCCGGCTGGCCGAGCTCGAACAGCTCGATCCGGCCGTGCTCGACGAGCCGTCGTTCACTCCCGCCGGCATCGCGACCTATCGACGGTTCCTCCAGGTCCGGGTGTTCGACCTGTGGGTGCACGCCCGCGACATCGCGATCCCGCTGGGGGAGTCCCTCGACGACACCGGCGACGCGGCGGAGATGACCCTGCAGGAGATCGACGACTCGATCGGCTACATCGTCGGCAAGAAGATCGGTCTCCCCGAGGGCATGTCCATCGTGTTCCGGATTCGTCCCCGCGGTGGTGAGCAGGGCGTGGATCGCGACATCGCCGTGAAGGTCGACGGTCGCGCCACCCGTGTGGCGTCGGTCGATGATCCCGACGTGGTCGTCACCACCGATATCGGGACCTTCGTGATGCTGGCCGCCGGCCGGATCGACCCGCAGGCCCAGATCGACGCCGGCACGATCACCTGGTCCGGTGAGAGCGAATGGGGCGAACGCGCCGCCCGGAACCTGGCCTACACGGGCTGACCGCCTCGCCCCGGTCGCCTACTGCCTCGACATCTCCGCACGCATCTCGGCTTCGAGCGATTCGGCATCCTGGCGCGACAGCAGCTGGATCTCGACCTCACGGAGCCGACCTCCGTAGGGGAAGTCGCCGGTGTACTCACGGCTGACCGGTGAGCCCATGTCTCGACCCACGCTGGCGCCCACCGACGAGATCGTCCCCATCATCCAGGGAATCTCACCGCCACCGGCGGGCACACCGTCGATCGACAGTCGGGCGAGGGCCTTTCGTCCGGCCACCCGGATGAACTCGACGCCGAGCTCACGGGCGTCGGCGGGCACCGACACCTCGGACCGCACGATCGTGTGGGCATCGAACGCGTTGTAGTCGAGCACCAGCAGGCCGTCCTTCACGAAGACGGCGATCCCCGAGTTCTCGGTGCCGACCGCGAAGAGCACGCCGTCGGCGACCCCGTCGACCCGGCCGGTGAGCTGCCAGCTGCGTCCACCCATCGGTGCGCCCGCCTGCATCGGCAGCATCGACATCGGCGGCTTGTAGAGGTAACGCATGCTGGCCGGGTGCGGTGAGTGGTCGCGGAAGCGGGCGCCGAACAGCTCGAGCATGCGGTCGTCGAGGGGGAGGACCCCGTGTTCGTCGGCCTGCTGGAACCAGAGATCGACCATCTCCCGGACCTTCTCGGGCATCTCGGCGGCGAGGTCGTTGCACTCCGACGGGTCGACGTCGACGTGGTAGAGCTCCCACACGTCGTCGTCGAAGGGGACGTTCTGGGTGTGGCGGGTGACGGCCTTCCAGCCGTCGTGCCACAGGCCGCGATGGCCGCCCATCTCGAAGTACTGGATCTGCTTGGCCGTCGGGGCGTCGGCATCGGCGAACGAGTAGGTCATCGGCACGCCGCTCACCGGGATCTGCTCGAGGCCGTTGCGGGTGGCCGGCGCTTCGACCCCGATCAGCTCGTAGATCGTCGCCGCGATGTCGTTGACATGGTGGAACTGGCGGCGCAGGCCGCCGGCGTCGGTCACGCCGGCCGGCCAGTGCACGATCAGCGGCACGTGCACGCCACCCTCGTGGGTGTTCTGCTTGTACCACTTGAACGGGGTGTTGCCGACCTGGGCCCAGCCCCATGGATAGTTGGTGTGGGAGTGGGGTCCGCCGATCTCGTCGAGGTGGGAGATCGCTTCGTCGGGTGTCTCGAGGATGCCGTTGAAGAACTTCATCTCGTGGAGGACACCGAAGGGGCCGCCCTCCTGGGACGCGCCGTTGTCGCCCAGCACCATGATGACGGTGTTGTCGAGCTCGCCCATGTCGCGGAGGTCGTCGACGAGACGTCCGATCTGATCGTCGGTGTGGTCGAGGAAGGCGGCGAAGGCTTCCTGGAGGCGGCAGGCGAGTTTGCGCTGGTTCTCCGGCAGGTCGTCCCACGCGTCGACGCCGGGGTTGCGGGGTGCGAGCCGGGTGTCGGGGGTGGTGACGCCCAGTTCGATCTGGCGCTCGTACCACCGCTGACGGATGACGTCCCAACCCTCGTCGTACTTCCCCCGGTACTTGGCCAGGTACTCCTCAGGGGCTTGGTGGGGCGCGTGGGTCGCCCCGAAGGCGACATAGAGGAAGAAGGGCTTGTCCGGACGCACCGACTTGGTGTCGTGGACGAAGCCGATCGCCCGGTCGATCAGGTCTTCGCTGACGTGGTAGCCGTCGTCCGACTGCCCTGGATTCGACCGTGCCGGCGGTTCGATGTGGTGGTTGTCGTAGGTGAGCGACGGGCTGAATTGGTCGGTCTCGCCGTCGAGGAAGCCGTAGAACCGGTCGAATCCCCGTTGCAGGGGCCACTGGTCGAAGGGGCCTGCGGCCGAGCACTGCTCCATCGGGGCGAGGTGCCACTTGCCGACGGCGAGGGTCGCGTAGCCCTCGTCGTGGAGCACTTCGGCAACGGTGGCGGCGTGGTTCGAGATGTGGCCGGTCATCGACGGGAAGCCGGTGTTGAAGTTCGACACGGCCCGCATGCCGACGGTGTGGTGGTTGCGACCGGTGAGCAGCGCGGCACGGGTGGGTGAGCACAGTGGGGTCACGTGGAAGTTCGTGTAGCGCAACCCGCCGCCGGCGAGGGCATCGATGTGGGGGGTGTCGATGTCGGAGCCGTAGCAGCCGAACTGGGAGAACCCGAGGTCGTCGAGCAGGATCACGACCACGTTGGGAGCGCTGTCACCAGGATGGGGCGACACCTCGAAGTCGGGTTCGGACTCCGCGACCGTCGTGCCGATGGTGCCGTTCCAGTCCCCGTATGTCCTCATGGGCAGAGACACTACGAGTGTCAACTATTGTCTGCAAGACTGACAGAAGATTCGGCGACGACCCGTCCGATCATCTCGCGGATGGGCGTGGTCGGGCCGGCAAGGCCCCGTCGGTTCGTCTCCGACTCGAGCTGCTGGAGCATCCGCAGGAGCGTGATGGCCACGAGTGGCTCGTCCTGGCTGTGGCGGCGAATGGGTTCGATCGCCGCCTCGAGATGATCACGATGATCGACGCGCCGGGTGACCAGGTGACGACCGTCGGACTCGACGACCGCGGGGGCGACGGGGTACTGCCAGAGGGCCAGGAGGACGGCGCCGATGTGGACGACCATGTCGTTGGCCGTGTTGGGATCGTTGACACCGGGGGAGAGCGCCCGCAACGCGATGTCGACCATTTGGAGGATTCCGAAGCCGACGTCGGACTGCATGGTGCGGGTGTCGCCGATGGCGAAGTCGTCCTTCATCAGCCGGAGGCAGGCGTCGTCGTCTGGCGGGGGCGAGACCCACGCGAGCGGTGCGTGGGTGGGCACGAAGTCGCCGACGGCCACCGGCAGGTGGATGGTCGTCCCCCGAGGAACCCGCCGCAGCAGGGAGGCGGTGTCGATCTGTTGGATCCAGCCGGTGTGGTGCGACTCGACTGCCACGGCATCGCCTGGCGGTTCGAGAGCGGTCGTGGTCAGCGGGACCGTCCCGTCGGTCGCCGTGTTGGACTCGAGGGTCCCCGCCCGATGGATGAGGGCGATCGTCTCCCCGGAGATGCTCGATGCCACCGATCCGACCCGCAGCTTGTCGGTCAGGTGATCGACCGACCGCACCACAGCGATCAGCGAGACGATGCCCAGGATGACCGCCAGGATCACCGACGCGTGGGGCGTCAGCTCGTTGCCCTCTCCGATACTGCGCGTCTCCCGCAGGATGAGCAGGCAGTAGACGGTCGTACCGAGCACGACGCCGATCACCCGCTGCTGGGTCGTGTCGCCGATCCAGTTCCGCACGGTACGCGGCGAGAACTGGTTGCTCGCGAGCTGGACCGCGAGCATGGTCATCGACAGCAACAAGGTGATGGACGAGATCAAGCCGCCGGCGATCGCAGTGAGGATGGCGCGACCGCTCCCCACCGTTGTCTGCAGGGTCCGGGGGAGGTCGGCATCGGCCAGGGCACCGTCGATCGCCAACATCGCCTGCGCGAGGACGACGGCGACGAGGGTGAACACGACCGGCACGAAGAGCAGTCGGTGGCGGATCTGCTCGATCACCTGGCGGATTCGGACCATGCGAGAGGGTACCGCCGAGCGGGGTGGCAACGAGATGGAGGGGCGGGCATGCTTGGCCCATGAAGCTCTCGATGACCCTGAACTACTCCGGCGACCCGCGCGCCGCCGCGGAAGAAGCCGCGCAACTCGAACGGGCCGGCGTCGACGTCGGCTGGGTCGCGGAGCTCTACAGCTTCGATGCCGTGTCGATTCTCGGCTATCTCGCGGCCAAGACCGAGACGATGGAGCTCGGTTCGGCCATCCTGCCGATCTACTCGCGAACCCCCACGCTGACCGCCATGACGGCGGCCGGACTCGACGCCGTGTCCGACGGGCGCTTCATCCTCGGCATCGGCGCGTCGGGTCCGCAGGTGATCGAGGGATGGCACGGTGTCGTCTACGACAACCCCATCGGGCGACAGCGTGAGCTGATCGAGATCTGCCGAAAGGTGTGGCGCCGCGAGGTCGTGGTCCACGACGGGCCCAACTACCACCTGCCGCTTCCCGAGGATCAGGGCACGGGTCTCGGCAAGCCGCTGAAGCTGATCAATCACCCCAAGCGGGCCGACATCCCGATCTACATCGCCTCGCTCGGCCCGAAGAACGTCGAGGTGACCGCCGAGGTCGCCGACGGTTGGATCCCCGTCTTCTTCCATCCCGACAAGGCCGAACAGGTCTGGGGCGACGACCTCGCCAAGGGCCTCGCGAAGCGCGACCCGTCGTTGCCGCCGCTCAACATCGTCGCCGGCGGAACCGTCGCCATCGTGGACGACGAGGACAAGGCGCAGCAGATCCGCGACGGTGGCCGGTTCATGACCGCCCTCTACGTCGGTGGCATGGGCGCCAAGGGCAAGAACTTCTACAACAACATCTTCCAGAAGTACGGCTACGAGGAAGAGGCCGAGAAGATCCAGGACCTCTACCTCGCCGGCCGCAAGGAAGAAGCCATGGCCGCAGTGCCCCAGGACTTCCTCGACGCCACCGCCATGGTCGGATCCGAGGGCCAGGTACGCGAGCGCATCGAGGCCTACCAGGCCGCCGGTGTCACCCATCTCCAGATCACGCCGGCCGGCGGCGACCGCCTCGGCCTGGTCGAGAAGATCAAGAACTGGATCAGCTAGACGACGTTGCCGCGCTCAGTCGGCCGCTCGCCCTGCGGCGATGTGGGGTCCGAGGTTGTCGAGCGCGGCGCCGAGGTTCTTGTTCATCTGTCCCGTTGCCCCCTTGAGAAGTAGGGACAACGGGAACTTGCCCTCGATCCCCATCTTGTAGGTGACCGAGCTGCGTCCGTCGCCGAGGTCGGCGATGGTCACCAGCTCGGTCATCGACTTCAGGCCTGGGACGGTGGCCGAGAGCACCACGAAGCCCCAGCGTTCGCCGGGTTCCCAGACGTTGAACTCCTCGTCGACGGCCACGCGCGCATTGATGAAGACGCGACGGTTCGACCCGACTCCCTCGTGGAGATCACCGAAGCGCTCGACGCGGATGATCGAGGTGAACCATTCGGGCCAGCGTTCGTGATCGGCCAACGCGGCGAACACTTCGTCGGGGGTCGCGTCGATCTCTCGGGTCGCGCTGGCCTGGAACGGGGCGGCGTGGATCCACTCCGGCGGCTTCTTCGTCAGCTGCCCCATGGGGCAGCGTCAGGCCGCGAAGTTGGCGGCGACGAACTCCCAGTTGATGAGGCTCGCGATGAAGGTGTCGACGTAGGCCGGCCGGGCGTTCTGGTAGTCGAGGTAGTAGGCGTGTTCCCACACGTCGATGGTGAGCAGCGCCGTCTGGCCATGGGCCAGGGGCGTGTCGGCGTCGTCGGTCTTGACGATCGCGAGGCCATCGCCCTCGCGGACGAGCCAGGTCCAGCCGGAACCGAAGTTGCCGACCGAATCGGCCTTGAACTGCTCCTTGAACGCATCGATCGAACCAAAGCTCGACTCGATCGCGGCGGCGAGGTCACCGGTGGGGTCGCCGCCACCGTCGGGCGACATGCAGTTCCAGTAGAAGGTGTGGTTCCACACCTGTGCGGCGTTGTTGAACAGACCGCCGGGGCTCGCGCTCTTGATGATCTCCTCGAGCGACTTGTCGGCGTTGTCGGTGCCCTCGATCAGACCGTTGAGGTTGTTGACGTAGGCGGCGTGGTGCTTGCCGTAGTGGAACGAGATCGTGCGTGCGCTGATGTGCGGCTCGAGTGCATCGTCGGCGTACGGAAGCGGGGGAAGTTCGATGGCCATCAGGGCTCCTCGGGATGCGGGAATATTGTGACAATACCTTGTCATAATTCCGACGCCTACACCCGGCGAGAAAGTACGGGTGTCTGACCCCAGAAAGTATGGGGGTCAGAGCTGGGTGTGGCGCCAGGTGTCGAGCACGTCGGCGAGGGCTGCGGGGTCGGCGGTGGTCGGCGCCTGGACGAGGATCATCGCATCGTCGTCGAGGTCGCTCACCCACAGGTCGGTCGTGCCGTCGGAGCCGAGGAGCCACAGGCGCAGGCCGACCTCGGGCGAGAACAGGTCGATCGCGGCTTCGCGGTTCCAGCGTTCGCGGGCCGCGGCGAGATAGGCGTCACCGGCGGTCGACCCGCCGGATGCGATCAGCCAGACCTCTCCCAGCGTCGACGCACCGGGTGTTGATCCCGCAGTCCGCTGGAGCGTGCGTGCCGCGAAGGGTTGGGTCGCCTCGAGCTGGTCGGCGTCGAGGACGCCGTCGAAGGTGAGGATCTCGGGGGGATCGAGCGGGGCGAGCACGAACTCGTCGGGGAAGTCGGCGAGGAGTTCGGCCACCCGGGCGATGTCGTCGGCGTAGTCGAGCGATTCGTCGAGCAGGAGCCCGGACACCAGATCGACCGGCGGTGGCGTGTCCCACGGGGACAGGGCCTCGGCGACCTCGCGGGGGACGCCGGGCAGGAACCCGCTGGTCGGTCGCGCGCCGCCAACGAGCGAGGGCGGTCGTTCCGAGGTCGTCGGGAGTGGGACGGCACTCGTCGTCGACACGGGCGGCGGCAGAGCGGTTGCCGACGGCGCCGTATCCGGACGGGTCAACACGAAGGCCGTTCCGGCGGCGAGTAGGGCGATCGCGAACAGCGCGGTGCCGACCTTTCGCAGCTCGTTGTTCAAGGAATCGCTCCACCGGGGCTTCGCCGCCGGTGGGGGCGCAGCGACCTCGTCGAAGGTCGACTTGCCGCAGATCGAACAGGTGTTGGACTGCACCAGGGCCCGACAATGGGGGCAGGTTTGAAGACCGTCGAGACTCACGACATTCCGATCGGCGTTCTTGCCGCCGACTGTGAGGAATTTTCGGTCCCGGCGGGTCCGACCGGGCCGCCGTCAGATGCGCTCGAAGTAGCGCCGCATCTCCCAATCGGTCACCGCGGCGTCGGCGGCGGCGATCTCCTGGGCCAGATGGTGGCCGTAGTGCTCGACGACCTCGTCGCCGAGCATGCGGCGGGCCGCGTCGCTGGCGACGAAACGGGCGTGGGCCTCGTGCAGGGTGATCGGCACCGACGCGGCCGAGGCCGAATCGGCGCCGACCGAGTAGGCATCGCCGCGGAACTCCGCCGGCGGTTCGATCCGGTTGCGGATGCCGTCGAGCCCGCTGGCGATCGCGGCGGCGTAGGCGAGATACGGGTTGACGTCGGCGCCGGGGATTCGGTTCTCGATCCGCAGACCGCCACCGCGTCCGACGATGCGGAACCCGGCCGTGCGATTGTCCGTCGACCACGCGATGCGGGTCGGGGCCCACGACTGGCTCTGGTAGCGCTTGTAGCTGTTGATGGTCGGCGCGTAGCAGACCATGAGGTCGGCGGCGTGGTGCATCCACCCGCCCAAGAACCAGCGGAAGACGTCGCTGTGGTGGTCCGGCGACTCGCCGACGAACGCGTTCTGGTCGCCGTCCCAGAGTGACAGGTGGATGTGGCACGAGCTGCCCGGCTGGGCGGCATCGGGCTTGGCCATGAACGTGACGCTCACGCCCTGGGCGTCGGCGAGTTCCTTCATGGCCTGCTTCATCACCACGTGGCGGTCGGCCATCGTGAGGGCGTCGGCGTAGCGGACGTTGAGCTCGTGCTGGCCGATCGCCGCCTCACCCTTGGAGTTCTCGACCGGGATCTCGCTGTCGCGCAGGGCTCGGCGGGCTGCGCCCACATAGTCCTCGACCCGAGAGGCCTGGAGCAGGTGGTAGTCCTCGACATACCACCCGGCCGACTCGAGATCCCGGTAGCCCTTCTGATGGGCCGCCCGGTAGGTGTCGCGGAAGAGGAAGAACTCGAGCTCGGACGCGGCCGCGGCACTGAAACCCGCTTCGCCCAACTGGTCGAGTTGGCGGCGAAGGATCGAGCGCGGCGCCACCGCGACGGGGTCGTGCGTGACGTTGTCGATCACGTCACACAGCACGAATGCGGTGCCGTCGGTCCATCCGGCGCGGCGCAGGGTGCCCATGTCGGGGACCAGGTGGAAGTCGCCGTAGCCCGTCGACCAGTTGCTGTAGGCGAAGCCCTCGACCGGCTCCATCTCCATGTCGACGGTGAGCAGGTAATCGCAGGCGTGCGTGCCGTCGTCGACACAGCTGTCGAGGAAGAAGTCGGCGTCGAAGCGTTTGCCCATCGTCCGGCCGTAGTGGTCGGTGAACCCGACGACCACCGAGTCGATGGTGCCGTCGCTCACCTCCAAGCGGAGCTGTTCAAGCTGCATGGAGCACTCCTGTGCACGCCGCGGTGAAGACGGCCTCGGCGAACGGTCGATCGAACGGGACCGGGTTGCCCCCCGCCGACGGATCCTCGACGGCGGCCGCGGCGATGGTTTCCATCGCGGCCGGGTCGACCCCCAGGTCGACGAGCGTGTGGGGCACGTCCATGGCGGTCCGGATGGCGAGGATGTGGGCGAGGAAGCCCTCGAACCCACCGGCGACCCCGCAGGAGGCGGCGAGTCGCGCGATGGTCGCCTCGATCGCGGCCCGGTTCGCGTCGAGGACGTAGGGCATCACCACGGCGTTGGTCATGCCGTGGTGGGTGTCGAAGCGCGCCCCGATCGGGTGCGAGAGCGCGTGCATGGCGCCCAGGCCCTTCTGGAAGGCGACCGCGCCCATCGCCGCGGCGACCAGCATCTGCCCGCGGCTCTCGATGTTGCCCGGGTCGTCGACGACCACCGGCAGGTGTTCGAGCACCAGGCGGCATCCCTCCATGCCGATGCCCTGCGACATCGGATGGAACGTCGGCGCGCAGATCGCTTCGAGTGAATGCGAGAGCGCGTCGAGTCCGGTGCCCACGGTGAGCGTCCGGGGCAGGCCCACGGTGAGTTCGGGATCACAGATCACCGCCCGGGGCAGCATCGCCGGATGGAACACGATGACCTTGCGGTGGGTCGCCTCGTCGATGACCACGCCGGCGCGGCCGACCTCACTGCCCGTCCCGGCAGTGGTCGGCACGGTGATGACCGGCGCGATCCCCGCGGCGTCGGCGCGAGTCCAGTTGTCGCCGACGTCCTCGAAGTCCCACATGGGCCGGGTCTGGCCGGCCATGAACGCGATGACCTTGCCGACGTCGAGCGCCGAACCGCCACCGACGGCGACGACCCCGTCGTGGTCACCGGCCCGGTACGCGGCGACGCCGGCATCGACGTCGCGGCCCACCGGATTGGGCTTGAGGTCGTGGAAGGTCGCGTGAACGAGCGGCTCGAGCGCGGCGCGGACCGTTTCGATGAGCGGGAGCGCGGCGAGCCCGGGATCGGTGACGATCAGGGGCCGGCCGATGCCGGCTGCCCGGCAGGCATCGCCGAGTTCGGCGACACGACCGGCGCCGAAGCGGATCGGTGTCGGATAGCCCCAGTCGGCGGGGGACGAGGGCGCGCTCACAACTCCCCGCTGGCCAGCAGGTCGGTGGGGTGGCGCACGTCGAGCACACCGAGATAGCCGCCGCCCGTGGCGATCGCGTCGTGGGCCTTGTAGCCGATGAGCTCCTGGGCCCGCAGCGGCAGGTCGCGAACGACGTCGGGCGGTGTCGCGAGCGTGTTGTTCTCCTCGGTTCGCAGCCATCCGACGACGAAGCTGGTGTGGAAGCCGCGTCGCCATTCCGTCGCCGTCGAGTTCGTCCCGCCGGCGTGGAACGTCGAGCCGAGATAGATCACCGCCGCTCCGGCGGGCATCTCGGCGATCGCGAGCTCGTCGTCGGTCGGGTACCGATCGGCGGGCCAGTGGTTGCTGCCGGGCGCCAGTCGTGTCGCGCCGTTCTCTGCGGTGAAGGGGGTGAGGGCGACGAGCGAGGCCACCTGGATCTCCGGGTGTGGGGTGGGGAGATAGTTCCAGACGTCGTGATCACGATGGATGTACTGCTGCTCGGCGCCGGGTCCGCGTTGGAGCAGATGTCCGATGTTGAGCTGCCATTCCGCGCAGCTCGGGCCGAGCACGCGCGCGTTGATCGCCTCGTAGAGCGGGTGCAGCAGCACCTCGTCGACATAGGTGCGCGAGTGCGACGCCAGCCCGGTCAGGTGCTTGACGTTGGGGCCGAAGAAGTCGGCGATGAACGGGTTGACGAACCGGCGCACCGAGGGATCGTCGGCATCGACGAGCGGGCCGACCTCGGCATTGAGTGCGGCCACGGTCGCCTCGTCGAGGAAGTCGGCGATGACGACGGCCCCCGACTCGTGGAGCGCGGCGCAGATCTCGTCGGGATCGTCGTCGCGGTGCAGCACCGGAAGCTGTGGCATGCGCCGACGTTAGAGCCCGGTCAGTCCAGCGTCGATCCGCTCACGATCGGCGGGCCGCTACCCAGGTAGAAGACCCCCGGATACCCCGCGGTCTCGAAGCCGAGGCTGTCGTTGCGGGCGAGCGTCGAGTCGGTGATGACGAGATGGCCGGTGCGGTTGTTGCTCACGTAGAACACACCGCCGCCGCCCTCGTTGGCCACGTTGTCCTCGATCACGGTGTCGATCAGCGTCAGCGTGTAGGTGTTGCCGTCGTTGGCGATCGCTCCGCCGTTGCCGCCTCCCGGCGTTCCGGGCCGCTGGGGGTTGGCCCCCCACCCGGTGGCCGAGTTGTGGGTCAGCAGGCTGTTGATGAACGTCATCGACACGCCGATGCTCCCGATCGCTCCACCGTTGGAGCAGTCGTTGGCCTGGGCCTCGGCCCCGCCGAAGGTGCTGTTCGTGATGTAGACGGGCAGCGTGTCGTACTGGCTGAACACCCGCACGGCGCCGCCCGCGACATCGGGCCCGGTGCTCGCGCAGGTGTTGGAGAAGAAGCGCGAGTTGACGATCTTGAAGCGACCGCCCCGCACCCAGATGGCGCCGCCCCCGCCGCCGAGATCGATGCCCTGGCCGGTGGCATCGCCGTCGACGAAGGTGAGGTTCTGCACGGTGAGGCGTGGGTGGTCCTGGTTCTGGCAGTGCGGTGTGGTCCACACCTGGGCCTGGTCACAGGTGTTCATGTAGAGGATGCGACGCTCGCCACGCCCGCTCAGGGTCACGAGCCCGCCGCCATCGATCACGATCTCCGGGCCGGTGTCGTTGAACACCGTCGCGGTGGCGAGCATCTCGATAGTGATGGGGTCGGGTCCGCAGTCGAACGTGATGACGCCGCCCCGGGCCACCGCGGCGACGACCGCGGCCGAGGTGCAGCTCGCCGGCGAGCCGTTGCCGATCACGACGTCGGGCGACGAGGTGTCGATCGCAGCCGCGGCGGCCGGCACCGGTGCGGTGCCGGCCGGGTTGCCGGCGATCGGGAGTGGTCGCGGCGGTGGGACGAGTTCGTCGAGGTGCAGGGCGCGCATGAGGAAGGTGGCCATTTCGGCGCGGGTGACGGGGCGGTGGGGGCTGTAGGTGGTGGGGCTGGTGCCGGTGGTGATGCCGGCGTGGCGGAGGCGTTCGATGTCGTCTCGGAAGGTGCCGGTGGTGTCGGTGAAGCCTGATGGTTGGGTGGCGGGTGGGAGGTGGAGGGCGCGGTTGAGGAAGGCGGCCATTTGGCCGCGGGTGACGGGGTCGTTGGTGCTGTAGGTGGTGGGGCTGGTGCCGGTGGTGATGCCGGCGTGGCGGAGGCGTTCGATGTCGTCTCGGAAGGTGCCGGTGGTGTCGGTGAAGCCTGATGGTTGGGTGGCGGGTGGGAGGTGGAGGGCGCGGTTGAGGAAGGCGGCCATTTGGCCGCGGGTGACGGGTTCGTCGGGGCAGTAGCGGGTGGGGGCGCAGCCGGTGGTGATGCCTTCGGCGCGGATGGCTTCGATGGCGCCTTCGTGGATGTTGGTGTCGTCGTCGGTGAAATGGCCGCCGGGGGGTGGGGTGTCGGCGGCGGCTGATGGGCCGATCGCGGTCAGCGACGCGGCGAGCGTGAATGCCACGAGGAGGGGGACGGAACGGGAACGAATCATGCGACTCTCTTCATCGACCGACCGCGTCGGCATCTTGACAGCCGTGGCGAGGCGATGGGGTACGTTGCCGTGATGGGTACTGCCAACCGGGTGAAGGCCGCCGTCTGTCGTGAGTTCGGAGCCCCGCTCTCGATCGAGGAGATCACGGTCGCTCCGCCCGGACCCGGTCAGGTGAAGGTCGACGTCGAGGCCTGCGCCATCTGTCATTCCGACATCCATTTCATCGACGGCGCGTGGGGTGGCCACCTTCCTGCCGTCTACGGCCACGAAGCCGCGGGGACGGTCTCGGCGGTCGGCGCCGGGGTCGACACGGTGGCCGTCGGCGATCGCGTGGTCATCTCGCTTATCCGTAGCTGCGGCTCGTGCCCCGGTTGTGCGAAGGGCATGCCGGTCACCTGCACCGGACGGTTCACGATCGACCGCTCTCGCCCGCTCACCGACGCGGCCGGCGAATCGCTGGTGCACGGGTTGAAGACCGGCGCGTTCGCCGAGGAGGCACTCGTCGACGCCTCACAGGTCGTGACCATCCCCGACTCGATCCCGATCGCCAGCGCCGCGCTTCTGGGGTGCGGGGTGATCACGGGGTTCGGCGCCGTCACCAACACGGCCAGGATCGAAGCCGGCAGCGACGTGGTCGTGATCGGCTGTGGCGGGGTCGGGCTCAATGCGGTCCAGGGTGCGGTCATCGCCGGTGCCGGGCAGGTCATCGCCCTCGATGTGGCCGACGACAAGCTCGCCGCCGCCCGTGAGTTCGGGGCCACGGCGGCGGTCTCGGTGACGGCCGATGATGTCGTCGAGCAGGTCAGGGCCCTCACCGGAGGCGCCGGTGCCGACTATGTGTTCGTGACCGTCGGTGCGAAGCCGGCCATCGAACAGGCCTTCTCGTTGGTGGCTCCCGGTGGTGCGGTCGTACTCGTCGGGATGACCGCCACCGGCGTGATGATCGAGGTCGACGCCACCGACATCGCCGGCAACAGCCAGCGGGTACTCGGTTCGAAGATGGGGGCCGGACGGCTTCCGATCGACATCCCGTTGCTCGTGTCGCTCTACGAGGACGGACGCCTCAAGCTCGACGAACTGGTCACCAGGACCTACCCCATCGAGGAGATCAACGAGGCCATCGACGCGGTCAAACGGGGTGAAGCCCGCCGCAACGTGATCGTGTTCGATCGTGCGTCGAGGGTGCAGTCGTGAAGATCGCCTCGTTCGAGACCTTCGTGGTGGCCAACCCGCCGCCCTCGATGGGTGGGCGCTACTTCATCTTCGTGAAGCTGGTGACCGACGACGGCATCGTCGGCTACGGCGAGGTCTACACGGCCACCTTCAGCCCCGATGTGGTCGCCCGGATGACCGAGGACGTGTGCGAGCGCCACATCGTCGGCAACGATCCGCACCACATCGAACGGATGTGGCGCAACGTCTACGGCTCGGGCTACACGCTGCGGCCCGACATCTCCCTCGGCTCGGTGATGAGCGGCATCGAGACCGCACTGTGGGACATCGTCGGCAAGGCCCACGGCGTGCCGGTCTACGAGTTGCTCGGTGGCCGGGTCCACGACCGATTGCGCGCCTACACCTATCTCTATCCGACACCCGACGAAGCTGCGGACGTCAACGAGGCGGCGGCCGTCTACGTCGATCCCGACATCGCCGCGCAGCGCGCCGTCGAGGAAGTGGAAGGCCTCGGCTTCACCGCGGTGAAGTTCGACCCGGCTGGTCCCTACACGGTCTACGACGGCCACATGCCGCCGTTGGAGGCGATCGAGCGCAGCGTGCGGTTCTGCGCGGCGATCCGCGAGGCGGTCGGCACCAGGGCCGATCTCCTGTTCGGCACCCACGGACAGTTCACCGCGGCGGGTGCGATCCGCCTGGCCCGGGCCCTGGAGCCGTTCGATCCGCTGTGGTTCGAAGAGCCCGTGCCGCCGGAGAACGTGGAGGAGATGGCCCGCGTCGCCCGCCAGACGACGATCCCGATCGCCACCGGCGAGCGACTCACCACGAAGTACGAGTTCGCCCGGGTGGTCGAAGCCCAGGCCGCGGCGATCCTGCAACCGGCGCTCGGGCGGTGCGGCGGCATCCTCGAGGCCAAGAAGATCGCGGCCATCGCGGAGACGCACTACGTCCAGATGGCCCCGCACCTCTACTGCGGACCGATCGAGGCGTTGGCCAACATCCAGTTCGCCACCTGCACCCCCAACTTCCTCCTCCTCGAAGCCATCCGCGACTTCCGCGGCTTTCACAACGAGTTGCTCACGACCCCGATCGAGCTGGTCGACGGCTACGTCGTGCCTCCCACCGAACCCGGCATCGGCGCCGCGCTGAACGAGGACTTCGCCCGGGCCCATCCGTGGACGGGCACCGCCCTGCACCTCGAGATGCAGCAGACCCCCGAAGTCCCCTGACCCGCCCACTCCTCAGCCCACCACTCCTCAGCCCACCACCGCATCTGTGCCGACTATCCCCCTGCGAGACGAGGGGTTACTCGGCACAGATGGCCGGTCGGTCGGTCGGTCGGGGGGGGGGGTCGGCGCGGGTCAGTGGTGGCGGACGAACACCGGTCGGTCGGCCTGCGACCGTTCGGCGTCGTAGCGGTAGCCGTCTTCGGCGAACTCGAGCAGAGCGCGGGGCGACTTGATGCGATTGCGGATGATCCAGCCGCTCATCGACCCGCGGGCCCGCTTGGCGAAGAAGCTGATGATCTTGGGTTCGCCGCCGTCTTTGGAGTCGAGGAAGACCGGGCTGACCAGCCGGGCCTCGAGCTTCTCGGTGTTGACGGCCCCGAAGTACTCGTTGGACGCCAGGTTGATCAGCGCATCCGAACCCGGGCTCTCGGCCAGGTCGGCGTTGAGCTGCTCGGTGATCGTGTCGCCCCAGAAGGTGTAGAGGTCCTTGCCTCGGCTCGTCGTCACCGTCGATCCCATCTCGAGCCGGTAGGGCTGCATCAGGTCGAGGGGTCGGAGCACGCCGTAGAGCCCGGAGAGGATGCGCAGGACCTTCTGGGCCTGCGTGAAGTCGCGTTCGGTGAAGGTGCTGGCCTCCATGCCCATGTAGACGTCGCCGCTGAACGCCAGCACTGCAGGACGGGCGTTGGCCGGGGTGAACGGCGTCTCCCAGTCGAGGAAGCGCTCGTGGTTGAGTTCGCCGAGCGACTCGGAGATGCCCATCATCTTCGAGAGCTCGGCGGGGGACTTCTTCGCCATCACGGCGACGAGCTCCCGGGAGCGGTCGAGCATCCTCGGCTCGGAGTGTTTCCTCGTGGCCGGCTTGGATTCGTAGTCGAGCGACTTCGCGGGAGAGACGACGATCAGCACGCTTCAGTTCTACCAGCGGATCACCGGTCAGCCGATGGCCGGCTCGCGCCGGGTCATCCGGTGGTGAGGTCGACGGTGGACGGGTCGCCGTTGCCGGGTCCCGCGTCGTGGATGTCGCAGCTGGACGCGAAGCCGGCGATGTCGGCCCATGGGCCGTCGACTTCCACGGCGGCCACTTGGGCGGCACCGGCAATGACGGCGCGGTCGGTCGAGGCCGCCACCAGCTGCTCGAGTTGCGCCTGGTCGGCCGGGATCGCGGTCACCTCGAGACCGTGGACGGACATCACCCCGGCGTCCGATGTGGGGGCCTGCACATCGATGCGGGTGACGGTGAGGTCGTGTTCGGCGAGGCGTGCGCCCAGCTCGTCGAGCCCGAACGGGCGGGCGAGGCTCAACGACACCCGGGCCCGAGCCGCGGGAGTGGTCCCGGCGTGGCGACCGATCACCGTGAACCAGAAGCCGCGGTTCTGACTCTCGAGGGCCGCACACGCAGACCGGTCGAGGGTCACCGGTTCGCGGGCGTCCTGATCACAGGCGGTCGGCAGACGATCCGGCGCCGGTTCGCCGGGTTCGCGATGACGGCGGATCACGTTGACGTCGGATTGGGGCGGCAGCGGCGGCAGGGCGCCCTCCCAGGGCGAGAACGACACGGACACCTCGCGCAGACGGATGCCCGTGTCGAGGTCAAGGTCGAGCGCGGTGACCGCACCGTCCGACACCTCCACCCCGATCTCGATGTCGCCGGCGCAGTCCACGAGCGATCGCCGGGCGACGAACTCGTCGATGGTGGCGAGGAAGGTCGTGCCGTCGACCACGACCGGGGCCGCGCCCTCGTCGGGGTCCTGGGCGGCGACCAGATCGTGCACGGCGACCAACGAGGCGAGACTCGGGACGGCCCAGATGTCGACCACCCCACCGAGCTCGTCGAACTGCGGATCGTCGTAGGTGACCGTGCCCCAGGTGGCGACGTCGAAGCGCGTCCACGATTGCTGGAGATCGGGGAGCATGACCCCGCGACGGGTGACCTCGCCGTCGCGCTCGTGCCACATCACCTCGCCGTTCTCGGCCAGTGCGCCGGCCGAGAGGCTGCGATCCCACCAGCCGTCGTACACGACGGTCCAGGTCTGTCCGACTTCCTGCGTGATGGCCATCTCGATCTCCATCACGAGACCCCCGGAGAGTTCGCCGCCGGTGGCGGTGGACGCGTCGTCGCTGCACGCTGACGCGAGGAGGAGCAGCGCGACCGGGAGCGCCGAAGGGAGTCGCATCACCCGACCGTAGACGCCGGTACCCGTTCGTTACCGCTCTGTTTCGGGCTCGACGGCCGGTGTCGGAAATGGCGTAGGTTCGTCGCGGTGGATGTTCGCCCCGGCTACTTCGACGAGATGTACGGCGATGGCTCCACGCTGCGTGCGCCGTATCGGCAGTATCACGACTGGTTCTCCCAGGAGGAGCCGCGGCGGCTCCTCAAGAAATCGGCCGATGCCGAGGCGCTCTTTCGTCGCACCGGCATCACGTTCAACGTCTACGGCGGCGACGAGGGCGACGAGCGGCTGATCCCGTTCGACATCGTGCCCCGGATCATCGCGGCGCGTGAGTGGGCCCGCTTGGAGCGGGGAATCGAGCAGCGGGTCCGCGCCATCAATGCGTTCCTCCACGACATCTACCATCGCCAGGAGATCCTCCGCGCCGGCCGCATTCCCGTCGAAGTGATCGCGAACAACGACGCCTTCCTGCCCGAGATGATCGGGTTCACACCGCCGGGCGGCGTCTACACCCACATCGTGGGGATCGATCTGGTCCGCACCGCCGACGACGACTTCTACGTGCTCGAGGACAACGCCCGCACCCCGTCGGGCGTGTCGTACATGCTCGAGAACCGCGAGACGATGCTCCAGATGTTCCCGGAGCTCTTCACGAAGAGCCGGGTCCGGCCGGTCAGCGACTATCCCCGCGATCTTCGCAACTCGTTGTCGGAGTGTGCGCCGTCGGCGGCGAGCAACGGACGACCGGTGGTCGCCGTGCTCACGCCGGGCATCCACAACTCCGCCTACTTCGAGCATGCGTTCCTCGCCGATCAGATGGGTGTGGAACTGGTGGAGGGCCACGATCTCTCGGTGGTCGACGGGCGGATCGCGATGCGTACGACCGAAGGCCCCGAAGCGATCGACGTGCTCTACCGGCGCATCGACGACGACTTCCTCGACCCTCTCACCTTCCGTCCCGATTCTCGGCTCGGTGTGCCAGGGGCGATGGACGTCTACCGGGGTGGCGGGATCACGATCGCCAACGCACCGGGAACCGGCATCGCCGACGACAAGGCGATCTACTCCTACATGCCGGAGATCATCGACTTCTACACCGGTGAGAAGCCCATCCTGCGCAACGTTCCGACATGGCGCTGTTCCGAGCCCGACTCGCTCGCCTACGTGCTCGAACACCTCGACGAACTGGTCGTGAAGGAAGTCCACGGTTCGGGGGGCTACGGCATGCTCGTCGGGCCGGCGGCGAGCAAGCGGGAGATCGCGAAGTTCGCCCGCAAGCTCAAGGCGAAACCCGCCGTCTACATTGCCCAGCCGACCCTCGCACTCTCGACCGTTCCGATCCTCACGCGCGCCGGACTCGCCCCCCGCCACGTCGACCTCCGCCCGTTCGCGCTCGTCTCACCCGGCCAGATCCGCATCACCCCGGGTGGTCTCACCCGCGTGGCGATGAAGCGCGGCTCGCTCGTCGTGAACTCCAGCCAGGGCGGCGGCACCAAGGACACCTGGGTGATGGAGGACTGATGCTCGGACGCACCGCCGGTGGCCTTTACTGGATGTTCCGCCATCTCGAACGCAGCGAGAACACGGCGCGCCTCATCGAGGCCGGTATGCGGATCGCGTTGACGCGATCCGACGATGTCGAGAAGGAATGGGAGTCGGTCGTCACCACGGCCGGCCAGCGATCCGCCTATCTGGAGAAGCACGACCGGTTCGAGCAGTCGACCGTCATCGATTTCCTCCTCCGCGACCGCTCCAACCCGTCGAGCGTCCGCTCCGTCGTCGAGGCGGCCCGGTCCAACGCCCGCGAAGTCCGTACCGCCCTGACCCGTGAGGTCTGGGAGGCGACGAACGACACGTGGCTGACCGTGCGCGACACGCTGGC
Source organism: Acidimicrobiales bacterium (assembly GCA_041394245.1). NCBI lineage: Bacteria > Bacillati > Actinomycetota > Acidimicrobiia > Acidimicrobiales > Acidimicrobiales bacterium. The sequence continues at coordinate 572,179 of JAWKIR010000003.1, forward strand.
CCGGCCGGTGCTCGACCGGGAGCTGCCCCAGGTCCTCGGGGTGATCCGCCAGGAGAGCGCGATCGTGCGGGGGGCGCTGCACGGCACGATGTTGCGCAACGACATCTACAACTTCGCCCGGATCGGGACCTTCATGGAACGGGCCGACAACACGGCGCGGATCCTCGACGTGAAGTACTACGTGTTGTTGCCGTCGGCGTCCTATGTGGGGACATCGCTCGACAACGTGCAGTGGGAGACGATCCTGCGTTCGGTGTCCGCCCAGCGGGCCTACCGGTGGCGCAGCGCCGGCGACGCGAGCGCGATCGGGATCGCCGAGTTCCTGATCCTCGACCAGCAGATGCCCCGCTCGTTGGTGTTCTGCTACCGCAAGATCGACGAGAACCTCGGCTATCTCGCGTCGGAGTACGGCGGTCACCACCGCTGCCACGAGCTGTCGCACGACCTGCGACTCCGGCTCACCGGACGGGGAATCGAGTCGATCTTCGAGGACGGGCTCCACGAGTTCCTCCGCGACTGCATCCAGGCGACCAACACGTTGGGTCACGCCATCGAACGCGACTACCGGTTCTCGGCCTAGCCATGCGCATCACGATCTCGCACACGACCACCTACCGCTACGGGTCGCCCGTTCGCTACGGCCTCCAGGAGCTGCGCCTGCACCCCCGCAACGAGCCGACGCAGCACGTGGTGCGGTGGAGCACATCCGTCGCGGGCGGTACCCACGAGCTCTTCTTCGACGACCACTACGGCAACCGGGTCGAGCTGGTCAGCATCGACGCGGGCGCATCGGAGACCATCGTGACGGCCCGGGGCGAGGTGGAGACCCTCGACACCAGCGGCATCGCCGCTCGCCACTTCGGTCACACGCCCCTGTGGTTCTACCTGCGGGCCACGCCGCGGACGATGCCGGGCAAGGGCGTCCAGCGGATCGCCGATGCCGTTCGCGACGAGGCCGACGACGTCACCCGCCTGCACGCGCTGTCCGCCGCGATCCGTGATGCGGTCGTCTACCAGCCGGGTGGCTCCCACGTGGCGTCGACGGCCGAGGACGTGCTCGATGCCGGGTCCGGGGTCTGTCAGGACCACGCGCACGTCTTCATCGCCGCCGCCCGCGTGCTCGGCTACAGCGCCCGCTACGTCAGTGGCTATCTGTTGATGGACGACACGGTCGAGCAGGATGCCACCCACGCGTGGGCCGAGGTGTGGATCGACGGACTCGGCTGGGTCGGATTCGACGTCTCGAATGGCATTTCACCCGACGACCGCTACGTTCGCATCGCCACCGGTCTCGAGTACCGGGCCGCGGCGCCGATTTCCGGCGTCACCTACGGCGCCGGTGAAGAATCGCTCGAGGTGGCGCTCCAGGTGCAACAGGGACGGGGGGGACAACAATGACGTACTGCGTTGGCGTGCAGCTCGACCGCGGACTGGTCTTCATGTCCGATACCCGCACCAATTCCGGTGTCGACAACGTCTCGGTCTTTCGGAAGATGCATCAATGGTCGGTGCCGGGTGAACGGGTCATCACCGTGCTGACCGCCGGAAATCTCGGGACGACACAGTCGGTCGTCAGCCTGCTCGACGAGCGCACCAAGGTGCCCGAGGATCGTCGGCCCTCGATCCTGGAGGTGCCGACGATGTTCCAGGTCGCGGAGTTGATCGGTGGACTGGTACGCGACACCATCGCCCGTCACCTCGACGGCGGCCAGCAGGCCGAGGCCAAGTTCAACGCGACCCTGATCGTCGGGGGCCAGATCGCAGGGATGCCACCTCGCCTGTTCCTGGTCTATCCGGAGGGCAACTTCATCGAGGCGAGCGCCGACACCCCGTTCATGCAGATCGGGGAGACGAAGTACGGGCGTCCGATCCTGCTGCGGGCCTATGACTCCTCGATGTCGTTCGAGGACGCGGCGAAGCTGCTGTTGGTGTCGTTCGACTCGACCATCAAGGCGAACCTCTCGGTCGGCGCCCCGCTCGATCTGTCGTACTACGAGACCGATTCGCTCGACCCGCAGCCGATCCTGCGGATCAACGGATCCGACGAGTACTTCTCGTCCATCTCCGAGAGCTGGGGTGACGCGCTGAAGCGAGCCTTCCAGTCGCTGCCCGACTTCGACTTCGGCAAGTACTGCTGAGCGCGATGAGCGCCCCCGTTGCCTTCGAGTCGTCCGAGCGTCGTCTCGTCAGTGCCCACATCGAGGCGACCGTGGTCGATCCCTCGACCCAGGCCCTCGCGATCGCGGTCGCCGACGGCTACACGCGAGAAGAATCGCTGATCGCCACCCTCGACGGTGTCCCGATCACGGTCGAGGAGGTGGCCGGCGCGCACGGCGGGCGGGTGCACCTGTTGCGCGATGTCGGGGTCGGTCGGCTCGTTGTCCACTATGAGGCGCGCGTCAGCGGAGAGCTCGCGCCGCCGCCGGTCGACGACGAGCAGTGGCTGCGCTACCTGCGACCGAGCCGGTACTGCGAGTCCGATCGGATGGGAGCATTCGCCCGGTCCGAGTTCGGCGGGTTGACGGCCGCGGGGCTCGTCTCGGTGATTCCCGACTGGGTTGCGGGTCGTGTGCGTTATGTGCCCGGAGTGTCGCGTCCCACCGACGGTGCGATCGCGACGATGATGGCCGGCGAGGGGGTCTGTCGCGACTTCGCCCACCTGACCGCCGCGCTCCTGCGCGCCAACGACGTCGCCGCTCGCGTCGTCTCGGTCTACGCGCCCGGTCTCTTCCCCATGGACTTCCATGCGGTCACCGAAGCCCTCGTCGACGGCCGGTGGGTCGTCATCGATCCGACCCGGTTGGCACCGCGACAGTCCCTCGTGCGGATCGCGACCGGTGCCGACGCGGCCGATACGGCCTTCCTGACCACCGTGGGCGGTCGGGTCGACCTGACCGGCATCGAGGTCACCGCCGTCGCCGACCCGGAGTTGCCCATCGACGACCTCGGTCGCCACGAGCCGCTGCGCTGAACGGCGTAGTTCCGGCGCCGCCTACCAGCCGTCCATTCCGGCGGAGCCCTTGAACGGTCCGGTCACCTTCGATGTCACCCAGCCGCCGTAGAAGGTGCCGGGTTGGGGCGTCACCTTCTCACCGCCGACCGAGCAGTCGACCAGGGCCGGATAGAACGAGATGTGGCCGGCGAGCGCCTCGTAGGGATGTGTGGGATCGAAGTACGCCCACGCCGCCCGCTCGACCCGCAGCGGGCCCACTTCGACGTCGAAATACGACGCCGAGCCCTTCCACTCACAGTAGGTCGTCCCCGCCAGCGGCCTGAGTGACCGGGTGTAGACGTCGTCGGGCGGGAGATACACCGTCGGCGGATGGTACGTCTCGAGGATGCGCAGTGCCGACGTGGTGTCGGCGATCAGGGTGCCGTTGAGCCACACCTGGACGCGACCGTCCAGCGGCTCGAGGCGCGGTGGGCGCGGGTAATCCCATGCGGACTCCTGGCCCGCCGCCGGTTCGATGCGTCGAGGGATGGACACATGGGATCTACGGAGTGCGCCGGCCGTTCGGATGCACCGCGCCGGCATCGGCGCACGCGGCCGTCGTCGATGGACAAGACTGGGTGCCATGAATCGCGCCCGTATCGGTCAACTCCTCTTGGTGTTCGGGATCGTGCTGGTCGGGGCCGGTGTCGTCGGATTGCTGAACGGCGGCGACGACTCCTCCGTCGCTGCCGGCCCTGTCACGACCCTGCCCTCGACGACCCTGCCCCCGACGACCCTGCCCCCGACGACTGCTGCGGTCGAGTCGGCGGCGGAGTTCTTCGTCGTGTTCAAGAGCGCATTCGACGAGGGCGACGTGGCGACACTCGTCCAACGTCTGAACGAGGCCACCCTGGAGCGCTACGGGGCCGACCAGTGCCAGACCTATGTGGCGTCGGTCGTCGGCAACGGGTTCGACGCGATGTTGACGTCCACCGGCGACGTCGCCGCGTGGGACTACGTCACCGACGGGGTCACCACCACGCTCACCGACGTGATCGCGGCCGACATCGAACGGGTGGTCAACGGCCAGACGGTGCCGCAGACCACCCACTGGCAGCTGGTCGACGGGCGCTACACCTGGTTCACCGATTGCGGTGCACCGCGCTGACGGAGCATCATCCTGCGATGCCTTCTCACACTCTGTCCGGTCGACGTGTCCTGGTGATCGGTGCATCGTCGGGAATCGGTGCCGCGACCGCGAAGGCGGTCGTCGCCGCAGGAGGTGATGTCACGGTCTCGGCCCGTCGGGAGGAGCTTCTTCGCGAGCTCGTCGACGAGATGGGTGCGGGGCACATCGCGGTGGGTGACGCGGCGGTCCGCGCCGATGCCGAACGCGTCGCGGCCTCGGCGGCCGAGGCCATGGGTGGCATCGACCTCATGATCTATGTCGCCGGCTACGGGCCGTTGCAGAAGATCGCCGAGTGCGATGTCGACGTGTGGACCGACGTCTACCGCGTCAATGTCGGCGGGGCGAACCTCGCCGCGGGCGCGGCGCTGGCGCACATGGATCGCAACGGTGTCTGCGCCTTCGTGTCGTCGCGCACGGTCGAGGACGCCAATCCGTTCTTCGGGGCCTACTCCGCGTCCAAGGCCGCACTCGACCAGTGCATCCGCGTGTGGCGTCTGGAACACCCCGCTCGGCGCTTCGTCCGCATCGTGATGGGCAACACCGGTCCGACCGACTTCGCCAACAACATGGGCGACATGGCGCTGCTCGGCGAGGCACTCGAGGAGTGGGGCCGCCACGGCATCCCCGGAGGGCTGATGGACGTCGACGATGTCGGCACCGCCATGGCCGATGCCCTCGCCCTCGTCCTCGATCACCCCGAGATCGACGCGTCCGAACTCAAGTTCGACGCCCGCCCGGTCTGAGAAAGTACGCCGGGGTCAGACACCCATACCTTCTGGTGTTCGACCCCGGCGAAGCTTCAGAAGACGGCGAGGCTTCAGAAGACCTTGCCGGGGTTGAGGATGCCGTTGGGATCGAACGCGGCCTTGATGCGACGCATCAGGGCGAGCTTGGCGGGATCCTCGAGGTGCAGCATGTGGTCGCGCTTGGCGAGGCCGATCCCGTGCTCGGCCGAGATGGTGCCCCCGAGATCCATCCCGGCCGCGAGGATCGCGGTCATCAGTGCCGATCGCTTCTCGTCGTCACCCTGGAACACCGAGAGGTGGACGTTGCCGTCGCCGGCGTGGCCCGCACCGGCCACCCAGGCGCCGTGCGATGCGGCGAGTGCGCCGACGGTGTCGAGGTACGCCGGAATCGACGAGCGGGGAACGACCACGTCGATGATGTCGTCGGCACCGTGCTCCTTGGCGACCCAGAAGGCCTTCTCCCGGGCTTCGAGCACCTGGCTTCCGGCGGCCGCCGGGAGCACATAGACGTCCATCGCGCCGGCGTCGCCGACGATGGCGCCGGCCTCCTCGATGTCGGCCTGTAGGCGATCCTCGTCTGCACTCTCGAGCACGATCAGCAGGTAGGCGAGGGCGTTCTCCTTGATCTCGTCGGGCATGCCGAGGTCGAGGCCGAGCGATTCGGACGTCGCGCTCATCGCCATCGCGTCGACGTACTCGAGCATGAGCGGGACGAGCCCCGCGTGGAGAATCGTCGGCACCGCTCCGGTGACCTCCGCCAGGGTCGCGAAGGGTGCCAGCAGGGTCGACTTGTGGGCCAGTCTCGGAACGACCTTGAGGGTCACCTCGGTGACGACTGCGAGTGTCCCCTCGGAACCGATGACGAGCTGTCCGATGTCGTAGCCGCTCGTGAACTTCACGAACTTGCCACCGCTGCGGATGATCTCACCGGTGGGTAGCACGGCTTCCATCCCGAGGACCTGATGGCGGGTGACGCCGTACTTCACGGCCCGCATGCCGCCCGCGTTGGTGGCGACGTTGCCGCCGAGCGATGCCGACTCCTCTCCGGGCAGGATCGGGTAGACGAGCCCGTGCGGGGCGAGCGCCTCGTCGAGTTGGCCGAGGGTGACACCGGGCTGGACGACGGCGACGTGGTTCGCCGTGTCGACCTCGAGGATGGCCGCCATCCGTTCCAGCGAAAGGAGGATTCCGTCGGCATCGGGGATCGCCGCGCCCGAGAGTCCGGTGCCGGCGCCCCGACACGTCACCGGCACCCGGAGCTCGTTGGCCAGCGTGAGGATCCGGCTGACCTCCTCGGTGCTCGTCGGCTTGACGACGACGGCGGGCATGACGGCATCGACGTTGATGCATTCGTCGTGGCTGTAGTCCTCGCCGATGGCATCGCCGATCAGCATCTGATCGGCGGAGAGGGCGAGGCGTTCGCACAGTTCCTTGATCTTGGTTTCCGGCTCGTGAAGTTGCGGGTCCGATGGTGCAGAGGCCATGCGAGACCATACGACGTGTGCGACAGTGCGGTCATGGCCGAACTCGAACCGGAACTCGACGCCCTCGATGCCGTGCTGCGCGCCGACATCCGTCGACTCGGCGCCCAGCTCGGCGAGGCGCTCGTCCGGCAACACGGGCAGCGACTGCTGGACCGTGTCGAACAGGTGCGGGCCATCGCCCGTGAGCTCCGTCGTGAGCAGGCGTCGACCACCGAGTTGGTCGCGGCCCTCGCCGACGTCGAGCTCATCGATGCGATCCATCTCGTGCGGGCGTTCACCGTCTACTTCCATCTGGCCAACACCGCCGAGCAGGTGCACCGGGTCGACGAGCTGAAATCGGCGAGGTCCCAGGATCGCCGGTTCCCCGAAACGGTCGCTCGGCTTCGTGCCCTCGGCCACCCCGACGGCGAGATCCTCGATGCCGCGGACTCGCTCGATCTCCGCCCGGTGTTCACCGCGCATCCCACCGAGGCGTCGCGCCGGTCCATCCTCGACAAGCTGGCCGAGATCGCGATGCTCATCGAGCAGCGGGCCGACGCCCGCGACGGCGACACCGAGCGGCGCCGGATCGACCGACGGGTCGACGAACTCGTCGATGCCATCTGGTTGACCGACGAACTCCGCCGGGCCCAGCCGTCACCGGAGGACGAGGCCCGGTCGATTCTCTACTTCGTCGGCGAGATGGTGGTCGACGGCCTGCCCGAGCTCCTCGCCGACGTCGATGCCGCCCTCGAGGATCTCGGCGGTGGGCTGGGCGACAGCGTGCCGGTGCGGTTCGGCTCGTGGGTCGGCGGCGACCGCGACGGAAACCCCAACGTCACTCCGGCGACGACGGTCGACGTGCTCGAGTTCCAGCGGTCACGCGCCCTGCGGATTCTGATCGCCGAGATCGAGGGGCTCTCGGCGGAACTGTCGGTCGGCACGGCTGTGACCCACGTGTCGCCGGAGCTGCTCGCCCGCCTCGACGACGACCATCTTCGGTTTCCGTCGGTCACCGCCCGCTTCCGCACGCTCAGTGCCGGTGAGCCCTACCGTCAGCGCTGTGCCGTCATCCACGAACGGCTGTTGCGCACCGTCGGCGACAGCGCCGGGCCCTACGCCTACGACCGTCCGGAGGAGCTGCTCGCCGATCTCGACGAGGTGGCGACGTCGCTCGCCGATCACGGCGGAGCCCTACTGGCGAGAGGTCGGGTGGCCCGGGTGCGGCGCCTCGTCTCGACGATCGGCTTCCATCTCGCGACGCTCGACATCCGCCAGCACGCGTTGGTGCACCACGAGGCCCTGACCGAACTGTTCGCCGATCTCGGGGTGGACTACGCCGCCCTCGACCGCTCGGCCCGCAGCGCGCTGCTGGCCGACGAGCTCGCCGGGCGACGTCCGCTCGCTCCGCCGTCGGGCACGCGGTCGGCGACCCTGGAGCTCTTCTCGGTGATTCGCGACGGGCTCGACCGGGGCGGCCCCGACGTGATGAAGAGCTACATCATCTCGATGACGCAGGGCGTCGACGACGTTCTCGCCCCCGCGGTGCTCGCCCGCGAGGTCGGTTTGGTCGACATCCCGGCCGGGGTCGCCCGCGTCGGGTTCGTGCCCCTGTTCGAGACCATCGACGATCTCCGCTCCATCGGCACCGTCCTGCGGGACCTGCTCGCGGTTCCCGCCTATCGGCGTCTCGTCGAGCTCCGCGGCGACGTGCAGGAGGTGATGGTCGGCTACTCGGATTCGAACAAGGACGGCGGCATCACCACGTCGCAATGGGAGATCCACAAGGCGCTGCGGGAGATCGCCGCCGTCTCCGAGGAGACGGGAATCCGGATCATGGTCTTCCATGGTCGCGGTGGCACCGTCGGTCGGGGTGGCGGCCCGACCAATTCGGCGATCCTCGGCCAGCCGGCCGGCTCCGTGAACGGCGCGATGAAGATCACCGAGCAGGGCGAGGTGATCGCCGACAAGTACGGGTTGCCCCGCCTCGCCCAACGCAACCTCGATCTCGCGCTCTCAGCGGTGCTCGAAGCGACGGTCGCGCACCGGGTGCCGCGCAACGACCCGGCCACGGTCGCGGAATGGAACGCGGTGATGGAGCTGATGTCGGGAGCGGCCTTCGCCGCCTATCGCGAGTTCCTCGAACGACCGGGTCTCGTCGAGTACTTCACGACCTCGACCCCGGTCGAGGAGTTGGCGGCGATGAACATCGGCTCGCGTCCGTCACGGCGCACGACGACCGGGGCGGGCCTCGACGGGCTTCGGGCGATCCCGTGGGTCTTCGGTTGGACCCAGTCCCGCCAGATCATCCCCGGCTGGTACGGCGTCGGAACCGCGCTCGCCGCGGCCCGCGCCGCAGGGCATGGCGACACGCTCGCGGCGATGTTCGCCGAGTGGCAGTTCTTCGGCACGTTCCTGTCCAACGTGGAGATGACCCTGGCCAAGACCGACCTCGCGATCGCTCGCAACTATGTCGACCGTCTCGTCGACCCGTCGCTGCACCACCTCTTCGACGCAGTGGTCGAGGAGCACGATCGCACCGTCGCCGAACTCACCGCGCTGACCGGTGGCGACCTGCTGGCCGATCTCCCGGTCCTGAAGCGCACCCTCGCCGTTCGTGACGTCTACCTCGACCCCATCAATCTCCTGCAGGTCGAACTGCTGGCCCGCAGCCGAGCCGCCGACCCGGCCGACGCCGATCGCCTCCAGCGCGCCCTGCTGTTGACCGTCAACGGTGTCGCCGCCGGCCTGAGAAACACCGGCTGAAGCAGTGCCGGTGTCAGACACCCGCTACAGATCGGGCCCCTGCGGAGCTTCGCCGGTGATCGTCAGCCGGTGCATGACCCGACGGGACGTGTAGTCCGGCACCGCGTAGTGCTGCACGGCCCGGTTGTCCCACATCGCGAGGTCGCCTTCGGACCAGCGGTGGCGGCACTGGAGCGCCGGTGAGCTGATGTGGGCGTAGAGCATCGGGAGCAGCGCCGCCGACTCCGACGCGGTCAGCCCGTCGATCTTCGTCGTGAAGTTGCCGTTGACGAACAGGGCGGTGCGGCCCGTTTCGGGATGGACGCGGGCGATCGGGTGGTGCACCGGCGGGTACGCGGCCTGCATGGCACCGAGGTCGGCGTCGCTGTTGCCGTCGGCGATGGCCCGGGTGAGCGTTTTCGTCAGGTCGTGGGTGGCGGTCAGTCCCGAGAGCAGCGTCTGCATGGCGGGCGACAGCGCGTCCCACGCCGCGTACATGTCGGCGAAGCAGGTGTCGCCGCCCATCGGCGGAAGGAGCACCGACTGCAGGATCGTGTAGGACGGCGGGCAGGCGACATAGGTGTTGTCGGTGTGCCAGGCGTCGGCGCCCTCACCCTTCGGGGCGTTCTGATCGAGGACGGTCATCTCGGGATGGTCCGGGTGTTTCGGCCCGAATGCGGCGACATCGATCTCGCCCATCCGGCGGGCGAACGCGAGATGGTCGGCGGGCTCGAGGTTCTGGTCGGCGAAGAAGAGGACCCTGTGCTCCGCGATGGCCGTACGGATCGCATCCAGGTCGGCGTCGGTCGCGTCGGCGAGCGAGAGGCCGGTCACGCGGGCCCCGAGCCCCGGCGTCACGCGATCGATCGAGAGGCTCACGGGTACTCACCGATGCTGCGGAGGTGGGCCTCGACACCCTCGGCCACCGCGGCGCCGAGGGCGGCGTCGACCGCATCGGCGACCTCGGCCCCGCCGGCATGGCGCAACATGTCGGGCAGGCGGTGTCGGAGCTGACCGAGCGTCCACGGGACGACGGGACCGTGGGCCACGGTGTCGTAGAAGACGAGAGTGTTGGTTCCCGCCGCCTTGTCGACGTAGTGGTAGTGCGGTTCGTCGACGAACATGTCGAAGCGGACGAACTCGTGGTCGTCGGCGACGCTCACGACGTGGATCGACACGCCCTCGTCGGTGAACCCGCCCTCGGGCGACGCGGCCTCGAGCTCGGCGAGATGCTCGGAGTCGGCGTAGATCTTCTCGAGTGCCTGCGGGTCGACCTTGCGGTACTCGATGCCCACCCGCAGCGGACCCATGTCGAGCCAGTCGGTGCTGGCGGGGTCGGGCGGTGCCGGTGGGATGTCGTAGGTCGTGCCGACCCTCGACGCGGCGGGGTTGGTCATGTTCAGCCTCCTACTCGGGCGGGGATGCGGGTGAAGATGCGACGAGCGTTGCCCTGACGAAGAGCTTCCTTGGTCGCGGCGGCCACGTCGAGTGCGTCGAGCTGCGACTGCACGTGGAGATGGCCGGTGAGCGGATACCCGGTCCCGAACAGGACCTTGTCGGCGCCGGCGCCTCGCACGAAGTCGAGGAACTCGTCGCTCCATCGCCGCGGAGGGTGCGTGGCGGTGCCGATGCACACGTTGTGGTGGGTGGTGGCCATCCCGATCGTCTCGGTCAACCAGGGGATGCCGAGGTGGGAGAGGACGAACTCGACGGAGGGGAACCGGGTGGCGGGTCCAGCGATCGCGTGAGGGTGCCCGAGTTCGTGGACGCGGTGGCCGCCGGATCGCCCGGCCTGCACGACGAACGGCACCCCGTGGGTCGCGGCGAGCTCGTAGTAGGGATCGAACACGGCGTCGTCGAACGTGTGGTCCCGGCTGTGCGTGTGGTTGTGCAGCCCGACGCACCAGGCCGAGTGGAGCGCCTCGTCGGCGGCGGCGATGTCGCCGGGACGGTCGGGGTCGACACTGAACATCCCGACGAAGCGCCCCGGGTGGGCGGCCGCGAGCTGATGGATCTCGGTGGGCCGCAGCGCGTAGTGGGCGAACTCGTCGAGCGCGGCCCCGGCGGGAAGGTCGCACACGGGCATGACCAGCGTGGCGACGGCGGCCTGGTTCATCCGGGCGACCATCCCGGCGGCATCGACGAAGGCGTCGGCGTCTCGGGCCCCCAGCTTGATGGTGAGTCCGTCCTGCTCGATCACCTGTTGCCACAGTGGTGCACGGTCGGGCGTGAACGCGTTGCACCAGTAGTCGATCACCGCAGGTCCTCGAAGCGGATGAGCTTGGCGACCGAACCGAAGCCGGTGAGCGTGTCGAGTTCCCCGGGGGCGACGATCTCGACGCCGATCTTGACGCCGACGACCTGGTGGAGGCGCTCGGCCGCGGCATCGCGCACCGACGCGAACTCGGCCTCCGGTCGGTCGCTCACGACGAGGACGGTCATCTCGTCGCGGTTGGCGACCCGGGTGGCCCGCACGAAGTAGTCGTCGGTCACCCCGTCGACGGCAGTGACGATCTCGCCGAGCGCCTCGGGCCAGACGTTGACACCTCGGAGCTTCACCATGTTGTCGCCCCGGCCGGCGAACGGCGCCATCTTGCGCAACCAGCTACCGCACGCACATCGCCCCGCGGGCAGCAGGGTCGAGAGGTCCATGATGTTGTAGCGGAACTGGGGGCTACCGGTCTTGTAGATCTCGGTGATGCAGACGGAGCCCTGCTCACCCTCGGGGAGCGGCTCGCCGGTCTCGACGTCGACGATCTGCACGACGAAGGCGTCTTCGAAGATGTGCATGCCGCCGCCCGCCGGACATTCGATCGCCACCCACTGGACCTCGTGGAAGCCGTAGCTGTCGTAAACGGGGAGACCGAAGGTGTCGTGGAGCCGCTGCTTGTCGCCGATGTTGGGCAGGGCCGTGAGCTTGAGGTCGGTCGCCGGATCGAGGCCCATCTCGCGGGCCGTGTCGGCGAGATGCAGGAGATAGTCGCCGGTGGTGAGTATCGCCTTGGCCTCGTACTGCACGGCCAACTCGATCTGCTTGCGGGTCGGGGTGACGTTGCCCGTGCCGGTGGTGAGCACGACACAGTTGAGCCAGCGGTAGAGCGCCTCGTCCATGGCGTGGGCGCCGTTGTGGGTCGAGTACGCCCACGCGTTGATCACCACGTCACCCGGCTGGATGCCCTGCATGTGCAGCGCCCGGGCCATGAGGATGGCACCGGCCTCGCGGTCCCATGCGGTGTACAGCGTGGGTCGTGACGCGCCGGTGGTGCCACCCGACATGTAGACCCGCATCGGCTGGTCGAGCGCCTGGTCGACGGTCACACCCTGGTAGTCGCCGTAGGGCGGGTCGTTCTCGATCGACTGTCGGATGTCGTCGACCGTGTACGACGGGAACCGGTGGAGGTCGTCGATGGACGCGATGTCGTCGGGGCCGACCCCGGCCGCGTCCCATCGACGCCGGAAGAACGGTACCTCGTAGGCGGTCCGGGCCCGGGCCTTGAGCCGCTCGAGCTGCTTCGCCGCGATCGTGTCGGGATCGTCGAGATACGCGCTGGTGAGGTATTCCGGCGGCGGAGGGAGCTGGGCGGTGAGGGCCGCATAGTCCACGGCCTCGTGCGGCCGTCGGAACCCGCTCATCGGCTAGGCCGATTCCAGCTCGGTGGCCTCGTGGAACTCCGTCGGCAGCATCTCGTCGGGGAAGCGGTAGAGGTCGACGGCGTTGTCCCACATGATCTTGCGCTTGCTCTCCTCGCTGATCAGATCGGGTTCGAGGTCGAGGAAGTGCTGGACCGTGCCGGGGTACTTCGAGTCGGGGTGGGGGAAGTCGCTCTCCCAGACGATGCGGTCGTCGCCGAGCCAGCGGATGACATCGGCCACGAACGGATCTTCGCACTCGGTGCTGATCCAGCAGTTGCGTTTGAAGTACTCGGTGGCGTTCATGGTGAGTTCGGGGAACTCCCAGGCGCCGGCCATCTCGAGGTGCTCGTCGATGCGGTGCAACCAGCTGGGGAGCCAGCCGCAGCCGGCCTCCATGTAGGCGGTGCGCAAGCGGGGGAAGCGCTCGAACACACCGTTGACGATCATCGACAGGCACGCGTTCTGGGCCTCGTGGGCGTGCACGACGGTGTGCCATTCGGTGAACGTGTCGAAGCGGTCGACGCCCTCGGTCTGGGCGTTGAGGCCCATGAACTCGTGGGTGGCGAACGCACAGTCGAGTTCCTGGAGCAGCTCGTAGATCGGGTCGTAGTAGCGGTCGCCGAGGTTGCGGTGGTTCGTGTAGCCGGGGCGGGTCCAGAAGCAGCGAATGCCCAGCTCGTCGTGGGCGTACTGGATCTCCTCGACGGCACGGCCCACGTCGTTGAGGGGCACCGGGCCGCTGGTGATCACGCGACCGTCGGAGCTCTCGCGCATGTCGGCCCCCCAGCGGTTGTAGGCGCGGGCCATCGCGGCCTGGAGCTCGGGGTCGATGCCGCTGAGCCACATGTCGTACTCGGGGCCGTAGATGACGCAGAAGTCGATCCCGTCGACGGCGAGGGCGTTCGCCACGCGATCGCCGGTGAACCCCTCGAGCACGATGTCGCCGTACTGCTCGATCATGTCCTCGGTGGTCCACCCGATCGCCTTCTGGAACTGGCCGTAGAGCGAGGTCGTGTGCTGACTCCAGCGCCCGTCGACGGTGACCGGGTTGTAGGTGTCGAGCCCGGCCGGCGCCTTGCGGTCGAGTCGGTGCCGGTACTTCTCGGGCAGATAGGTCTGCCAGAGGTCGGCCGGGTAGATGACGTGGGCGTCGGCGTCGAACACCTTGAATCCGTGGCGCATGGTTGCTCCTAGCTCTGGGCGTTGAAGTCGGTTGCGGCATCGGCGGCCCGGACGACGAGGAAGCGCACGCCCTCGTCGCCGACCGTGAAGCCGTAGAGATGATCGGCGGGAATCACGACGGTGTCGCCGGCGCCGAGGACCGTGCCGTCGCTGACGTGGAGACTGCCCTCAAGGATCGTCATGTGTTCGCTGATGTCGTGGGTGTGGGGTGGGACCTCGAAGCCGGGCGGCATCTCGGAGATGTGGCTGTGGAAACCGTGTTGGCCCGTGGTGAGGCGGCTACGGCGGGCGCCGACATCATCGGCCTCGGCGGCAAGGGCGGCGACCTCGGCCTTCTGATCCGCCTTCGTCTCCCACTCGAGTGAAGCCAGGTGGCGAACGATCGGTCCCGCTGTGGTCATGTCGGTGTCCCCATGCGGCAAGGATTGTCTATATACAGACATTCTGCAAGTAGACTATTCTGCGCGCATGACCGCCGATCTGCCGGACTACGTCCTCGACCCGTCGCCGCTGGCGCTGTTCACCCGTCTGCAGCGGGTCGGCCTGCATCTCGAGCGGCTCCAGGGGGAGTCCATGGCCGAGATCGACATGACGTTCGCCGACTACACGTTGTTGGCGACGCTGCACCGTGAGCCGACTCCGCACGCGTTGCCCGTGAGCCGGCTCGCGGAGCTGGTGCTCCGTCCGATGGGCAGCATCACACAGGTCGTCGACCGTCTGGAGCGCAGTGGGTTCGTGGCCCGACGACTCGATCCCGACGACCGCCGCCGTGTCCTGATCGAGCTCACCGATGCCGGCGTCGACATCGCGGCGCGCGGCGACAAGGCCTACCGGGTGGCCCGTGAGCGGGTGCTGGCCTCGCTGCCCGCCGCCGATGTCGGCCGGATCGACGAGGCTGTCACCGTGATGCTCCTCGCCCTCGAAACCGACCAAGAACGTATGGGTGTCTGACCCCAGAAGGTATGGGTGTCTGACCCCAGAAGGTATGGAGTTAGCGTCGGGGGTGTGGAGTCGGCCGCCGATCAGATCGCTGCGCTGTGCGAGCGGGTGCTGCGCCAGAATTGGCGCGAGGGGGAACAGGACGGGCGCTCCTACGGGTTCAGTTCGCCCTCCCCGGGCCGCTACGACTGGCAGTGGTACTGGGACTCGTGCTTCCACGCCATCATCTGGCGTCGGCTCGATCCGGCGAGGTCCCGACTCGAGCTCGAGACGCTGCTCGACTCGTCGGTCGACGGCTTCATCGGCCACATCACGTTCCTCGGCCGTCCGCTCAACCTCGAGCGGGCCATCCGCTACAACGTCGCCACCCGTCACGCCCCCAACACGAGCACCATCCAGCCGCCGCTGTTGGCGTGGGCGTGGTCGATCGCAGTGGGTGACCCGGCGGTCGAGCCGCGCATCGTCGAGCACCACGAATGGCTTCGGGCCCATCGCGACCTCGGGGGCGACAACCTCCTGTGGTTGATCCAGCCCGACGAGTCGGGCCTCGACGCCTCGCCCAAGTTCGACCACGTCTGGGGATGGCGGGCGCAGGGTCGGCGGCTGTTCCCGACGCTGATCCACGGCAACCGGCGCCGCGGCTTCGACGCCCACCGCATCGAGGCCGACGGGCGTCCCGTGGTCTGCGAGGTCGTCACCAACGTGTTGTGGTCGCTCTCGGAACAGGCGATGGGCAACCCGTCGCCGACGCCGGCGCTCGTCGACCGCCTCTGGAACGAGGATCTCGGCCGCTTCCTGGACGACGTCCGTCATCCGGTGCGCGACGTGTCGCCCGGCGATGTGCCGTTCACCTGGGACACCCTCGCCCCGCTCGCGCTGCCCGATCTCCCCGAAGCGATCGGGCACCGGCTGGTCCGCGAGACCCTGCTCGCGCCGGGGTTCTGGGACGGGGTACCCCTCCCGTCGGTGGCGCTCGACGATCCGGCTCACACCACCCGTGATCACTACTGGGGGCTGCGCCGCTACTGGCGGGGCCCTTCGTGGGTCAATGCGGCGTGGTTCGTGTGGATGGGACTGCGCCGACTCGGCTACGAGTCCGAGGCCGACGACCTGCGGGATCGCCTCGTCGCCGTGGTGCTGCGGGAAGGCCTGCGCGAGTACTACGACGCCCGGACCGGTGCAGGCATGGGGGCCGTCGACTTCGGGTGGTCCTCACTCGTGTGGGAGATGGTGGACCCGCACGGGTGAACTCCGGTCGGACCCCTCGATGTGGATCGAGCCTCGCCCGTTCGCCTTCGCGGTGTAGAGGGCGTCGTCGGCGATCGCCATGAGGCCCTCCAACGTGCTGTCGCCGCGGTCGACCGCGATGCCCATCGTCGCATCGACCGTCAGGTTGCCGATCGGCAGCGCGTAGTTGTCGCGAATCGCCGCGCCCAGACGTTCGGCGGCCCGAACCGCCTCGTCCACGTCTCGCACGGTCATCACCGCGACGAACTCGTCGCCGCCGTGACGCACCAGGAGGTCGCGATCGCGCACGGCGTCGCGGAGTCGGCGAGCGACGATCTTGAGCACCTCGTCACCGACGAGGTGACCGTGGGTGTCGTTGATCTCCTTGAAGCGGTCGAGGTCGATGACGACGACGGCCCGCAGCCGCCGGCCGCGCCGGGCCGCGTCGCCGATCTGTGTGATGCCGGTCTCGAGGGCACGGCGGTTGCCCAGTCCCGTCAGGGGATCGTTGCGGGCCTGGTCGGTCAGGGACCGGGTGAGCCGGTCGTTCTCGGCCAGGAGCGCGATCACCCGAAGTGACAGCGCGGCCAGCAGAATCACGGCGCCCACGAGCCGCCCCGTCCCCGGGTCGGTCGTGATGATCGCCGTCGCGGCCAGACCGAGCGGGAGCACCGTCAGGAGGGCGTGCCATCGCACGTTGCGTCGCCGGGGGGTCAGTTCGTCGTCGGTCGTGGCGAGCGCCCCGAATGCGAGGATGCCGATACCGAGGGTCCACAGGTAGTCCCACCACGACCCGAAACGCAGCGTCCCCTCGTAGAAGAAGCGGATGTGGAACACGCCGGCTGCGCTCGCGATCGCCCCGCCGATGCCGAGGAACCACAGTGCGATGCGACCGCGGCCCGCCGTGTGCGGGATGATCACGAGCACGCTGGTGCTGAGCGCGATGGTGCTGACCGCGAAGCTGAGATGGAGCACCCGAGCGATGCTCGTCGGGCCGTCGGCCGACCACAGCGGGTCGATCGTCCACGGCCACACGGCGATCACGAGAGCGGTGGTCACCCACAACGAGTCGGCGGCGGTGCGCAACGACGCCATCCCCGGCAGTGCCGGCGCACTGAGCGCGATGACCGCCGCCCAGAATCCGAGCGAGGCAATGACGCCGAAGTCGAGCGCGATGCTGAGCGACCCGTCGGTGCCCTCCGGATCGATCGCGAACAGCAATGTCGTCGTGGCGAAGCTCATGACGACCAGGATCCACGCGACGCGGTGGGCGCCCCGACCGTTGCGGGCGCACGAGACCGACACCGCCATGACGATGAGGGCGAGGGCGATGAACGACAGGTGTGAGATCGCGTCGTCGGTCTCCTGTCCCAGCGGCAGGGCGTACAGCACCGCCGTCCCGATCATGATCGCGCCCGTCAACACGAGGATCAGTCGCCGCGTCCGGCTTCCCTCGTGGGCAAGGAGATCGAGCGTGTCGGCACGCCAACCGGCGACGGTCATCGCTCCCTATCGGCGAATCGGCTCACGATCGTAGGACTGCCTCTCGACCTCGGTCAGTCGGTTGTGTCGAGCGGGATCGGCTCGTCGGGCAGCGGCTTGACCCGCGGCCGGCGACGGGTACGTTCGGGAATCATGTCGCGCATCGCCTCGAGCTTGCCGAAACACAACAGCCGATCGTCGGCTTCGAGTTCGCGGTCCTGACGCGGGTTGGGGATGACGGTGGTTCCGCGGCTGAGCGTCAGGATCTGGATGTCGCGTTCTCGCAGGCCGCTCGCGGCAATCGTGGTGCCCACGAGCCCGGCCCCCTCCCGCACGTGCAGCTCGGCAACCCCGTAGCCGGTGCTGACGGTGAGGCGCTGACGCACGTCGAGCTCCGGGAAGTCGACCTGGTTGGCGACATAGTCGACGATCGCGCCGGCGATGTCGAGCGATGTGGCGGTCTCGATGCCTTCGAGACCGGGCGAGGAGTTGACCTCCATGACCAGGGGCCCGTCGTCGCTCTCGAGCATGTCGACGCCGGCGACCCGCAGGCCCATGATCTGGGCCGCCTGCACAGCGGTGCGCTCGTACTCGGGATCGAGTTGCACCGCTTCGGTCGTACCGCCCCTGTGCACGTTCGATCGGAACTCGTCGCCCTGCGCTCGCCGTCGCATCGCCGCCACCACTCGGTCGCCGACGACGAGGGCCCGGATGTCGGTGCCCTTGCTCTCGGCGATGAACCGCTGCAGGAGCACGTTGTTCTCGGTGGACTGGAGGGTCTCGATGACCGCCGCGGCGACGCGATTGTCCGGTGCCAGGATCACGCCGATCCCCTGGGTGCCTTCCAGGAGCTTGATCACCACGGGAGCACCGCCGAGTCGTTCGATGGCCGACTCGACATCGCCCCGGTTGCGAACGAAGGTCGTGGCCGGGATGCCGATGTCGTGGCGCGAGAGGATCTGCGTGGCGCGGAGCTTGTCGCGAGAGTTCGCGATGCCGTTCGCGGTGTTGGGCGTGTAGACGTCCATCTGTTCGAATTGGCGGACGAGGGCGGTGCCGAAGAAGGTGACCGACGCGCCGATTCTGGGGATGATGGCGTCGTAGTCCGACAGCGGTTTGCCCCGGTACTGGAGATCGGGCTCCGAGCGGGAGAGATCGATCGCGAACTGGAGTGTGTCGAGGACGCGGACGGTGTGGCCGCGTTCCTCGGCCGCGGTGCGGAGTCGGAGCGTGCTGTAGGCGCGTGGCGCGCGGGACAGTATTGCGAGCTTCATCAGATGATCCCGGGTTCGATGGACGGGCTGCCGACGTGGACGAGTGCGTCACCTCGGTGGACGACGGGTGACTCGTTGCGGCCGATCACGTACCCCCCCTTGACCGCTCGAAGAATACGCTGGTTGTTGCCGATCGCGTCGGCGATCGCGCCGATCGGCTGGCGGGTCTCGACCTCGTCGCCCAGATTGACCTCGAGACGGACGAGCCCGCTCTGGGGACTCCGGATCCAGCTCGATCCGCTGAGGACGATGCTTGCCGGGGTCGGCTGGGAGAGGACCGCCGCATCGATCATGGCGAGGTGGGCGAGGACCCGCCGCACGCCCCGGACACCGATGTCGATCGCGTCGCGGTCGAAGCGCCAGGCCTCACCGGCCTCGTAGAGAAGGGCGGTCGCGCCGGTCGCGCAGGCGGCCTCGCGCAATGACCCGTCGCGGAGCCGGGAGTGCAGCGAGAACGGCGCGCCGAACACCTCGGCGAGCTCCTTGGTCGTCGGATCGGCGAGGTCGGCCCGGATCTGGGGCACGTTGCGCCGGTGGTCGGATCCCGTGTGGAGATCGATCCCGACATCGCAGTGCCGCACGATCTCGGTCATGAACGTGTCGGCGAATCGAGCGGCCAGCGAGCCGCGCTTGGAGCCGGGGAACGACCGGTTGAGATCACGACGATCGGGCATGTAGCGGTCGCCGCTCGCGAAGCCGGCGACGTTGAGCACCGGCACGGCGAGCAGGGTGCCGTTGAGCGAGGTCGGTTGCAGCCCGCCGAGCACCTGCCGGATGATCTCGACTCCGCAGACCTCGTCGCCGTGGACCGCTGCGCTGAGCCAGACCGTGGGCCCCGGGTTCGCGCCATGGAAGGCGACGACGGGGATCGACATCCAGCCACCCGACGGCAGCTTCGCGGGGCGGAGTTCCATCTCGGTCCTGGTGCCGGGTTCGATCGTCTGGCCGGCGATGACGCGGTTGCCCCATTCGGTCATCGGCCACCGCCGTAGTAGGACCGGCTGGGGTCGACCAGGAAACGCCGCCGCAGGGCGGCGCGTCCGATCAGCATGCGAAAGCCCATCTCGTCGCGATTGGTGAGGGTGAGATCGATCGTGAACCGCTGCCCGAGCACCTCGAGCGTCGTCTCGATCACCGGCCGGCTCTGGACGGTGCCGTTGGAACTGCGGATGCGACGGTGCTCGACGATCGGAGCGATCACCGTGAGGGCGTTGCGCGACGACCGCTGGTCGGGATGGACCTCGAAGCGGGCCCAGAGGGTGTCACCCTCGACGAATTCCTCGAGGCGGAACGCGTGGAGGGCCGAGGTGCGTGCGCCGGTGTCGATCTTGGCCTTGATGCGCGAGACGCCGCAGTCGGGAAGTGCGACCCATTCGCGCCAGCCGAGGACGGCCCGGTGGGTGCTCGGATGGTTGCGGCTCATGCGCACCCCACTTCGGTGGTCGGCCACCCGGCGGGTCGGGCGAATGGGAAGACGGAGGTCATGGCGCCACCAGGCCGGCTTCGAGGCCGGCGACGAGGAAGTCGACAAGAGCCCGGAAGCTCTCGTCGTGGTCGTGGGGGTGCACGAACGATTCCGTGGATTCGAGGGTCACGAAGCCGTGGATGGCGCTGCGCACGATGCGGGCACCGTGGACGGCTCGGTCGCCCTCGAGCCCGAAGCCCTCGAGGATCCGGGCGATGACCCTGACGATCTCGGCCTGCGGACCCGCCGGTCCGTCGACGGTCGATGTCGCCGGGAGCAGGATGCTCGCGTACTGCCCGGAGTGTTGACAGGCGAAGCGCCGGTAGGCATGAGCCACCTCTGCGAGCGCGACCGCACCCGACCGCCCGACCGCGGCGTCGCGCAGCAGCTCGGCGAGGTTCTCGCTGGCTCGTGTCGACAACTCCTGTCGGAGCCCGTCGAGGCCGTCGACATGGTTGTACAGCGCCGAGGTGCGGACCCCGAGGTCGCCGGCGACCTTGCCGAGGGCCAGTCCCTGCAGCCCGCTGTCGTCGACGAACCGTGTGGCGGACCGGATGACGTCGTCGAGGTCGATGCGTTGCCGGGCCACGGTGCGAACCTAGCGCACGAATGGACTGGAGTTCACACCTGTATGAATCTGATTCACGTCGAGTAGAGCACGGGTGTCGTCGGTTGGTCCGAGCCGGTCGAGGGTTCGATGGTGACACCGAAGCCGTTGCCCTCGAGATCGTCGACGTCGAGCACGGCCCGCACCGCTCCCGAGTCGTCGGGTCGGAAGAGGCCGGCGGGAGCGACACCTTCGTCGAGAAGGAACCAGAGTGCGTAGGCCTGGTCGGCGGCGAGCGCAGGAAGATCCCGACCGAGCAGCGCGACCTGGTCGCGGTCGGCCGACCAGACCACCTGCAACGCGACCTCGTCGCCGCTGAGTGATGCAACGATCGCATCGGGAGCAGCGAGCACCGCTTCGAGCGGGTCGCCCGGGTCCGAGCGGAGCGTGAGCGACGCGATGCCGACGATCGCGATCAGTGCGGCCGCGACCGCGGCGAGGGCAGCGGCACGGCGCGGTGCTCGGCTCCGGGCTTCGCGCCGTTCAGCGAGCGCATCGACGCGTGGCGCGACGATCGGCGGGAGCTGCCGCGTGGTCGCGATGTCGGCCATGACGCGCCCCTTGAGCGCGGTCGGTGGCTCGACGGCTGCGGCCGATGCCAGCAGTTGGGCCGTCTCGCGGTAGCCGATGACATCGGCCCGACAGATGTCGCAGAGCGGGTAGTGGGCCTCGAAGGCGGCGCGTTCGTCGGAATCGAGGGCGTCGAGGGCGTACGCGCCGGCGAGATGGTGGAAGTCGGATGTCATGTGGTCACTCCCAGCGTGTCACGGAGTCGGATGAGGCCGTCGCGGATGCGTGTCTTCACGGTCCCCTCGGGAACGTCGAGCAACACCGCGACCTCCCGGTAGGTGTTGCCGCCGTAGTAGGCGAGGACGACGGCTTCGCGTTGTGTCTCGCTCAGCGAGGCCAGCGCCTTTGCGACGCGTTGGCCTTCGAGTTCGTCGCCGACCGTCTCGCTCACGGAGTCGAATGCCGCGATCTCACGCCGACCGTCGATGTCCTCTCGGCGGCGTCGCGACTCCTCGGAGCGCACTCGATCCACGGCGCGACGGTGCGCGATCGTGGCAGCCCAACCCCTGGCGGATCCGCGCGTTGCCTCGTAGCGGGGGGCGAGCCGCCAGATCTCGAGGAACACCTCCTGCGTGATCTCCTCGGCCATGGCCGGATCGCGCACGACCTTGCGCACGACACCGTGCACCATCGACGCGGTGAGGTCGTAGAAACGGCCGAACGCGGCTTCGTCGCCCCGCCCCGCCCGTAGGAGCTCCTCGCCGGCCGCGTCGGTCGTCGCCGGGGGCTCCGACCCGGCCGATGACCGGATCACGCGGAAGGGGTTCACGTCGTTCATTGTGGTTCGTTCGGAGCCGTTGCGCGCCCGGATTGGTGAGCGGGCGGTTCGGCGGTCCAATCCGGCAGACCTCCGGCTCCGAACCCGGGTCATGGACCCATCGATGCAGCACGCCCCCATCTACCGGCGGCCCGGCCCCGGAGGTGTCGCCCGGGCGGCGCTCGGTGGTCTGGTCAGCGCATCCGCCGGTCTCGGCGCGGCCGAGGTGGTCGCCGGCCTGGGAGCATCGCTTCGATCGCCGGTGCTCGACGTCGGTGACCGAGTCGTCGACCGTGTCCCCGTCTGGGCGAAGGATCTTGCCATCGACTGGTTCGGGACCAACGACAAGATCGCGTTGCTGGTGGGAATCGCGGCGATCCTCGCGATCTACGCGGCGCTCGTCGGCGTGGTGGGTCTGCGTCGCGACCTCCGTCTGGGGCTGGCCGGTGTCGGCCTGTTCGGGCTGCTCGGCGCGCTGGCATCGCTGGGTGCGCGCACCGGGGCGACGGCGACGTCGGTGCTGCCCAGCCTCGTGGGGGCGGTGGTGGCGGCCGCGGCCCTGTGGTGGCTCGGCCGATCGCGCCCCGACGTGGGTGATGTCCCCCCGGCGCCCGGTCGCCGGCACCCGAGCGAGCGTCGCCGCTTCCTCGCCGAGACCGGCGTCCTCGCCGGCGCCGCTGCGCTGCTCGTCGCCACCGGCCGCAGGCTCGAGGCCCGGTTCAGCGCCGCAGACTCGCGAGCGGCGATCCGGCTCCCCGTGCCCGATGTCGCCGAGGCGCCGGTCCCGGCCGGCGCGCAGGCCGACGGCGCGGCGTCGCTGTTCACGCCCAACGCCTCCTTCTACCGCATCGACACGGCGCTCACCGTTCCCCAGGTTCCGGCCGAAGGCTGGGAGTTGCGGGTCGGCGGCATGGTGGATCGGCCGCTGCGGCTCTCCTTCGACGACCTGCTCGGTCGTCGGGTCGAGGAACACGACATCACCCTCACCTGCGTGAGCAACACGATCGGCGGCGAGCTCGTCGGTACCGCGCGATGGATGGGGGTGCGCCTCGACGATCTGTTGGCAGAGGCCGGTGTCGCCGCTGGTGCCGACCAGGTCGTGGGTCGCTCGGTCGACGGCTACACGTGCGGGTTTCCCGTCGCCGCACTCGACGGCCGGGACGCGATGGTCGCCTTCGGCATGAACGGCGAGCCGTTGCCGCTCGAACACGGCTTCCCGGCCCGGCTGATCGTGCCCGGCATCTACGGCTACGCGTCGGCGACGAAGTGGCTCACCGAGATCGAGCTGACCACGTTCGACGACTTCGATCACTACTGGGTGCCCCGCGGCTACGCCGCGCTGGCGCCGATCAAGCTGCAGAGTCGGATCGATCGCCCGCGGGGCCTCGACCGGATTCCGGCCGGCCCCTTCGTCATCGGTGGTGTCGCCTGGGCCCAGACCATCGGTGTCGCCGATGTCGAGCTGCGGATCGACGAGGGCGATTGGCAGCCGACCGAGCTCGCCACCGAAGTCAACGACACGACCTGGCGGCAGTGGTCGTTCCGATGGGACGCATCCCCCGGACGTCACTCGATCCAGGTCCGGGCGATCGACCGAAACGGAGCAATCCAGACCGCCGACCGCTCCGAACCCCTTCCGAACGGAGCGTCGGGCCACCACACCGTCGTCGTCCTCGTCGACGAGGCCTGAGCACCGTTCTCCACCCCGAATCCCCTCCCAACAGAAAGAGCATCCCCATGCGTACTCCCACGGCATCCCTTCGAAACCGACGTCGAACCCCTCTCCGGGTCGGCGCGGTGATCGCGGCGAGCGGACTCCTCTTCGCCGCCTGCGGCGACGACACCGCCGGCGTCGACCCCGTCGATTCCGTCCAGCCGAGTGACTCCGGCGACATGAGCAGCGATATGAGCAGCGACATGAGCAGCGACATGAGCGAGATGCTCGGCGCGTTCGGACCTGCGTGCGCGGCGGTGCCGGCCGAGGGCGATGGTTCGTTCGCCGGTATGGCCGACGACACGGCTGCGACGGCTGCGTCGAACAATCCGTTGCTGTCGACGTTGGTGAGTGCGGTGGTCGAGGCCGATCTGGTCGACACGCTCAACAGTGATGGTCCGTTCACGATCTTCGCTCCGACCAACGACGCCTTCGCCGCCATCCCGGCCGAGGATCTCGATGCGGTGCTCGCCGACGTCGATCTCCTGACCGACATCCTCACGTTCCACGTGATCGCCGGTGAGCAGCTGAGCTCGGCCGATCTGGTCGCCGCCGGTTCGGCCACCACGGTGAACGGTGCCGAGCTGACCTTCGCCGCCGACGGCGACGCGGTCATGGTCAATGGTGTGGCGACGACCATCTGCCAGGACGTCACCACCGCCAACGCCACGGTCCACATCATCGATGCGGTGCTGCTCCCCTGAGCTGACCCACCCACATCCGATCCCCCAACCCCGTCGTCGGGGCGTGCGGGCGAGCCCCTTCCTTCCAGGGGCTCGCCCGTTTCGCGTCCGGCGTCGACCTGCTCAGGCGTCGGCGCCGCGCAGCGCGGCGACGATCTCGCTGACCACCGCGGTGTGGTGCGCATCGCCGAGCGGCCGGAGTCGGTCCAGTCGGGTCGAGCGGCTGGCCTCCGCCTTCGACTCACCGAGTGCGGTGAGGGCGACGGTGACGGCGCGACGATCGACACCGTCGCGCGCTCGGGTCACCAGTCCGTCGCGCTCGAGGCGGTCGACGCGGGCACTGACCGTCGCCTTTCCCGCCGACCGGACGTCGGCGATCTGACCGATTCTCATCGGGCCGGTCGTGGCGAGCAGCCGCAGCATCTGGACGTCTTCGGCGCTTCCGATCCCGAGCTGGGCCGCGATGATCCGGTCCTGGCGGTTCAACTCGGTCTGCAGCTGCGCGATCGCAGTGTCGAGGTCGGTGTGCGACGTGGTGGCGGTTTCGGGAAGGGCCATGTCCGAAGAGTACGCCCCATTGACAGTCAAGAGGCAAAACAGTCAACAAATTTGACTAACGTGCCATCGGGTCGTAGGGTGGAAGCAGTGGACACCCCACACGAAAGGAACCGATGCCAACGCCGACGACCCCGCACGACTTCGTCCCCCACCTCGACTCGAGGGATCGCCTCTCACTGATCTACGCGAGCCCCGGCCCCTACGTGTCCGTCTACCTCCAGACTCGCCCGCTCCTGCGCGAGGCCGAGCACGACACCACCACGCGGTGGCAGGTGCTCCGCACTCAGCTCGTCGCCGATGAGGCACCGACGCGCGCGCTGGAGGCGATCGACGCCCGCCTCGCCCTGCCGCAACCGACCGAAACGGCAGCAATCGGCATCATCGCCGCCGCCGACGGCAGCACCGTCGTCGATCATGCCCTCGAACCGCCCCGCCAGGACCTCGCCACGGTCGACACCCTTCCCTACGCCGCGCCGATGATCGAATGGGATCAGCGCCGCGTACCCCACCTCGTGGTCGTGGTCGATGGCAACGGTGCCGACGTCGTGTCGTTCCACCCCGATCACCGCACCGAGACGGAGGCGATCGACGGCGTCGACGACGTGCTGGCCGACGCCGTGCAGGAGCGCGTCTCGAGCCTTCAGTCCCGCCTCGTCGTCGTCAGTGGCGAGCCCGGTCGGGCCCAGATGCTCGCCGACGCGCTCGTCCCGCGGGTCGGACCCGCGTGCAATGTCGTCCTCGAGCTCGACGAAGGAGTAGATGCACTCGCGGCCGCGACCGTCCGTCAGGTCTCCGACTCCGTTGCCACGCGCACCGTCGGCCTCCTCCGGGAGTTCCGCTTCCTGGCCACCCACGACGCGGCTGTCGACGGCATGGAGGAGACGCTCGACGCGCTCCGGAGCCGACGACCGGGCGTGCTCTTGATCCACGACGACCCTGCCGACGAACGTCGGGTGTGGTTGGGCGACACGCCGACCGACCTCCACGTCGCCCCTGCCCTCGGTCGCAGCGAGTCTGCACGCTTCGTCGACGCCGCGATCCGGGCGGCCATCACGGCCGGGATGCGGGTGCATGTCATTCCCACCACCGGGCGCAACGGGCCCGACGACGGCGCCGCCCACCTCCACCGTGGAACACCGGCGGTCGAACCGGTCTGAGCAACGCATGCGCCTGCCCATGACCCCTAGACTCGCGCTGCCACAAGGGGGGTGCACATGTTGCTTGCAGATTTCGCGCCGGACTATCCGTTCTGGGCCGAGCGGGTCAGTCTCGGCGTCGGCCTGATCCGGGTGCTCGTCGGGGTCACACTGGCCGCCCACGGCTATGCCAAGTTCTTCAAGGGCGGTCGCATCGCCGGCACCGGACGCTGGTTCGACTCGATGGGCATGCGGCCCGGCAAGTTCCACGCCTATCTGGCGGCATCGACCGAGGTCGGTGCCGGTCTGCTCTTCGCCGTCGGACTCCTCACCCCGCTGGCCGCGGCCGCGATGGTGGCCCTCATGGTCGTCGCCGGCTGGACCGTGCACCGCGACAAGGGCTTCTTCATCGTCGGTGAGGGCTGGGAGTACAACTTCATTCTCGCGGTCGTCGCGGTCGGCATCGCCACGACCGGGCCCGGCCAGTACTCGCTCGACTACCAGTTCGGTTTGACCGATCCCGACTTCGACGGCATCACCGGTCTGCTTATCGCCGCGGTCGGCGGTGTGGGAGCGGCCGTCGCACAACTCGCGATCTTCTACCGCCCCCCTGCTCCGAGCACCGACTGATCAGCGAGGGACGGCCACGGCCACCCCGTCGAGGTGGGCGCGGATCTCCGCGTGCAGTTCCGTCGCGTCGCGGCCTACTCCGTCGATGAACGACGAGTTCCTGCGTCGGTTGAAGACGGTGCCGAGCACGAACAGACCGGCCTGGTCGGTCACACCTTCGGTATGACGCAACCCGCCCTTGGCATCGAGCAACTCGACCGGCAAATACGGGTAGTCCGGTCGGAATCCCGTGGCCCACACGACGGTGCGGAACCGGTCGGCGGGCAGCGCGAGGACGGGTTCGTCGACGAGCGTGCGGTCGGGTCGGCTCGGTGCAGCCAGCTCGCGCGAGATTCCGGCGACGGCGGCATGTTGGTCGCATCGATCGAGCAGCCGATCCTGCTTCAGGTCGGCGCTGTGGACGACGTTGGCGAGCGAGCCCGAGAACTGCAGCGCCGTGCCGGCGATGCCGGCCAGACGCCCGACGATCTGCACTCCGGCGCTACGGAGTTCGTTGAGTCCGAGATCTCTCCCCTCGGGTGAACCGACGAGTTGTAGCGAGGGAGTCCGGCGTGCCTTGCGCGGGTCCTCGACCTCGGAGATGCGCTCGTCGAGGACGCCGATCCGCTCGAGCCACCAGTGGATGTCCATGCCTCGGTATCGGCGCGGCAGCCGGACGTGGTTGCTCACGGCGAGGGTCACCTCGTGACCCGCCCGGGCGAGCTCGTCGGCGATCTGGGAGCCCGACGCCGACGCACCGACGACGAGGACCGGCCCCTCGACCTCGCTGGGGTTGCGATAGTGGATCGGCGCCAGGTGACGGGTCCCGGTCGGGAAGTCGGCGGCGAAGGCCGGGATGTGGGGCGTGCCGCAGGCGCCGGTTGCGATCACGACGGCGGCGCTCGTGATCT